>NZ_CP028902.1:452478-657948 GCF_001639105.2 Azospirillum humicireducens
GTTAGGGAGGGGGCAGAGAACTTCCCCGAAGCGGAATACGTACACAGCACTGCTGGCGCCAAATGCGGCAATTGCCTGCGCCTGCCGCTTATTTCAGCATCATCTGGGCGCCACCACCCGTCTGCCCAAAGACCAATAATACATATAAGTCTCTGATATAACTCCACAAGTCCGAAAACGGCATGCGCTTTGCTATCTAACGATCTGCAAAGCGCAACGCGAAACGGACGGTGCAGTCATGGTCGGAGCCTCGCAAAGCAGCCAGTCGGCCCAACGTGGGCAGACGCTTCTTCTCGACGGGATCACCCAGCGCTACGGCAACACGCTGGCCGTCAACGACGTGACGCTCGACATCAAGGGCGGCGAGCTGGTCGCCCTGCTCGGCCCGTCGGGTTGCGGCAAGACGACCCTGCTGCGGATCATCGCCGGCTTCATGGCCCAGACAAAGGGCCACGTCATCGTCGGCGGCGAGGCCATCGACGGGCTGCCGCCCAACCGCCGCTCCGTCGGCATCGTCTTCCAGAACTACGCGCTGTTCCCACACATGACGGTGGCGGAGAATGTCGCCTATGGGCTGGACGCCCGCGGCGTCGACCGTGCCACCCAGCGCAGCGAGGCCCAGCGCATGCTGGATCTGGTGAAGCTGGGCCATCTCGGCGACCGCATGCCGCGCCAGCTGTCCGGCGGGCAGCAGCAGCGCGTCGCCCTGGCCCGCGCGCTGGCGGTGAACCCGTCGATCCTGCTGCTCGACGAACCTTTCGCGGCGCTGGACAAGAACCTGCGCCTCGACATGCAGATCGAGGTGAAGCGCATCCAGCGCCTGTCCGGCATCACCACCATCCTCGTCACCCATGACCAGGAGGAGGCGCTGTCGATGGCTGACCGCGTCGCGGTGCTGAGCCAGGGCCGGCTGGAGCAGTTCTCCCCGCCGAGCGACATCTACGACGCGCCGGACAGCCTCTTCGTCAACACCTTCGTCGGCTCCGCCAACCTGCTGGGCGGCGTTCTGCTCGATGCCGACCGCAGCGGCGGCACGGTGCGGCTGGATGCCGGCGGCACCATCGAGACGCGCGCCCCCAAGGGCGACGTCCGCCCCGGAGGCCGCGTCACCGTCTGCCTGCGGCCGGAGCATCTGCGCGTCGATCCGGCGGCCTCCGGCGCCGACACGCTGAACGGCGTGGTCGAGATGGGGCTGCCGCTGGGCGCCACAATCGTCCACGAAGTGCGCGTCGCCGACGGATCGGCCGTGAAGGTGTCGGAACCGCGCATCGACCGCGCCGCGCTGTTCCCCCCCGGCACGCCGGTGCGCCTCGCCCCGGTCGCCCCCCGCCTCGCCTCGGTCTTCGCCGCGGCCTGATCCGTCTTTCCTTTCCCCCTTCGCCTCCCCACCCGACAGGAGTGATCCATGCTGCTGACCCGCCGCACCCTGATGCAGACGGCCCTGACGCTGGGTGCCATGCACGCCTTCCCCGGCCTGACCTGGGCGCAGGCGCGCCCGTTGGTCTTCGCGACCTTCACCGGCAGCTGGGAGGAGGCGCACAAGGCCGTGCTCGTCCCCGCCTTCCGCAAGGCGACCGGCAACGCCGACATGGTGCTCGACCCCATGCTGTCGGTCGACCAGATCGCCAAGGTGAACGCGGCGAAGACCAATCCGCCGATCGACGTCATGCTGCACGATCCGGGTCCCGCGCTGCAGGCCATCGCCCAGGATCTGGTCGAGCCCTATCCGGTGGAGAAAAGCGCCTACTACAAGGACCTGATCCCGGAGGCCCAGGTGCCGATGGGGCCGTCGCCCTTCTTCCAGGTGGTCGGCATCACCTACAACCCGGAAACGGTGAAGACGCCGCCGACCTCCTGGGCCGATCTGTGGAAGCCGGAATTCAAGGGCCGCGTCGGCATCACCAACCTGAACTCGACGCTCGGCACCGGCTTCATGGTGGAACTGGCCAAGATGCATGGCGGGTCGGAGTCCAACATCGACCCCGCCTTCAAGGCGCTGGAGGCGCTGCGCCCCAGCCTCGCCGCCGTCGCCGCCAACCCCGGACAGCTCGCCACCCTGTTCCAGCAGGGGCAGATCGACATCTCGCCCGGCAATTTCAACGCCATCCAGATCCTGAAGGCGCGCGGCGTCCCGGTGGAGTTCGTCATCCCCAAGGAAGGCGCCATCGCCTTCAAGACGACCATCCACATCGTCAAGAACTCTCCCAACAAGGAGCTGGCCTTCAAACTGATCGAAGCCGCCCTGTCGCCGGAGGTCCAGGCCCAGCTGATGGAGGAGCCGTTCCTGATCGTGCCGACCAACACCAAGGTCGCGATCAAGGGCGAACTCGCCAAGACGCTTGCCAAGGACCATGCCGAGATCGCGAAGAAGTTCGTCTTCCAGGACTGGGCCAAGATCAACGAACAGCGCAGCGCCTGGATCGAACGCTTCAACCGCGAGATCAGGGTGTGATGACGCGAACGCCCCGCTGAAGCTCTCCCTCTCCCGCCCCGGGAGAGGGATATCGGAAAGGAGCCCGCAATGGCCGCGACGCTGCGCAACGTCACCACATACGACCTGAAACTGGCGGCGCCGCTGGCGGCGGGGTTCGTCGTCTTCTTCGTCACGCCGCTGGTCATCCTGCTGGCGCTGAGCTTCCAGACCGATCCGCAGGGCGGGCGGTTCGGATTGACCCAGTACGTCAACTTCCTCGGCGACAGCTTCAGCCTCGGCGTGCTGGGATCGACGCTGTGGCTGGGGGTGAAGGTCACGGCGCTGACGCTGCTGCTGGGATATCCGGTGGCGTGGCTGCACCAGCGCTCCCCCGGATGGGCCAAGGGTCTCATCATGCTGTTGGTGCTGCTGCCGCTGCTGACCAGCGTGGTGGTGCGCACCTTCGCCTGGGTGGTCATCCTGGGACGGCAGGGAATCGTCAACGCCTCGCTGCTCGGGCTGGGGCTGATCGACACGCCGCTGAAGCTGCTCTACACCGAAAGCGGCGTGGTGATGGCTCTGGCGCAGGTGCAGATGCCGCTGATGGTGCTGCCGCTGATCACGGCGCTGAGCCGGATCGACCCGAACCTCGCCGACGCCTCGTCGGTGCTGGGCGCCGGGCATTGGCGGACCTTCCGCAAGGTGATCCTGCCGCTGTCGCTGCCGGGGATCATTGCCGGCTGCCTGCTGACCTATGCCGCCGCCATCACCGCCTTCATTACCCAGAGCCTGATCGGCGGCGGGCAGATGCTGTTCATGCCGATGTACATCTACCAGCAGGCCTCCACCCTGCAGAACTGGCCCTTCGCCGCCGCGATCTCCGTCATCTTCCTGGTCGCGGTGCTGGTGGTGGTGTCGGTCTTCAACGTGCTGGGCCGCCTGTCGCGCGGCTACACCAACGCCTGACCTCGGGGAGGCCGCCATGGGCAACCGCCGCATCGATTTCGACGCGCTCAGCTTCCGCATCGTCATGACCGGGGTCGCGCTGCTGGCCCTGCTGCTGCTGGCGGCACCGACGGTCGTGGTGATCTGGGTGTCCTTCACCAGCGGCTATTCGCTGAAATTCCCGCCGCCGGGCTATTCGCTGCGCTGGTATGTCGAGCTGTGGAACGCCTGGCAGCTGCAGTTCGCGCTGATGAACAGCCTGAAGGTGGCGGCCTGGGCGACCGGCCTGTCGATCCTGCTGGGGGTGGCCGCCTCGCTGGGCATCGCGCGCTCGGCCAGCCTGACGGCGCGGGTGCTGGACAGCCTGTTCCTGTCGCCGCTGGTTCTGCCGGCGCTGGCTTTCGGGCTGTCGTCGTTGATGTTCTTCTCGCTGGTCGGCGTCCCGGTGTCGCCGCTGACCCTCATCATCGGCCATACCGTGGTGTCGGTGCCCTTCGTGGTGCGCAACACCGTGGCGTCGCTGGCGCAGATGAATCCCACGCTGCTGGAGGCCTCGGCCAGCCTGGGCGCCACCCGCTGGTTCACCTTCCGCCGCATCACCCTGCCGCTGATCCGGCCGGGCATCATGGCCGGCGGATTCATCGCCTTCATGGCCTCCTTCGACAATGTGCCGGTGTCGCTGTTCCTGCGCGACGCCGCGACCGACATGCTGCCGATCCGCATGTGGCAGGATCTGGAAGGCAAGCTCGACGTGACGGTCGCGGCGCTGTCGGGCGTGCTGATCGTCGCCACCATCGCGCTGATGCTGGCGATGGAGCGCGTCGCCGGCCTGTCGAAGCGGTTGACCTGAGCCGGCCTATACACCCAGAAAGAGAGAAACCCCGAAGGGGGTGAATTTGAAGGGCAGATGCAGATGGCGGTCCAGGTCGGTCACTTTGAAGCGGAAGGGCATGATGTCGAGGAAGCGGGTCTGCTCCTCCGGATATCCCGCCGCGCACAGCCAGTCGCCGACATAGAACAGCACCTCGTGCGGGCCGGTTTCGACGCCCTCGCCGCGAACGGTGGGATGGTCGAGCTGACCGTTGGCGCCGAGCCGACCGTCGGCCAGCAGGCGGCGGTCGGGCGTCAGGGCGTAAAGCTCCACCCGCAGCCCTTCGGCGGCAATGCCGCGCGCCACGTCGACGCCGTGAATCGAAATACCGCCGGCCATGCCGCCTCCAGGTCTGGATTTCCGCAATGGTAGCCGAATCCGCGGTGGACACACCAGCACAGCCGCCGCTTTTGCCGGCGCTGATCGGAATGACCGGCCTGCAGGCGCTGGTGGCTCTCGCCCTGTTCGCACCGGGCGTGCTGGCGCCGCGAATGGGCATCGATCCGGCGGGGCTGGGCCTGTTCAGCACCACTGGTTTCGCCGTGGGGATGGCGGCCTCGCTGGGCGGCGGCGTGCTGGCCGGGCGGCTGGGCTCCTTCCGGATGGCGAGCTTCTGCGCGGTGGCGGTGGCCGCTGCCATGCTGTGCGCAATGACGGGGGGCAGCACCCTGGCGCTGCTGGCGGCAGGGATCGCCATCGGGCTGGCCTGCGGGCCGGAGACCCCGGCCAGCGCCGCCATCCTCGGCCGGCTGGTGCGCGAGGCCGACCGGCCGATGGTGTTCTCCGTCCGCCAGACCGGCAACCAGATCGGCGCGATGGCCGGATCGCTGGCCCTGCCGCTGCTGGCCGCCGTCGCCGACCCGCGCGCCGGCTATGCGGCCATCGCCGCACTTGCCCTGCTCTGTGTCCTGCCGTTCGAGCGACTGCGGCCGGCCTATGATCCGCTGACGCGGTCCGCCACCACCGGCTTCGGGCTGATGGCAGCGGTCCGGCTGCTGCGCAGCGATCCGGCGTTGCGGCGGCTGTCTCTCGTCTCCGCCCCCTATGCGGCGAGCCAGCTGACGCTCAATGGATTCTTCGTGGTCTTCGCCGTGTCGGAACTTGGGCTGGAACATGTCGCCGCCGGCGTTGCTCTTGCTGCCGGGCAGGCCGGCGGGTTGGCCGGCCGGCTCGGCTGGGGCGTGGTCGCCTCGCGCTGGGTGGCGCCGCGCCTGCTGGTCGGTCTGCTCGGGTTGGGCATGGCCGCCGCGTCGGCGCTGGTCGCGCTGACAGGCGCCGCGCTGCCCTTCCCGGTGCTGGTGACACTGACCTTCCTGTTCGGACTGACCGCCAGCGGCTGGAACGGGGTGTTCCTGGCCGAGGTGGCGCGGCTGGCGCCGGCGGGCCGCATCGGCGAGGCGACGGGTGCGGTGATGGTCGGCGGCTTTGCCGGGCTGATCGTCGGTCCCGTCCTGCTGGTGGCCGCTGCCGCGGTCAGCAGCCTCGCCGCCGGCTATCTCGTGGTGGGGCTGCTGGCGGCGCTGGCGGGACTGAGCCTGCTCGGAGGCAAGCGATGACCCAGCCCCTTCGTGCCGCGACCATTGCCGACACAGTGCGCACCGGGCACGGCAGCGCCCGAGCCGCGACCGATGCGGCGCTCGCCCGCATCGCGGCCGGCAATCCGGCGCTGAATGCCCTGGTCGACATCCATGCCGAACAGGCGCTGGCCGAGGCCGACCGGGTGGACCGCCGGATCGCCGCCGGAGAGGATTTGCCACTGGCCGGCGTGCCGGTGGCGGTCAAGGATACCATCTGGGTCGCCGGCCGCCGGGTCACCCAGGGATCGCGCCTGTTCGCCGATTTCCACGCCCCCGCCGACGCCATCGCGGTGGAGCGGCTGCGCCGCGCCGGCGCCGTCGTCGTCGGCATGACCAACAGCTCGGAATTCGCCTGCAAGGGCGTCACCACCAACCCGCTGTTCGGCCCGACCCGCCACCCGATGGACCCCAGCCTGACTCCCGGCGGCTCCAGCGGCGGGCCGGCTGCGGCGGTGGCGGGCGGGCTGGTGCCGCTGGCGCTCGGCACCGATGCCGGAGGATCGAGCCGCCGCCCGCCGGCCCATGTCGGCGCGGTCGGCTTCAAGCCCAGCTTCGGCGCCATCCCCTACGGACCCGGCTTCGCCGAGCCCTTCACCGGCATCGCGGTGATGGCGCCCATCGCCGCCGATGTCGCCGACGCCGCCCTGTTGTTCGAGGCGCTCGCCGGCCCCGACACGCGCGACCCCGACTCCGCCGCCATCGCACCGGCGGAGGAGCGGCCGGCCTCCTCCCTGACCGTCGCCTACAGCCCCACATTCGGTCTGGACGCCCCGGTGGACGACGATGTGCGCGCAGCGGTGGAGCGGGCGGTGGAGGCGCTGGCCCGCGCCGGTGCCCGCATCGTCCGTCCCGAAGGCGGTTTCCCGCACTGGCCTGCCGGGGTCACCGAGACGGCGCTGATGCCGCTGCAGCATGCCGGGCTCGCCGCGCTTTACGGTGACACGTTCCGCCGCGATCCCGGCCTGTTCGATCCCGACATCGCCGTCCAGATCGAACGCGGCCTGTCCTTGAGCGGGGCGGAGGTCGCAGCGGCGCAACTGCTCGGCGTCGAGGTCGGCCGGACGCTTGCCGCACAGTTCGCACAGGTGGACCTGCTCGTCGGCCCGACCACACCCTGCGTGGCCTGGCCGCTCGACAGGCTGGGACCGGAGACCATCGGCGGCCAGCCGGTGGCGCCGCGCGCCCATGCCGTCTTCACCCCGCTGTTCAACCACGCCAAGGTCCCGGCGCTCAGCCTGCCCTGCGGGACGGGGCGCGGCGGGCTGCCGGTGGGCCTGCAGATCGTGGCTCCGCGCGGGATGGACCGCCGGGTGCTGCGCTTCGCCGCTTTCGCAGAGGAAACGCTCGCCGGGCGCGGGCCGGAATCCCAGCCATGAGCCCGACCATGACCTTCGAGAACGACGACCGGCCGGACGACATGCCGGACACTGCCCCAGACATCGCCCCTGCCACCTCCCCTGCCACCTCCCCTGTCCGCCGCCGGCGCGCGGTGCCGCCTCCGCCGCTGGCCGACATGGCGGTGGACAGGCTGCGCGACATGATCATCTATGGCGAACTGGCGCCGTCCGCCCGCCTGATCGAACCGGAACTGAGCGAGAAGCTCGGCATTTCCCGCACGCCGCTGCGCGAGGCGCTGAAGCTGCTGGCGGCCGACGGGCTGGTGATGCTGCGCCCCAACCGCAACGCCATCGTCGCCCCGCTCGACGCCGCCGAACTGACCCACCTGTTCGAGGCGGAGGGGTGCATCGAGAGCTTCGCAGCCCGGCTCGCCGCCGAGCGGATGACGGCCGCCGACCTGCGCCGCCTGCGCGGCTTCCAGGAGAAGATCGAGGCGCTGCAGGGGGCCGGCGCACTGGAGGAGTACTTCGCGATCAACCAGAAGATCCACCGGCTGATCGTGTCGAGCGCCAAGAATCCGGCGCTGGTGGAGGCGCATGACCGGCTGCTCGGCCGGCTGGCTCGGGCGCGCTACTTCGCGCTGGGCGCTCAGGGACGATGGAAGGAGTCGGTGCTGGAGCACCGCGAGATCCTGGCCGCGCTGGAGGCTCGTGACGGCAAGACCGCCGAGCATCTGTTCGTCCACCATGTCGGCCGCACCGGAGAGGTCGTCGCCGCCGCCTGCGCCTCCCCCCGCGCCCGGCAGGCGGGATGAGGGCCGCGAACGGACTCTAGGCTCAGGGTGTTCCGTGTGAGCCACGCTTCAAGCGGTTCCGCTTGAACCGATCAGGCCTACACGGCCGGCACCGGTTCCGGCGGACAGAGCGCGTGGTCGCGGCAGACCCGGTCCCGGCCGTCCGACTTGGCACGGTAGAGCGCAATGTCGGCCGCCTTGATCAAGCTGTCGGGGCGGTCCGCATTCCTGGTGAGGCTGGAGACGCCGATGCTGACGGTCACATGCAGGACGGTTCCATCATGCTCGATGCCGCTGTCGCGAACGGCGCAGCGCAGGCGCTCGGCGAGCAGGAAGGCGCCCTCGACCGGCGTGCAGGGCAGCAGGATGGCGAACTCCTCGCCGCCGAAGCGGGCGACCAGGTCACTCTGGCGAACGCCGCGCAGCAGAACGCGGCTCAAGGCCACCAGCACCGCATCGCCGGCATCGTGACCGCGCGCGTCATTGACCTCCTTGAAATGATCGATGTCCAGCATCAGGAGCGACATCGGCGTATGCTGGCGCAGCGCACCGGCGACTTCGCGGTCGATGGCCCCGAAGAAGGCCCGGCGGTTGGCGAGGCCGGTCAACGGATCGCTGAGTGCGGCATCGCGGAGTACCCTCTCGGTATCCACGCGGCGGCGTTCGCGGGCCAGCATCGTTCCCAGCATCAGGACGCCGGCCGCCGTGAAAAGGGCGACCGGAAGTCCGCCATGGATGAAGGCCGGCAGCGCCATGCTCCAAGGCAGCACGAAGATGCTGAGCGTGTGCAGCGACGCAACGGGCGCCAGCAGGAACAGCGGCCTCGCCCCCCGCCATTCCACCGCGGGCGTCAGCCAGACCAACAGGAGTCCGATTCCGCCGGCGAGCAGAATCCCGGCCACGCCGGGAAGCATGCCGGTGCCGCCGATGGCGATACGACCCGATGCAACGATGACGGCGGCCAGCATGGCGGCCAGCGTTCCGCCGAAGGGAGCCGCCAGCGCGACCGGAACCGCCTTCACGTCCAGATAGACGCCGGGCGCCACCGGCACCGACTGCAGCATCGCCGCGACGCCGCCGGCGCCGAACAGCAGGCCCAGGCATATCCGCCGCAGCAACGGCCGGTCATCCAACCGGCAAAGGACGGTGCCGTACCCGAGGGTCATCAGGGCCAGCAGGCCAACGCCGCCGGCCAGTGCCGTCATGATCGCCGCCGTGGCGTCCGGTTCCACCACCCTGCCACCTCCCATATCCTGAATGGCTCAGCTCACCATCCTCATGCGGATATCCTGATATTGTACATTGGGGTTACTCCCATCAGACGAGGACGCCATCGGATATCTGGTCATTCAGGTTTTCGGCCGGCGGCGGACTTGACGAAATGCCGCAGCTGGCCCGATTGACCACCGACCAGCCGCGCAACTAATATACCAGCAACTGGAATGGTAGTATGCAACGCCACGAACGGTACCGAAACGGCACCGCTCCAGACGATGGCCGGACTGCTCCAGGAGACAGTGCTGAAACGCGAGACGCTGCCGCCCGACGCAGCGTGGAAGCCAGGACCAGCGGCTTCCGCGCATGCCCTTCGGCGCGCCTGCGACCGATGAAGGGTCGGCCATGGGTGCGGGATCGAAGACCGGCGGCGGTGACACGCGTCCTGGCTGGAGACGCCAAATCATGAGCGAACAGATCATTGCCGACGCCGCTCCCGCGCAGTCGGCGGAGCCGTCCGGCAGGGCCGGCGGCATCGGCAAGGCGGCGGTCACGGTGAGCAAGGCCATCGGCCGCTACCGCTGGACCATCTGCGCCCTGCTCTTCTTCTCGACCACCATCAATTACATGGACCGTCAGGTCCTTGGCCTGCTGAAGTCCACGCTGATGGGCGACATGGGCTGGACCGAGTCAGATTATGGCGACATCGTCGCCGCCTTCTCGCTGGCCTACGCCTTCGGCTACATCGGCTGCGGCCGTCTGATGGACAAGGTCGGCATCCGCATCGGCCTGCCGGCCGCCGTCGCCGGCTGGAGCTTCTTCGCCTGCATCCACGCCTTCATGGGCAGCGTCTTCGGCTTCAAGGTGGCGCGCGCCGGCCTCGGCCTGACCGAAGGCGGCAATTTCCCGGCCTCGATCAAGGCGGTGTCGGAGTGGTTCCCGGCCAAGGAACGGGCGCTCGCCACCGGCATCTTCAACGCGGGATCCAACGTCGGTGCGGTCGTGGCGCCGATCCTGGTGCCGATCCTGCTGGTCGCCTTCGGCTGGCAGGCGGCGTTCCTGGTCACCGGCGGCATCGGCTTCTTCTGGGTCATCGCCTGGCTGCTGATCTACCGCAAGCCGGAAGAGCATCCGAAGCTGACGGCCGAGGAGCTGGCCTACATCCGCAGCGACCCCGTGCTGCCGCAGGAGAACATCCCCTGGATCAAGCTGCTGAGCTACCGCGGCACCTGGGCGAACATCGTCGGCACCTGCTTCTCGGCTCCGGTCTGGTGGTTCTACCTGAACTGGGTTCCCGGCTTCCTGAACAAGCAGTATGGCGTCAACCTGTTCGGGGCGATGCTGCCGCTGATCATCATCTACACCATGGCCGATTTCGGCAGTGTCGGCGGCGGCTGGTTCTCCTCCCACCTGATCAAGCGCGGCATGAAGCCCCTGCGCGCCCGCAAGCTGACCTTCCTGGTCTGCGGCCTGTGCGTGCTGCCGGTGTTCTTCGCCTCCACCGTGTCCAACATGTGGCTGGCCGTGCTGCTGATCGGCATCGCCGCCTCCGCCCATCAGGGCTATTCGGCCAACGTCTACACCATCGTGTCCGACACCATGCCGCGCAACGCGGTGGGTTCGGTGGTGGGCATCGGCGGCTTCTGCGCCTACTTCGTCGGCATGTTCGTGTCGATGGGCGTCGGCCGCCTGCTGGACGCCACCAACGGCAACTATCAGGTGCTGTTCGGCATCGCCTCCGTCCTCTACCTCGTCGGTCTGGCGATCATGCATTTCGTGCTGCCGAAAACCGGGTCGGGCCGCACCCCGGCCGGCATCGAGGTCTGACAAGCCCACCCCATGGCTCCGGGGCATCCCGCCCCGGAGTTATCCCGAACCATCCAAGCCTGACCGAATGACGGTGCACCGGCCCCCCGCGACACTCCGCGACAGCGGAAAACAGGGTGACCGCAGCGACCGCCGCGAACCGGAGCCCATCATGCCCGACGCGAACACCGCCCTGCTGGCGGTCCGTCCTTCACAAACCCGCCTGTCCCCCGATACCCTCCGCCGCCTGCCGCAAGCGGTCGAACGTCCCGCCTACGACCGCACCGCGGTGACGCCGGGCATCGTCCATATCGGCCTCGGCGCCTTCTGCCGCGCCCATCTCGCCACCTACACCGACGACGTGCTGGCGACCGGAGAGACGGATTGGGGCATCGTCGGCGTCGATCCGCTGTCGCCCGCCATCCGCGACGCGCTGAAGCCGCAGGACTGCCTCTATACGCTGCTGGTGCGCGAGGGAACCCGCGACCGCCTGCGCGTGGTCGGCTCCTTCCTCGACGCCATGGCAACCGCCGACCAGTTGGGAGAGGTGCTGGCCCTGACGGCGAAGCCGGAGATCCGCATCGTCACCCTGACGGTCACGGAGAAGGGCTATTGCCAGGACGCCGCAACCGGCTCGCTGGACGAGGCGCATCCGCTGATCCGCGCCGACCTTGCCGATCCCACGGCGCCGCGCAGCGTTCCCGGCCTGCTGTGCGAGGCCATCCGCCGCCGCCGCGCCGCCGGACAGCCGCCCTTCACCGTGCTGGTCTGCGACAACCTCGCCCAGAACGGCATCAAGGTTAAGGGGATCGTCGTCCGCTATGCCGAGCTGCGCGATCCGGAGCTTGCCGCCTACATCGCGAAGCAGGTCAGCTTCCCCTGCACCATGGTCGACCGCATCACGCCGGCCACCCAGGATGCCGACCGCGCCACGGTGGACGCGGCGCTGGGCTGCGCCGACGCCTGGCCGGTGGTGACCGAGCCGTTCAAGCAATGGGTGATCGAGGACCGCTTCCCGCTCGGCCGCCCGGCCTGGGAAAAGGCCGGCGCCATCCTGGTGGACGATGTCCATCCGTTCGAGCTGATGAAGCTGCGTTGCCTGAACGGCGCCCATTCGCTGCTGGCCTATCTGTCGGTGATCGCCGGGATCGAGACCATCGCCGACGCCATGGCCGACCCGCAGCTGCCCGCCGTCATGCGCCGGCTGTGGGCGTCCGACCTGATCCCCACCCTGCCGCCGGTGCCGGGAACCGACATTCCCGCCTACACAGCGGCGCTGGAGGCGCGCTTCCGCAACCCCGGCATCCGCCACCGCACGATCCAGATCTCGTCGGACGGATCGCAGAAACTGCCGCCGCGCCTGCTGGAGCCGGCCAGCGAGCTGATCGCCACCGGCAAGGTCCCGGCGGTGATTCCGCTGGCCGTCGCGGCCTGGATGCGCTTCCTGCTGGAAAAGGACGAGGCCGGCAACGCGTACACGGTGGCCGATCCGATGGCGGCGACGCTGACCCGCATCGCCCGCGTCCATGCCGGCGATGCCGGCGCGCTGGCGGCGGCCCTGTTCGCCATCGAGGACATCTTCGCGCCGGACCTGGTCGCCGAGGCCGGCTTCCGCGATGCGGTGGTCCGCCATCTCGACAGCCTGATGACCGTCGGCGTCGCGAGGACACTGACCGCTATCCTCGCCAACCCGTGACATCGCGGCGGTCACGACCGCCGCAAGCAGACCCGTTTTTGAAAGGACCATATCATGCAGGAAACCTGGCGCTGGTTCGGCCCGGACGATCCCGTCTCCCTGGAGAAGGCCCGTCAGGCCGGTGCCACCGGCATCGTCACGGCGCTGCACCACATGAACCAGGGCAGCGTCTGGACGCCTGAGGAAATCCAGAAGCGCCGCGCCATGGTCGAGGCCGCCGGCCTGACCTGGGCCGTGGTGGAGAGCATCGGCGTCGGCGAGGAGATCAAAACCCGCACCGGCGACTTCCGCACCAAGATCGACAATTACAAGCAGTCGATCCGCAACGTCGCCCGCGCCGGCATCCCGGTGATCTGCTACAACTTCATGGTCATCACCGACTGGAGCCGGACCAACCTGATGCACCGGCTGCCGAACGGCGGCTATGCCCTGCGCTACGACAGCGTCGATTTCGCTGCCTACGACCTGTTCGTGCTGAAGCGCCGCAACGCCGAGGCCAGCTACGATCCCGCCCACATCGCCGCCGCCAAGGCGCGCTTCGAGGCGATGAGCGCGGAGCAGGTGGCCGAGCTGGAACGCAACCTGATCGACTGGTTGCCGGCGCGCGACTTCGCCTATGACCGCAACAGCTTCCGCGGCATGCTGGAGCTGTATCAGGAGATCGGCGTCGAGGATCTGCGCGCCAATCTGGTCGAGTTCCTGCGCGAGATCACCCCGGTCGCGGAAGAGGAAGGGGTGCGGCTGTGCATCCACCCCGACGATCCGTCTTTCCCCATCTTCGGCCTGCCGCGTGTGATGTCCACCGCCGACGACGTGCGGGCGATGTTCAAGGCCGTGCCGCAGGAGGCCTGCGGGCTGACGCTGTGCACGGGGTCCTTCGGGTCCAACCCGAAGAACGATCTGGTGGCGATGGCGAAGGAATTCGCGCCGCGCATCCATTTCGTCCATCTGCGCAACACCACGCACGAGCCGGACGGGTCCTTCTACGAGGCCGACCATCTCGGCGGTGACACCGACCTGATCGGCGTGGCCGCGGCGCTGATCGAGGAGGAGGCCCGCCGCAAGCAGTCCGGCCGTGCCGACGCCCAGATCCCGATGCGTCCCGACCATGGCCATCTGCTGGGCGACGACATCGGCCAGACGATGAATCCCGGCTATTCCTTCGTCGGCCGGCTGAAGGGTCTCGCCGAACTGCGCGGCGTGATGCGGACCATCGAGGCCGTCCGCGAGAAGCGGGTGGCTGTGTAAGCGCCGCCGCGGCGGGACAGGAATGCCGGGGCGGCCGTGTCCCCTATGGGCGACTACAGCGCAACCCGACGATCCGCGCCATCCGCTCGAAAAGCCAATCCATGCTCCGTGGCATCTCTATGGGCACAAACCGCAACAGCGATGCCACGAGCAAGGAAACCGGCGTCTCTCCAAGAGCGAACATTCGAATGCCGATCTCCATATAATTGTAATATGCTTGCGACCGTTCTGGCTTTGAGGCAAATTGGGTTGTCTATCGTGGACACATATCCTTTATGGCGTGTGGGTTCTCGTATCTTTTCTAGGGCGCATTTCTCTCCAGAAACCCGCGATTCATGGAAAAGATTTAAACTTTACGCCAATGCAATGAGATAATATTGGAGGAGATCATGCCAGAACGGTTGTTTGTTGGTGTATTAGGAAACAGAAATTCTGGGAAGTCATCAACTTGGAACACTTTATTTGGCGCAATGGTGCGGACAGGACAGAATGCCCGCACGTTAGATCTTTACGACGACGAGTGCGCTGAAGTTTTTTTGATAAACGGATCTCCAGAAGAGAGGCAAATATACATCGGAGACATACTTCAGGATGTAGATTGTCAAATTGTAATCTGCTCCATCCAATACACTGAAGCGGTTCGCCGAACCCTAGATTTCGTATCCGAAGAAGGGTACGATATTTTTGTTCAATGGTTGAATCCAGGTTATAATGATGATGGTGAAAGCTACGACCACCTTGGGCTGATGCCCTGGCTTATTGGCCATGGCGCAACGGTTTCAAAGCGTGACGGGCAGGATTCCGCAGAATCAAGAACTGAGGAAATCCGGCAGTTTATCTATGGCTGGGCAAAAGCACGCGGCCTCACCTTCACCTGCCGCTAACGAACTTCACCTGAAAGAAGACGAACGCGTCTCCTTGACAGTCTCTGCCATAACAAGTGCGTTGTGGCGCTCCGCATAAGCACCCCCAGAGGGAAAGAAACTGTACCGGGCGAACATTACCGGTCAAGCACCGACCGAAGTGGAAGTTAACGGCTTCCAATTGGTCTATCGCGATAGAGGGACGTGCCGCGACCACATTAGCGCGTCCCCACTTTCCGTCAGAGAATGTCAGAAGGGCAATGCCGGAGCCGGCGCTCCCTTCGGGCGGGCGGGGGCCGGCAGGCCGCAGGGCAGGAAGGCTCCGCGGCCGGGCGACGCCAGCAGCGCGCCGTCGCGGCACACCACCTCCCCGCGCGACAGCGTGACCACCGGCCAGCCGGTGACCTCTATTCCCTCATAGGGGGTGTAATCGACCTCGTGATGCAGGATGGCGTTGGTGATCGTTACCTTGCGCGCGGGATCCCAGATCGCGATGTCGGCGTCCGACCCGACGGCGATGGTCCCCTTGCGCGGGTGCAGTCCGTACATGCAGGCCGGATTCGTGGAGGTCAGCTCGACGAACTTCGTCAGCTCCATGCGGCCTTTCATCACGCCTTCGGAGAACAGCAGCGGCAACCGCGTCTCCACCCCCGGAATGCCGTTGGGCACGCAGCGGAAGGGGGCCTTCTCTCCGTTCACCTTCTTGCCGCCCGGCCCGTCGAAACGGAAGGGCGCATGGTCGGAGGAGAAGAGCTGGAAGGTGCCGCCGGTCAGCCCGTCCCAGATCACCCGCTGGTTGGCGGCGTCGCGCGGCGGCGGCGAGCAGATGCATTTCGCTCCCTCGAACCCCGCGTCGCCCCCTGCCCCACCCAGATCGTCGGCGGTCAGGAACAGGTATTGCGGGCAGGTCTCGGCATAGATGCGCAGGCCACGGCCCTGGGCCCAGCGGATCTGCTCCACCGCGTCGGCGCCGGAGACATGGACGATCAGGATCGGCACATCCACCAACTCCGCCAACGAGATGGCGCGGTGGGTCGCCTCGCGCTCCGCCACGCGGGGACGGGAGACGCCGTGGAAGAAGGGCGCGGTCTGGCCGGCGCGCTCCAGCCTCTCGGTCAGCCAGGCGATGCAGTCGGCATTCTCCGCATGCATCATCACCATGGCGCCCTCGGACCGCGCGATGTCCAGCACCTCCAGGATCTGGCGGTCGTTCAGCTTCAGCGCGTCGTAGGTCATGTAGATCTTGAAGGAGGTGTAGCCGTCGCGGATCAGCGCCGGCAGCTCCTGCCCCAGGACCTGCTCCGTCGGGTCGGTGACGATCAGGTGGAAGGCATAGTCGATCAGCGGCTTGCCGGCGGCGCGGCGGTGATAATCCTCCACCGCGGCGCGCAGCGACTGGCCCTTCTGCTGGCAGGCGAAGGGCAGCACCGTGGTGGTGCCGCCGAAGGCCGCCGAGCGGGTGCCCGACAGGAAATCGTCGGCCATGACGGACTCGTCGCCGGTCGGCTGGTCGAAATGGACATGGCCGTCCACCCCGCCCGGCAGGACCAGCAGCCCTTCGGCGTCGATTTCCTCCCGCCCGGCGGCGAGCCCGCTGCCGAGGGCGGCCACCGTGCCGCCCTTTACCCCGACATCGGCCTTGAACACGTCCGACGCGGTGGCGACCGTGCCGTTGCGGATGACCAGATCGAAGTCCATGCTCCCCTCCCCTTCCTGTCGCGTCAGCCGTGCAGGTCCCGGAACAGGCTGCCCCAGCCCTGGACCCGGCGGGTATCGACACCGGTCATACGCAGCGCCTTCCACAGCACGGTGGACACCGTGTCGTAGACGGGGATGCCCAGGGCCTTTTCCACCCTCTCCGCCACCGGGGCGCCGCGCATGTTGGTGCAGATGATGGCGATGGCCTCCGGCTTGGCCTCCGCCACCTCCAGGCACATGCGCTCGATCCGCTCCTCGGAGATCTCGGAGAAGGAGAAGTTGCCGCGGTCGTTCAGGTGCCGTTCGGCCACCACCTCGAAGCCGGCGTCGTTGTAATTAGCGACCATCTTGTCCTGGATCTCGTCGAGATAGGGGCTGACGATGGCGATGCGCTTGCGCCCCGTCGTCTCCAGGATCTCGTTCAGCGCCAGCATGGAGGTGCAGGCAGGGATCCCGGTCTCGTCCTCGATCGCCTTGCACAGCTTCACGTCGGCGTCGAAGCCGAGCCAGCCGGCCGAAGTGCCGTTCCAGCCGATCACGTTCAGCTGCGCATCGGCCAGCAGACGGGCGGCATCGAGGAAGGGCGCGTCGGTGAACTGGTCGAGCGCCGCGGCGCGCAGCGAGATCTCCTTGACGGTGAAGCGGCCGAAATGGGCGCTCACCTCCGGCAGGCCGCTCAGCATGGCGGCGGTCACCGGTTCGAGCACCGTGTTGGAGGACGGGGTCAGCATGCCCAGAAGAACGCGCTTGGTCATCTCGGGGGACTCGTCTTTCTTCGAATGATTGGATGGCAGATACATGCCCACAGGGCGCGGGCCGCCGCCGCGGATGCCGAGCGCCAAATCCTCGATCACCCCGGCTCCGTCGCCGATGAAGGCTTCGCCGGCGATGACGGCGGCACCGGTCGGCAAAAGGTCCTGCGGTTGGGAGGCGCCCGTCATGCCGCGGCGACCTGCCGCTGTTGCAGGCCCTCTTCCCGGATCAGGTTCAGGATGTGACGCTTGTGATCGTTGAAGCGCGGGCTGGTGATGTCGCGCGGGCGCGGCAGATCCAGCTCGATGCGTTCGCGCAGGCGGCCCGGCCGGCTGGTCAGAACCGCGACCTGGGTGCCCAGCACCAAGGCCTCGTCGACGCTGTGGGTGACGAAGACGATGGTGCAGCGCTGCTTTTGCCAGATGGCGACCAGCTCCTCCTGCATGTCCATCTTGGTCTGGGCGTCGAGTGCAGCGAAGGGCTCGTCCATCAGGATGACCTGCGGGTTCATCAGCAGGGCGCGGGCGATGCCGACGCGCTGGCTCATGCCGCCCGACAGCTCGGCCGGATAATGGTTCTCGAAGCCCTTCAGCCCGACGAGATCGATGTATTCCTGGGCGGCGGCGCGGCGGTCGGCCTTGCGCCAGCCCTTCAGGCGCAGATGGAAGGCGATGTTCTCCCACACCGGAAGCCAGGGCATCAGGGTGGCCTGCTGGAACACCATGCCGCGGTCGGCGCCGGGGCCGTCCACCGGCTTGCCGCCGACGGTGACGGTGCCCTTGGTCGGCTTCTCGAAACCGGCGATCATGTTCAGCAGGGTGGACTTGCCGCAGCCGGAGGAACCGAGCAGGCAGAGGAACTCGTTGCGCTCCACCGTCAGGCTGACGTCGTCGATGGCCAGCAGGTCGCGCTTGCGCTTGGCGTCGCTGTAGATCTTGGTGATGTTCCGCAGTTCGATGGAGGCCATGGGGTCAGCCCTCCCGGCTCTGGAGCGTGGAGGCGTGCTGCCAGTGCAGCGCCGCGGACATCAGCAGCTTGATCAGCGCGTCGGTGGCGTAGCCCAGCAGCCCGATGCTGGCCATCGCGGCAAGGACGAGGTCGTAGCGCAGGAAGTAGTAGCTGTCCCACAGCACGTAGCCGAGCCCGCTCTTGACCGCGACCATCTCCGCCGTGACGGTCAGCATCCAGGCGGCGCCGATGCCGATGCGCAGGCCGGCGAAGATGCTGGGCAGCGCCGCCGGGAACACCACATGGCGCAGCAGCTGCTGTTCGGTGGCGCCCATCATCGAGGCGGCGCGGATCAGGTTGCGGTCGGCGGTCTTCACGCCATGGATTGTGTTCATCAGGATGGGGAAAAAGGCGCCGAGGAAGACCAGGAAGATCGCCGGCTTGTTGGCGATGCCGAACCAGATGATCGCCACCGGGATCCAGGACACCGGCGGCACCGGCCGCAGCATCTGGATGGTCGGTTCGATGGCGCGCTCCACCCAGCTCCACCAGCCGATGGCGATGCCCAGCAGCACGCCGCTCGCCACCGCGATGCCATAGCCGGCGGCGACGCGCACCGCGCTGGACAGTGCGTCGGCCAGCCAGCGCCCGCTGTTGGCCTGCGCCGTCTCGTCGTAGCCGAACACCCAGTCGGCCCAGCTGTGCAGCACGACGGAGGGTGCCGGCAGCAGGGCCGCCGGCAGCAGGCCGGACCGCGACACGATCTCCCAGGCCGCGAGGATCAGGACGGGAACGACCGCGCGCTCCCAGGATTTCGACAATGCGGTCATGGACCGGCTCCTTGAAAATCGGCGGCGGCGGAAAAGCGCCGGATGCCCCCTCCCCGACCCTCCCCCNGCTCTTCGGCTTCTTCGTCACCGCTTCCAGGAAGCGGTAGTCGATGTTCTTCACCGCGGCGTCGGACACGTCATGGCTGATGTATTTCAGCTCCCGCATCATGATGGCGATGGCGACGGTGCTGTCCTTGTGGATGGAGTAGTCGGGGAAGGCGTTCTCCAGCGACGCGGCGGCGATGTCCTTGTTGAGGCCGGTGTATTTGTTGATGGTGTCGACCCAGACGGTGCGGTCGGTCTTCAGCTTGTCGACCAGCGCCACCACCGAGGCGACCGTGGCCTCGACCGCCTTGGGATGCTCCTTGATCACGTCGGACCGCGTGACGATCAGGTTGGTCAGATTGCCGGCCGCCTGGTCGTAGGGCAGCGCGAAATGCGCGCCGACGCCGGTGCTGCGGATCTGCGAGGCGAAGGGCTCCACCGTGCAGATCACGTCGACCTCGCCGCGCTGCAGGGCGGCGGCATGGTCGGACGGGTTCGGGATGTTGATGAACTGGACGTCCTTGTTGACGTCGATGCCGTGCTTCTGCAAGGCGCCGCGCATGTGGATGTCCTGCGCGTTCCCGCGCGATGCCGCGACGCGCAGCGGTTCGCCCTTCGCCTTGCGGGAGGCGGCCAGCGCCTTCAGCCCGGCCCAGTCGCCGGCCTTCAGGTCGATGCCCTTGGCGGTGACGATCTCCGACCCGCCATTGACCTGACCGGAAATGGCGACGACGTCGAAGCCCTTGTCCAGCGCGGTGACGTAGTGGAGGTAAGTGACCTGCGCCACGTCGATGCTCTTGGACACCAGCGCGGTCAGCACGTCGTTGCCGGAATTGAAGTTGATCGCCTCGATCGACACGCCCTTGGCCAGATCGGGCGTCAGCGCCATCGGCAGGCAATGGGCGCATTTGGCGAAGCCGAGCTTCACGGCGTCCGCATCGGCGGCCTCTGCCGTCGGAGCGGCGGCGGCCAGCCCGGACAGGGCCAGCGTCATGGCGGCGGCGGCGTTCAGGGTGAGGGACCGGATCGACATGAGGCTTCGGCTCCAGATGCGGTTGCGTTTCCACCTCTGTCGCAAGCCTCATGCCAGATTGTATACAAAATTTCTATTCTTGATTTTCCGTTATATTTCAATGCATTAAACAAGTTACGACAACAAGCGCCATCTGCGAGGTTCCTTGCCTTGTTTTTGAGCGCATGGCATCGTTTGCGCATGAATGCCCAAGTATGCAGCAAAACAGGCCGCGCCGGATCGACCATGGACAGCCCCGCAAAACCCGCCATCGGCCCCCTGCGCCGCGAAACGCTGCATCACTCCGCGGTGGCGGAGCTGCGGGCGATGATCCTTGAGGGGGAGTTGCCGCCCGGCCGCCGCGTGCCGGAGATGGAGCTGTGCGAGCAGCTGGGCGTTTCCCGCACGCCGTTGCGTGAGGCCTTGCGCGTGTTGGCGGCCGAAGGGCTGGTGGAATTGCGCCCGCACCGCGGCGCGGTGGTGACGCCCATCGATCCCACGGAGATCGCGGCGATCTTCGAGGTGATGGAAGCGCTGGAGAGCCTCGCCGGCCGGCTCGCCTGCGCCAACGGCTCGGCCGAGGCATTCGCGGAACTGTGCCGGCTGCACGGGGAACTCGTCGCCCAGTTCCAGGCAGGGGAGCGTGCGGCCTATTCCGCCACCAACCGCCGCATCCATGGCTGGATCGTCACCATGGCCGGCAATCCAGTGCTGGAGGCGACCTACCGCGGCTTCGCCGCCCAACTCAACCGGGCGCGTTCACTGGCGAACTACGATGCCGGCCGCTGGCAGGACTCGCTGGCAGAGCATGAGGCGGTCATGGAGGCCCTGCGCCGCCGCGATGCCGCCACAACCGCCGCCCTGCTGGCCGACCACAGCCGCCGCACCGCCGATGCGGTCCTGCGCAGCCTGCGGCAGGATGGGAACGAGGGTGGTCTCAGCGCGAACCGGTGATCAGGATCGCACGGAAATCATTGACGTTGGTCAGGGTCGGGCCGGTGACGATGCCGTCGCCCAGCCTTTCGAAGAAGCCGTGCCCATCGTTGGCGGCAAGGCTCTCCTTCGGCCGAAGCCCGAGGCCCCAGGCCCGCGCCATGCTGTCGGGGCCGAGAATGGCGCCAGCAATCTCCTCCACCCCATCGACGCCGTCGGTGTCGCCGGCCAGCGCATGCACACCGGGACAGCCGTTCAGCGCCACGCCCAACGACAGCAGAAACTCCACATTGCGACCGCCGCGGCCGGCACCGCGCACCGTCACCGTGGTCTCGCCGCCGGACAGCAGCACGCAGGGCGCGGTGAAGGGCTGCCCCCGGCGCGCCACCTGCAACGCCATGCCGGCCATCGCCTTGCCGACGTCCTTCGCCTCGCCCTCGATGGCGTCCCCCAGGATGTGGACGGCATAGCCGGCCTCGCGCGCCACCGCGGCAGCGGCCTCCAGCGCCATCTGCGGCGTGGCGACGATGCGCGTCTCAGAAGGGGCCAGCCGCGGGTCGCCGGGCTCGATGCTCTCACCGCGGCCGCTTTCCAGCAGGTCCACCACCGCCGCCGGAACCGTGATGCCATAGCGCCGGATGATCGCCAGCGCGTCGGCGCAAGTCGTGGGATCGGCCACCGTCGGCCCGGAGGCGATGTCCATCGGGTTGTCGCCCGGCACGTCGGAGATCAGCAGCGTGACAACCCGCGCCGGGGCGCAGGCGGCGGCCAGCCGCCCGCCCTTCACCGCCGACAGATGGCGGCGCACACAGTTCATCTCAGTGATGGTCGCGCCGGAAGCGAGCAACGCCCGGTTGACCGCCTGCTTGTCCTCCAGCGTCAGCCCGTCGAGCGGCTGCGTCAGCAGCGCGGAGCCGCCGCCGGAGATCAGGCACAGCACCAGATCGTCGGCATTGAGGCCGCGCACGAGGTCCAAAAGCTCGCTTGTCGCCGCGAGGCCGGCAGCGTCGGGAACCGGGTGCGCGGCCTCCACGATGCGAATACGCCCGCAGGGCACCGCATAGCCGTAGCGGGTGATGACGAGTCCCGTCAGCGGTCCCGGCCAGTTGTCCTCCACCGCCCGCGCCATGGCGGCGGAGGCCTTGCCGGCACCGACCACGATCAGGCGGCCTTTCGGCGGCTCCGGCAGATGGGCCGGCAGGCACAGCGCGGGCTGCGCGGCGGCGATGGCGGCATCGAACATCCGCCGCAGGAGGTCGCGCGGGTCGGCGGCCAGCATGCTGTTCCTCGCTCGGGTCGGTAATGGGAAAGGGAGGGGGCCGGTCGGTTTCCGACCACTCCCCCGGCATCGGCGTTCGTCAGTAGGCGCCCATCACGAGGTTGCTGGGGGAGCCGGCGACGAAGTTCTCGATGTTGTCGATCAGCTGATCGGCCAGCGCCTGCTGCGCCTCGTCCGACGCCCAGCCGAGATGCGGCGTGACGATGACGTTGGGCCGCCCGGCGATGCGCATCAGCGGGCTGTCGGCCGGCGGCGGCTCGGGCAGCGTCACGTCGAAGCCGGCGCCGCCGATCAGCCCCTCGTCCAGGGCGGACACCAGATCCTCCTCGACCACCAGACCGCCGCGCGCGGTGTTGATGATGAGCGGCCGGCGCTTCATTTGGCGGAACTCGGGCATGGCGATCATGCCGCGCGTCTCCGGCGTGAGCGGGCTGTGCAGGGTGATGATGTCGCTGGTTTCCAGCACCACGTCCCACGGCGTGTAGAGCGGGCCGAGGCCGGACTTGCCCTTGTGCGCGGCGAACAGCGGAACCATGCCGAAGGCACGGGCGATGTCGGCGACCCGCTGGCCCAGCACGCCCTCGCCGATGATGCCGAGCCGGGCGCCCTGCAAATCGTGGATGGGGTGGTTGAAGAAGCAGAACTGGCCGGATTTCTGCCATTCGCCGTCCAGCACATCCTGCCGGAAGGGCACGATGTTGCGGCGGAGCGCCAGCATCAGGGCAAAGGTGTGTTCCGGCACCGTGTTGATGGCATAACCGCGGATGTTGCTCACCGCGATGCCGTGGGTCCGGCAATATTCCTTGTCGACGCAATCGGTGCCGGTGGCGGCGACGGCGATCAGCTTAAGTTGGGGCAGCCGCTCCAGCAGGTCGGCCGTCAGCTGCACCTTGTTGACGATGGCGATCTCGGCACTGGCCAGACGCTCCAGCACCTGGTCCGGCGTCGTTTGGGCATGTTCCACCAGTTCATGCGGGAAGCCCGGCTTGCGCAGGCGGATCTGCGGGGCGAGGGTGGCACGGTCGAGGAAGACGATCTTGCGCATCGCGATGTCCTTGGTCAGGAAAGGGAGTGGCGGCGCGGTCAGAGCCGGCGCTTGACCTCGGCCACGATGTGGGCCGCGGTGATGCCGAAGCGTTCGAACAGGGCGTCGACCGGGCCGGAAGCACCGAAGCCGCTCATGCCGATGAAGCCGCCGGTTTCGCCGACATATTTGTCCCAGCCCAGCCGGACCGCCGCCTCGACGCCGACGCGCACCGTGCCATACCCGATCACCTCGGCGCGGTAGGCGTCGTCCTGACGGTCGAACAGCTCCCAGCAGGGCATCGACACCACGGCGGTGGGGATGCCCTCGGCCTGCAGGGTCTTGCGGGCTTCGAGCGCCAGCGCGACCTCGGAACCGGTGGCCATCAGCGTGACCAGACGTTTGCCGCCCTCGGCCTCGGCCAGCACATAGGCGCCGCGGCGCGTCAGGTTCTCTGCTCCATAAGGCCGGCCGGTGGGGGGCAACGTCTGTTTGGAGCAGACCAGCATGCTGGGACCGGTCCGGTGTTCCAGCGCGACCTCCCAGCATTCGGCGGCTTCGACCGCATCGGCCGGGCGCATCACCAGGATGTTCGGCATCGCCCGGAAAGAGGCAAGAATCTCCACCGGCTGGTGGGTCGGCCCGTTCTTGCCGACCGCCAGCGAATCGTGGCTGAAGACGTAGAGCGCCGGCAGGCCCATCAGCGCCGCCATGCGCAGCGTTGGCCGCTGATAGTCGGAAAAGGCGAGATAGGTGACGCTGACCGGAATGATCCCGCCATGCGCGGCCATGCCGTTGACCATCGCCCCCATCGCATGCTCGCGCACGCCGCAATGGACATAGGTGCCGGCCGGTTCTTCGGCGGTGAAGGAGAAGCGCGTGCGCTTGTGGTTGGTCGGCGCCTCCAGGTCGGCGCAGCCGATCATCATCTCGGGCAGAATGTCGGTGAGCAAGGTGGTGATGTCGCCGGATGCCTGGATGGAGGGCTGGGCCACCCGCTCGTCGGCCATCCGCTTCTTGTAGGCGAGAAGCGCCTCGCGCCAGCCGTCGGGCAGCCGGCCCTCGATCACACGGGTGAACTCCGCCCGCTCCTTGTCCGGCAATGCGGCAACGCGGCGGTGCCACGCGTCATATTCGCCGCCATGGCGGGCACCGGCGTCGCGCCAGGCGTTCAGAACCTCGTCCGGCACGGTGAAGGAGGGATGCGGCCAGCGGAGATTGGCCCTAGTCGCCTCCAGGTCCTCCTTGAACAGGCGGGCGCTGTGGCCGCCACGCTGGCCCTCCAGGCGCGGGATGCCGCGGGCGATCACCGTGCGGCAGGCGATCATCGATGGGCGCGGGTCCTTCTTGGCCAGCGCGATGGCCGCCGACACCGCTTCGAAATCATGGCCGTCGACCTCCTGCACATGCCAGCCGGCAACGCGGAAGCGGGCGGCGACATCCTCGCTGATCGACAGCACGGTGCTGCCGTCGTCGGTGATGCTGTTGTCGTCCCAGAAGAAGATCAGCTTGCCCAGCCGCAGATGGCCGGCGAGCTGGATGACTTCCTGCCCGACGCCCTCCTGCAGGCAGCCGTCGCCGACGAAGGCGTAGGTGTGATGGTCCACCAGGGCTGGGCCGTATTTGGCGTTCAAATAGGCTTCGGCGACCGCCATGCCGAAGGCGTTGGCGATGCCCTGGCCGAGCGGGCCGGTGGTAACCTCGATGCCGGCATCGGGATCATATTCGGGATGGCCGGCGCAATGAGACCCGAGTTCACGGAAATTCCTGATCTGGTCGAGCGAGATGCGCTCGTAGCCCAGCAGATGGAGAAGGGAGTAGATCAGCATCGACCCGTGGCCGTTCGAGAGGACGAAGCGGTCGCGGTCGGGCCAGCGCGGATCGGCCGGGTTGCATTTGAAGTGCTGCGTGAACAGGGCCGTGGCGATCTCCGCCATGCCCAGCGGCACGCCCTGGTGCCCTTCGGTGGCGCGCTCGATGGCGTCGATGGACAGGAAGCGGATCGCATTCGCCATCAGACGGGGATCAACGGCGGCGGGAATCATGGGCGCAAATCTCCTCATCGCGTCCACCCGGCGGGACGCGGCCGATGCACTTGGGAATCTCGAGAAGCGGACCGGCGGTGCGGCGGCGTACAACCGCACCCCGGCATCGCGGTCAGCCGTGGATCAGCATGCCGCCGTTGACGTCGATGACCGCGCCGGTGATGTAGCCGGACAGGTCGGAGGCCAGGAACAGGAAAGCGCCCGCCACGTCCTGGACGTTGCCCAGCCGGTTCAGCGGGATGCCGGCCAGGATCTCCACCTTCTTGTCGTCGCTGATCTTGCCGGCGTTGATGTCGGTCTGGATCAGGCCGGGAGTCACGCAGTTGACGCGGATGCCGTCCTTGCCCAGTTCGCGCGCCATCGCCTTGGCGAGGCCGAGCACGCCGGCCTTGGCCGCCGAATAGTGCGGGCCGCCGAGGATGCCGCCGCCGCGTTGCGCCGACACCGACGACATGCAGGCGATGGAGCCCTGGCCGCGCTGCTGCATGTGCGGGATCACCGCCTGCGACAGGTACAGCACGCCGCGCAGGTTGACGTCGAGGATGCGGTCCCAGCTTTCCGGGTCGATGTCGACGGTCTTGGCCGGCTGGGTGATGCCGGCGTTGTTGATCAGGATGTCGATCTGCCCGAAATCAGCGAGGACGCGCTCCACCGCGCCCTGGCAGGCCGCCCGGTCGGTGACATTGCAGGCATAGCCTCGATGCGTCGGCCCGATCAGCGCCGCCGCGTCGGACGCGGCCTTGCCGTCCAGATCGAGGATGGCGATTTTGGCGCCCTGTTCGGCGAACATTCTCGCGGTCGCCATGCCGATGCCGCGGAGGGAGGCGGCGCCGGAAATCACGGCAACCTTGCCGTCGAGGAGCGAACTCTGCTGCATTGTCGTGGTGCCTTTTCTGTTCGAGGAGCCGATATCCGGAACGGCGAAAGTCGTGGAAACCCGTGAATGAGGTTCGTCGGTGTTCCCGTACGGAGGAGCGCCGGGGCACGGATGCCGCAGCGGCGCCCTTCGTTCGGGCAGCCCGGCTCTACTATCGTCTCCGGCCGGTTTATCTTAAAACCGCACCGGATCGGTGGAAATTGCCTTGGCCAGTTCTTTCAAACGGCTGCGGCGCGAGGAAAGACTTGCACCACCGCGGACCATCTGGCAAACGCATCGTTTGCAACAGGTCATGAATTGGATTCATCTATGACCACCCGTCTCCCGCTGACCCAGCTTCGCGCCTTCGAGGCGGCCTGCCGCCTGGGCAGCTTCAGCGCGGCGGCTCAGGAGCTGGCGGTCACGCCGTCCGCGGTCAGCCATGCGATCCGCGAGTTGGAGCGCATGCTGGGAGCGATGCTGTTCCAGCGCTCGCCGCGGAAGATCGAGCCGACGCCGGAAGGGCGGACGTTGTATCGGCACGTCACCCGCGGCTTCGACCAGTTGCAGCGCGGCCTGCAGGAGATCACGACCGCCGGTCCGGCGCGCATCCGGGTCCACTGCGCACCGTCCTTCGCCGCGCAATGGCTGTCGCCGCGGCTGGGCCGCTTCCTCGGCCTCTTTCCGGCGGTGGAGCTGAAGCTGTCGGCCAGCCCGGACTATCCGCTGTTCCCGTCCGAGGAATACGACCTCTCCATCGTCTATGGCGAACCGCGCCAGACCGATGTGATGGCGATCCCGTTGGGGCACGAGACGGTCTGCCCGCTGTGCGCACCCGGCATCGCATCGCGGGTCACCGCCATCGACGACCTGTTGTCGGTCCCGCTGGTGCGCAGCGACCATAACCGGATCACCTGGCCGATGTGGTTCGACGCCAACTCCGCCATAGCCGCCACCCCGGCGGGACCGCGCTTCGACCGCAGTTTCATGGCAATCGCCGCCGCGGTGAACGGGGTCGGCGTCGTGCTGGAATCCACACGTCTGGCGGAGCGCGAACTGCAGTCCGGCCAGCTGGTCGCGCCCCTGGAGGGGCGGTCGCAGAGCCTGCGGCATGTCGCGCACTGGATGGTCTGGCCGAAGGGGGCCGAACGCAAACACGCCTTCCGCTGCTTCGTGACGTGGCTCGTCGAAGAGCTTGGCGTTCCAGGAATCGATTTCGACAAGGCGGCCCCACCCCTTCGGACGCCGCCCGGTTGACGCATACGGATGCGGTGGTATGTCGCTGGTATGACCACTTCATCGGCGCGCAGGAACGTGGTCTTAAAGGTGGAGGCGGGCATTCGAAGTCCGCCCTTTCTTTTCAACACCTTCTTTGCCGCGGGCGGGCTCAAGGTTGCCGCCCGCGAGACTGGAACCAGAATGTCAGTATCCGTTCTCGTCGCGAAACCGGCCTCGCCCGTCGAAGCCGGCCGGACCGCTTCCCACGCCCCGCTCAAGCATGGCAACCCGGCCGTCGTCGGCCTGGCCGGCTTCGGGCTGTCGACGCTGCTTCTGCAGTTCCACAATGTCGGCTGGATCGACATCGGCCCGGTGGTCTGGCTCGGCCTGATCTTCGGCGGGGCGGCGCAGATGATCGCCGGCCTGCAGGAGATGAAGGCAGGCAACAATTTCGGCTACAGCGCCTTCACCTCCTACGGCTGCTTCTGGATCTCACTGTGCCTGATCCTGATCGGCAACAGGACGGGCCTGTTCACCGTCGGCGAGACGGACATCGGCTGGTTTCTGGTCGCCTGGACATTCTACACCGCGATCATGACCGTCGGCGCCATGCGGATCAGCCGGGTTCTGGGCTTGATCTTCATCACGCTGCTGGCCGGATTCATCCTGCTGGACCTGGCACATTTCGCCGATCACGTCTTTACCGTGATCGCCGGCTACGAACTGATGGTCTGCGCCGGGCTGGCGCTGTACGGCATGGCGCATGCCGTCTTCCTCGACGTCTTCGGCCGCGACGTGCTGCCGATGGGCAAGCCGTTCCTGCGCTGAGCCGCTGCACGCCGCCCGATCCCGGCCGATGCTTGCACGATCCTCCTGGACTTCTGTGAGCATCGGCCGATCACCGTTTCAAGGCCCCAGCAAAGCCTCCACCAGTTCAGACTCCGGATCGGCCAGATCGTCGATGACGTCGAAGTGATGGCGCCCGTCGGCCAGCCGCAATTCGGTCGCCGCGCCCAGACCGCGCCAGATGTTGGCAAGCAATTCTGTCTGCCGGACGAACTCCGGCCGTTCGGCGGCACCCGCCCAGCAGGTGATGCGGGTGCCCGGCCGCGGGCGCAGCAGGACCGGGCTTTCCGCCGCCGCCTCCGCCTCGTCCAAATGCAGCGTGGCGTTCATGCGGGTGTTCAGCAGCGGCCGCAGATCGTGCAGGCCGCTGATGGAGACGACATGCTCCACCCGCCCCTGCACCTCCGGCGGCAACGGCGCGTCGGCGCAGGCGAGGCGGCTGACCAGATGGCCGCCGGCGGAATGGCCGGTCAGGCGCAGCGGTCCCGGCTGGGCCCGTGCAATGGTCTCCACCGCACGCGCGACCTGCCGGGTGATGCCGACGATGCGGCTTTCGGGGCAGAGCGTATAGCTGGGCATCGCCACCGTCCAGCCACGGGCGAGCGCACCGGCCGCCAGATGCGACCAGCGCCCCTTGTCGAAGGCCATCCAATAGCCGCCATGGACGAACACGACAGTGCCCTTGGCCCCGCCGTCGGGGCGGAACAGGTCGTAACGCTCACGCGCGCCCTCGCCATAGGGAAGATCCAACTCCGCCCGGCTGGCGGCGGAAAGTTCCGCCCTGAAGGCCGCCGCCAGTTCCGCCCAGCGCGCCGGATAGGCATCGCCGCCGGGAATATAGGCACCGTTGCTGTAAGCGTCGTCCCAATCGGCGATTGCCTGCAAACCGCTCACAGCACCGTCCTCACGCGCCAGAGTTCCGGAAAGAGTTCAACCGCCAGCATGTTGCGCAGATAGGAGACGCCGCCGGTGCCGCCGGTGCCGCGCTTGAAGCCGATCACCCGCTCCACCGTCGTCACATGGTTGAAGCGCCAGCGGCGGAAGTAATCCTCGAAATCCACCAGCTTCTCGGCAAGCTCATAGAGGGGCCAATGGTCTTCGGGGGACTGGTAGATGAGGCGCCACGCCTCCGTCACGCCGTCGTTGGGCTGATGCGTCTGCGCCACGTCGCGTTCCAGCACCTCCGCCGGAACCGGGATGCCGTTGCGGGCCAGCAGGCGCAGCGCCTCGTCATACAGGCTGGGGCGGAACAGCTCCTGCTCGAGCATGGCGTGGATTTCCGGCCGGTGGGCGTGGGGGCGCAGCATCGCCGGGTTGCGGTTGCCCAGCAGGAACTCGATCTCCCGATATTGGTAGGACTGGAAGCCGGAGGATTGGCCCAGATCGTCGCGGAAACGGGTGTATTCGCTGGGGGTCATCGTGCGCAGCACATCCCAGGCGGAATTCAGCTGTTCGAAGATGCGGGCGACGCGGGCCAGCATCTTGAAGGCGGGCGACAGCCGGTCCTCGCGGATCGCCTCCCGCGCGGCACGGATCTCATAGACCGCCAGCCGCATCCACAGCTCCGACGTCTGATGCTGGATGATGAACAGCATTTCGTCATGGGCGGTGGAACGCGGCATCTGCGCGCCCAGGATGCGGTCGAGCTGCAGATAGTCGCCGTAGGACATCCGCCCGTCGAAGGCCATCTGCGCGCCCTCGGCCGCCGGATCGTAAGGCTTTTTGTTGTCGTGCCCACTCATGTCACCGCCGCCTTCCTGTGGTAGTCGGGGCGGTCCCAAAGCCCGCCGTCCATCACCTGTTTCAACACGGCGACGGCACCGCGCACCTCCGCCTCGCCGATATAGAGCGGGGTGAAGCCAAAGCGCAGAATGTCCGGCGCCCGGAAATCGCCGATCACACCGCGGTCGATCAGCGCCTGCATGATGGGGTAGCCGTGGGGATGGCGGAAGGACACCTGGCTGCCGCGCCGCGTGCCGTCGCGCGGCGAGGCGAGTTGCAGCGCCGGGCATTGCGCCTCCACCAGGCCGATGAACAGGTCGCAGAGCGCGATGGATGTGCGGCGGACGGCCGCCATGTCGACCCCGTCCCAGACATCCAACGCGGCGTCGAGCGCAGCGAGCGCGATCACCGGCGGCGTACCGACGCGCATCCGCTCCACCCCTTCGCCGGGACGGTAGGACGGGTCGAAGGCGAAGGGCGCCTCATGCCCCATCCAGCCGGACAGCGCCGGGCGCGCCGTCTGCGCGTGGCACGGGGCGACATAGATGAAGGCCGGCGCCCCCGGTCCGCCATTCAGGTATTTGTAGGTGCAGCCGACCGCGAAGTCCGCCCCCGAGCCGGCCAGATCGACCGGCAGCGCGCCGGCGGAATGGGCGAGGTCCCACACCGTCACCACGCCCGCCGCATGGGCTTTGGCGGTCAGCGCCGCCATGTCATGGAGGCGGCCGGTCCGGTAATCGACCTCGGTCAGCATCAGCACGGCGACATCCTCGCCGATCGCCCCCTCCACCTCCTCCGGCGCCACCACCTTCAGGACATGGCCGCAGCCCAACGTCTCGATCAACCCCTCCGCCATGTAGAGGTCGGTCGGGAAATTGCCGCTGTCGGACAGGATGACCCGGCGGTCCGGCCGCATCGCCAGGGCCGCGGCCAGCGCCTGATAGACCTTGATCGAAAGGGTGTCGCCCACCACCACGCTGCCGGCCGGTGCACCGATCAGCCGGGCGATGCGGTCGCCGACGACCCGCGGCTGCACCATCCAGCCAGCGCTGTTCCAGCCCCGGATCAGCTGGCCGCCCCATTCCACGGCCAGGGTGCGGGCCACCCGCTCCTCCGCGGCGACCGGCAGCGGTCCCAGCGAGTTGCCATCCAGATAGATGACGCCGTCGGGAATGCGGAAGCGGGCGCGGGTCGCCTGGAAATCCGTCATCGCTCTGCCTGCCGCTGTCCGGCCCGGCGGGCACTGCCGGACGGGATCTGTTAGTTGCCGCAACAACCTATAGCTCTGGATATCTCCGCCACGCGGAGGCTGTCCAGCGGAAAATGGGCGATGCGGGGAGCCGCGCCACCCTATTGACCCCGACGCGCCCGTCTGAAAGAAAGTCGTACACAAAACAATTTGCGGATTTCCTTCGTGGCCGCGCAGACCGTCCCGTTCCGGCGTTTCTCCACCGGCTTTCTTCCGGAACGCGAACGTTTCGGCGCATGGCGGGATGCCATGACCTCGGTCTACGAGATCGCTCCGCTGGAGGAGGATGCATCCCGGCGATTCAGCGGCACGGCCACCAGCGCCCATCTGGGGCCGCTGATCGTGGGCACCATGGATGTTGATGCGCTGGCCTACAACCGGTCGCCGACAAAGATCCGGTCGGACCACATGGACCATTTCATCATCCGCCTCGACCGGTCCGGCACTGCCGGAAACGCATCGGATGAAATCCTGGTCAAGGACATGGGCCAGCCGCTGGCATTGCCGCCGATGCGGCTGGACGGCGCCTGCATCATCGTTCCCCGCGATGTCATGACCGGCATGCTGCCGCGGGCGGATGCGCTGCACGGGACGCGCCTGGGCGGCATCATGGGGCGGCTGCTGGCCGACCACATGCGGTCGCTGGCCCAGGCGGTGCCGGCGGCAACGGTGGAGGAGGCACCGCAGATCGTGCGTGCCATCCGCGACATGGTCACGGCCTGCCTCGCACCCAGCCACGACGCGCTGGTGCAGGCAAGGCCGCAGGTCGCCGCCACCCTGATCATGCAGGCACGGCGCCACATCGACGCCAATCTGACGAACCCGGACCTGTCGCCCGACCGGCTGTGCGTGGCGCTCGGCCTGTCGCGCTCGGCGCTTTATACGCTGTTCGAGCCCCACCACGGCGTCAACCGCTACATCCAGGAGCGCCGCCTGCTGCGTGTGCGCGAGCATCTGTGCGATCCCGGCGAGCGGCGGCGCATCGGGGAAATCGCCTTCGCATACGGCTTCACCAGCGAGGCGCATTTCAGCCGGGCCTTCCGCCGCGCCTTCGGCTGCTCGCCGTCGGAGATGCGGGCCGGGGCAGTGGCCGGGCGGGCGAAGGGTGCCGTTCAGACCGGTGCGGCGGGCAGCATCGGCGGAGAATTTCCAGACTGGCTGCGCCAGCTTCGCGCCTGAGTGTGGATGCATGGTCAAGGAAAATTGGACGCCCGGTCATGGCCCGCCCGCCATTGCCACGCTAGCGTATTTCCCGACCGACCGGCCGATCCGAGGTGAGACCCGTGACATACGAATTCAAAAGGCTTGTGGACGCCAGGCTCAGCCTGAACGAACGCCCCATGGTGATGATGTGGGCGGCGGTCAGCGGCGGTGCCGCGGAAGCGGTGTTCCTGACCTGCCTGGAACAATTCAAACAGTCGCCGTCCAAGGCGAAGGTGAAGGTCATCCATGAATGGCTGATCGACCAGAACTCGACGAAAGGCGACGGCCACTGGGGGCCGATGAACCTGGAATCGGACGGCGTCAGCAATTCGACCAAGGCAACCGCCGCCGGCATCGCCACCGCATCCGCCTACTACATCGGGCGCAAGAGCTGGTGGGGAAAGAGGAGTTCCACGCTCAGTACGGCGCTGGGCAATACCCCCGCCCCGAACATGTTCGATTCCCTGGTGGACCCGGCGGCCACCGCGCTCGGAACAGTGCAGCCATGGTTCAGCGGTTGGTCGCTGGCCCAGCTGGACAGGAAGGACAGCTATGTCATCAACCGGCTGAAGGGCATGGAGTACATGAACAACGCCTTCATGTCCGCCGGCTTCAACACCGCCGCCATGGGCATCCGGCTGCCCTTCAAGTTCCGGTAAGGGAGAGGGGGCGGAAGAGGAGCGCTATGCTCTCAAGGATTGCAGAGCGGGAGGAACATCCATCCTCAATCCTGCTTCGCCGACATCGGCGGCTCGAGCGGGTGCTCCAGGAAGAAGCGCATCATCTCCGCCGTGGCGTCCGGTCCCTGCGGGTCGGTGTAGGAGCCGGCGGGGCTTCCGCCCGCCCAGGCATGTCCGGCGCCATGGATGGTCCAGTGTTCGCACAGCGTCCGGCCGGACGGATCGGTGTGGAAGGTCCGGCTGAAGCCGCGCCCGCCGGGGGCTTCGCCCTGCTGCGTTTCGGTGCGCAGGCCGGTGACGGCGGCGGTCGCCTGGGCCGCGACCTGATCGCCGTTCCGCGGATTCACCACCGTGTCCCGGTCGCCGTGGAAGACGATGGTGGGAACCTTGCGGCCGCTCCCTCCGCTGCCCGGAGCCGCCCGGCCGCCCTGGCGCATGGCGGCGAGCGCCGAGGGAAGGTCGTCGGCGGCACCGGCCGGCAGGCCGGAATGCACGCCGGCCGCGGCATAGAGATCGGGATAGGCCGCCGCCATGATCGCCGCCGCGGCGCCGCCAGCGGACAGCCCGGCGATGTAGACGCGGGTTGGATCGATGGATTGCTCGCGCATGATCCGGCGGGTGATGCCGGCCAGCAGGTCGGGTTCCCCGCGGTCGCGGCTCCGGTCCTCCGGCTTGAACCAGTTCCAGCAGCGTTGCGGGTTGGCCGAGGCCGGCTGTTCCGGATAGGCGACGAACAGGCCATGCCGCTCGGCGAAGGCGTTCATCCGGGTTCCGGCGGCGAAATCGTCGGGCGACTGGGTGCAGCCATGCAGCATCACCACCAGCGGACGCGGCCCCTCGCCGCGGTTGGCCGGCACATAGAGCTTGTAGGCGCGGGTCCCCGACGCCCCGCTGTAGGACACAATCTCGAAGGACGCACCGTCCGGCAGAGGGTCGGCCGCCGGGCGGGGCGCAGCCGTCCCCGCACCATCCAGCCCGGTCGGCCGCAGGCGGGCGGCAAGGCCGCGCAGGGTCTCGCCCAGCCCCGTCCGCACCGTGCGGCCGGGCCTGCTTCCCGGCGTCTTGCCGGCGGAGGATGCGGAATCGAGCCGCGTGAACTCGCCCTCTATGACGGAGGGGTCGGGCGCAGCCGTGGGGGTGGAGGGGGGAGCGGGTTCGCCCGTCCCCCGCAGCAGGCGCTGGACGAGGCCGGTCGCCTCGGCAAGCCGGCCGGCACGGGTCAGGCGGGCGACCTCGTCCATGCCGGGCAGGAAGCCGGTGGGGCGTGAGTTGGGCATAAGGGGTTCTTTCCAGGTTCGGGCCAGGTTCGGGCCAGGTTCGGGCCAGGTTCGGGCCAGGTTCGGGCCAAGTCGTGAAAGATGCCGGGCGCGTCAGCGGATGCGGTCGGCGAGCGCCGCCTTGACGGCGGACGGCGCATGCAGCGCGCCCAGCACGGTCAGCGAGGCGATGGTGGCGCGGGCGAGGTCGGCGGAAACGTCCGGAGCGATGGTGGCGAGTCCGAGAACGCGGATGTCCAGCATCCGCCCTTCGGCCTGCGCGGCCTCCAGGTCAGCACGGCTGAAATGGCGCAGGCCCAGATCGACGCTCTTGCGCGTCACCGTCTGGCGGACGATCTCGGCGTGACGGTCGACCTGATTGCGGATGGCCGTGCGGATGAAGTCGGTGCGGTTCGAATAGAACCCCTCATCGACCAGCAGGTCGATGTGGCCCAGGTCGACATAGCCGAGATTGATGGTGATCTTCTCGCTGTCGCCTGCCTTGGGCCGCAGGTCACGGGCTGCTTCATTCATGGCCGACCATCCGTTTACCATCTGAATGGATGGTATCTGGATGTCGCACCCTTCCCGTTCAAGGCCTTCGCCGGTGTTTTCACGAACCTGTACGAACGATCGGATTTCTTTTTGGCTGGGATCGGAACAATGAATTTTCGATTCCGCCGAGGGATGCGGTTTAATCCTGACCGGAACGCAGACATGGCCGGCGACCGCACCGGCCCCGGCCTGCTCCGTCCAGAAGGGGAGTTTCAGAATGACCGTTCCGCCCAGCGATCAGGTGCAGCTCGTCGCCTATCTCGTCGCCAAGCCCGGACAGGAGCAGGCGCTGGCCGATGCCATCGCCGCCATCGTCCCGACCGTCCTGACGGAACCGGGCTGCCTCGCCTATTCCGCCCATGTCAGCCGCGAGCGGCCCGGCACCATCGTGATGTACGAGGTGTGGAAGGATCAGGCGGCACTCGACGCCCATGCGGCGGGCGCCGCCTTCACCGGCCTCGCAGCACGGTTCGACACGCTGCTGGGCGAGCCGCTGCGGATCGACCTGCTGCGCCGCATCGCCTGACCGGGGCCGGCAGGCTGGACGCTCCTCACCAGTCGGACGGGCAGGACTTGCAGCCGGTCATCAGCGCGTCCTGGAAGATCGCGAAACGGATCTTCGCTCCCTCCAGATTGGCGCCCGACAGGTTGGACAGGGACAGCTTCGCCTCCTGCAGATTGGCGCCTTCGAGGCTCGCGCCGGCGAGATTGATCTTGTCGGCGCGGATCGCCTCCAGGTTCGCCGCGGTCAGGTCGGTGCCGGTGAAGTCGGCGCCGGTGGCTCGGGCGAACTCCAGATTGGCGCCGCGCAGACGCGCGCCGGACAGCCGCGCCCCCTGCAGGAAGGCGGTGCGCAGGTCGGCACCGTCGAGAATGGCGCCCGACAAGTTGGCCCCGCGCAGGTCGGCGTTGCGCAGATCGGCCCGCATCAGATTGGCTCCGTGCAGATCGGCCCCCGCCAGCGCCAGCCCCCGCAGATTGCGGTGCCGCAGGTCGAGGTTGGGACAGGCGATGCGCGGGCCGAGCGTGCAGCCGTTCACGCTGGTGGCCCGCTCCTCCTCGCCGCCGCCGACCGGGCGGGCGGACGGATCGTCGGCTGCGTTCTCAAGCGCCGCGCTTTCCACCTCCGCGGAGATGGCCGAAGCGGCAGGCGCCAGCATGCAAAGGACAAGGCCGCATCCTGCCAGCCTGGGGAGCAGGGCCTTCTTGCGCGACGTCATGATGTTGCCTCCGTTGGGAAAAGGCCGGGGCGGCAACCGCCCCGGCTCTTCTGGGATCATCCGGCCTGGAATCATCCGGCCGGACCGGCTCACTTGGTGCTGGAGACCTTCACGTCGGCGAGCTTGAACACCCAGAAGGACCCGCCCTGGGTCACGCGGGTGGTCAGGTCGGCCAGATCGCCGCCCCACAGCGGCACCGCGCCGCCATAGCCGGTGGTGATGCCGACATATTGCACCCCGTCCTGCTCCCAGGTGACGGGAGACGAGATGATGCCGGAGCCGGTCTGGAAGCGCCAAAGCTCCTCGCCCGTCTTGGCGTTGAACGCCTTGACATAGCCGTCGCCGGTGCCGGTGAAGACCAGATTGCCGGCGGTCGCCAGCGTGCCGGACCACAGCGGAAGCTCTTCCTTGTGTTCCCACACGATCTTGCCGGTGGTCGGATCGAGCGCCCGCAGGATGCCGACATGATCGTCGAACATCTTGTGGATGCGGAACCCCATGCCGAGATAGGCCGCGCCGGGGTTGTAGCCGACATGCTCGGTCCAGTAATCCTCCTTCCAATGGTTGGCGGCGATGTAGAACAGCTTGGTGTCCTCGCTGTAGGACATCGGGTTCCAGTTCTTGCCGCCGAGGAAGGGCGGCGACACCTCGACCGGCTTGCCGCGCTTCTCGCCTTCGGCCGGCAGGGCCGGACGCTGGCCCTCGACCTCGATGGGGCGGCCGGTCTTCAGGTCGATGCCCTTGGCCCAGGTGATGCCGTCGACGAAGGGATAGGCGGCCAGCACGCTGTTCGGCTTGTTGGGCTCGCCGCCGGCCGTCGCCAGCTTCACGCGGTCGGTGACGTAGAAGAAGCCGTTGCGGTCGGCATGGGCGGTCGCCTTCACCGTCTTGCCGGAGGCGTCGGTGTAGTCGAACAGCACCAGCTCGTTGTTGCCGGAGAAGTCCCAGGTGTCGTTCGGCGTGTGCTGGTAGAAGCCCTTCAGTTCGCCGGTGGCCGGATCGACATAGGCCTGGCCGGAGGTATAGAGGCTGTCGCCGGGCCAGCGCGCCCAGCCGTTCCACGGCGCCGGGTTGCCGGTGCCGATGACGATGGTGTTGGTCTCCACGTCGAAGGTGGCGCTCTGCCAGGGCGCGCCGCCGCCATGGTTCCACGCCTCGACCAGCTTGCCCTCCTTGTCGCGCGGCCAGGACGGCGCCTTGTCGCTGCCGGTGGGGGTGCTGTCCTTGCCGTTCAGCCGGCCCATGTGCCCTTCGACCAGCGGGCGCATCCACACCTCGTCGCCGGTATCCGGATCGCGGGCGAACAGCCGCCCGACCACCCCGAACTCGTCGCCCGACGACCCGTGGATCAGCAGCACCTTGCCGCTCTTCTGGTCCTTCACGACGGTCGGCGCACCGGTCATCGTGTAGCCGACCTTGTGATCGGCGAACTTCTTCTTCCAGACGACCTTGCCGGTGTCCTTGTTCAGCGCGACGATTGAGGCGTCGAGCGTGCCGAAGAACACCTTGTCGCCATAGATCGCCGCGCCGCGGTTGACGACGTCGCAGCAGGGCCGGATGTCGTCGGGCAGGCGGTGGGAGTAGCTCCACAGCCGCTTGCCGGTCTTCGCGTCCAGCGCGAACATGCGGGAATAAGAGGCGGTGACGTAGATCACCCCCTCATGCACCAGCGCCTGGGTCTCCTGCCCGCGCTGCTTCTCGTCGCCGAAGGAGAAGGACCAGGCCGGAACCAGGCGCGACACGCTGTCGGTGTTGATCTGCTTCAGCGGGCTGAAACGCTTGCCCTCCACCCCCATGCCGTACATCAGCACATCGCCGGGGTTCTTCGCGTCGCTGGCGATGGCATCCCAGCTGACCTCCCCGGCCAGCGCGGGAACGGCCGCCGTCAGCAGCAGTCCGGCGACCGCCGCTGCAAGGCCGAGGCGGCGACGCAGCCGGGACCGGCCGGCGTTGGGCGCAGTGGTGGTGTTGGACGAAAGTGTCATGCGTTTCCCCCGTTGATTGGCCGTGAGACGGCGATGGTCGGCAATGGAGTGCGAGAGGCGCCCCGCAGGAGCGTGCTGGCAGCGGCACCGGGAAACCCTCACGCCGGCCGATTCCCGTCCGGCAACGGCGGGAGGCTGTGCCGCCCGGATGCGGAAGCGGCCGTACGTGACGGTGTCATGCCCGAAGGCGGCGCTTTGCCGGCAAGACGCTGTCGAAGGCTGTTCTGTGCATCCCGCCCGGCGCACAGGGCCATGTCCTGCCTGTCCCCATAGTCTTCCCGGCGGGCCAACCTTTCCATTCGACATTCCGGGGAAGATTTTCTTGCAGCCCGCCCGCGATGATTTCCCGGATGGAACGGGATTTTTTCCCGTGTCGCCCGACACCGTGCGGAGCCGTTCGCTGCCGATTGTCCGAAGGACGGATGGCAGACGGACAGATTGATGGACTAACATTCCGTCATTGGTCTTATGGCGGAGCGGGCGGCGGTGTCCCTGAAGATGCGCATCCTGGCCCTGATCGGCCTGTTCCTGCTGCTGATGACGGTGGCCGGCGGAGCGGTGATGGTCGTGAACGCCCGTGACGCGGTGCGGGCGGAGATGGCGTCGGCGCTCGAACTCGGCCGCGCGCTCGGCCTTGCGGCGACGGAGCGTGGACCGTTGGAAGGCGGTCCCGGCATGCTGAACGGGCTGGGGCTGCGTCATCTGCGCTTCGTCGAGGGCGACGATGTTGCGGGAGCGAGGGTGGAGAGCGGACGGACGCCGGACTGGTTCACCGCGTTGATCGCCGTGGAGCCGCAGGAACTGCGGCTGGCCGGCACCCTGCGCGTCGTGGCCGAGCCCTGGGACGAGATCGCCGAGGTCTGGGAGGACATGAGCGATCTCGCCGCCGCGGTTCTGGCTGTCGGCGTGCTGCTGCTGGCAGCGGCCTTCCTGGCGCTGGGGCGGGCACTGGCGCCGCTGTCGCGGCTGGAAGCCGGGGTGAGGCGGCTGCGCGAGGGCGACTACCGCTTCGCCTTCGACAGCGAGGGCGTTCCCGAGCTCCGCCGGCTGGGAACCGGCATCGCCGCGCTGGCCGACGGTCTGGCCGCGGCCGAGCGGGAGAACCGCCGCGTCGGCCAGCGCATCGTCGCGGCTCAGGACGCCGAACGGCGGGAGATCGCCCGCGACATCCATGACGAGCTTGGCGCCGCGCTGTTCGCGATCAAGGTCGATGCCGGGCGGCTCCTCCGGCTGGCCGAAGGTCGGGCCGATGGGGAAGAGGCGGCGGAGCGCGCACGCAAGATCCTCGACACGGCGGCGGAGGTCCACCAGCTCAGCCGCCGTATCCTGGTCCGCCTGCGCCCCGCCCTGCTCGACCAGTTGCCGTTGAGCGAGGCGCTGACCGAACTGGTCGGCGATTGGATGCGGCGCAAACCCGATGTCGCCTGGACGCTCTCCATCGAACCGCCGGGCGCCGCGGCGGAACTCGACGGCTGCGAGGAGGTGCTGCGCCTGACCCTCTACCGGCTGGTACAGGAATCGCTGGTCAACGCCCTGCGGCATGCCGTGCCATCGGCGGTGGCGGTCACCCTGCGGATCGGCGCGGACAGGGTGGAGGTCGCCGTCACGGACGACGGCCCCGGACTTGCTTTCGGCCCGCCGGGCGGCGACGATCCGCACAGGGCCGGCTTCGGCATTTCCGGCATGGCTGAGAGGGTCCAGGCCTTGGGCGGATGTCTGGCCATCGGACAGGCCGACGGGGGCGGCACCAGGGTGTCGGCCCGGCTGCCCCGGTCCTCGCAGATTTCGGCAACGGTCCGCCTGGAGCGCACGGCATGACCCGCACCATCCTTCTGGTCGACGACCATCCCATCGTGCGCGCCGGCTGCCAGCGGCTGCTTGCCGAAGCGGCGCTGGGGCGCGTGGTGGAGGCGGAGGACGTCGACAGCGCACTCGCCCTGTGGCGGACGGAGCGGCCGGACGTCGTCGTCCTCGACCTGAACATTCCCGGGGACGGCGGCGGCATGGCGGTGCTGCGCAGCATGCAGACGGACAATCCGGCGGTGCCCGTGCTGATCTTCAGCATGCATGAGGACCCGGCCATCGCCGCCCGCGCGCTGAAAGCCGGCGCCAAGGGCTATGTCACCAAGAATGACGCGCCCGACAGTCTGGCATCGGCGATCGGCACCGTGCTGGCCGGGCGCATCCATCTCGACAACGCGCTCGCCCGCGAACTGGCGCTCATGACCCTGACGGCGCCGGCCGATCCGCTGGCGCCGCTGACCCAGCGCGAGCGGGAGATCCTGGCGCTGGTCGGCCGCGGGATGACCACAGCGGCCATCGGCGAAACGCTGGGCATCAGCCAGAAGACGGTGGCCAACGCCTGCACCCAGATCAAGGACAAGCTGGGCGCCGACAGCACCCGCGCCCTGATCCGCATCGCCATCGCCCATGGGCTGGCCGGCTGAGCCTGCCGGACGCAGGCCTGGCCCTTCGATCCGGCGCGCCCTGGCCGGGGCGCGCTGGCCGGGGCGCCGACCCCGAGCCGGCATGCCCAGCCGATTGTCGTGACCTCGGATATTTTGCCGTCCGCCCTGAGGCTGACAGGTTCATGACAGGTTGGTCTGGTAAATAATCACCAACACGAATAACTTTCCGGGAGAAACGTCATGGCGGACCAGCCCGCGCGGCCACCGGCAGAAGACCGCATACCGGCATTCCATGGCGCCGCGCACGGCGCAGGTGCCGGCGGATCGATCCTGCTCCCGAACATGCCGTTTCCGGAGCAGCACCCCGGACAGCCCGGCAGCGGGGCGCCGCAGCCGTCTCTGCCGGCAGGTCAACAGGGTCGTCAACGATAAGTCCGATCAGGGACAGGATCAGTCGGGAGGGTTCATCATGAAATTCGGCATCTCCGCCAAGCTGTCCGTCGCAGCGGCCCTGGCCTTCGCCACGGTCGCCTTCACCGCGCCGGCGTCGGCCGAGCTGAAGTCGGTGGAGATCATCGCCCCGGCGAATCCCGGCGGCGGTTACGACCAGCATGCCCGCGCGATGCAGCAGGTGATGCAGAACCACAAGCTCGCCTCCGGCATCCAGGTGGTCAACATTCCCGGGGCCGGCGGCACCATCGGGCTCAGCCAGTTCGTCACGGCGAAGAAGCGCAATCCCGGCATGATGATCAGCGGCCTCGGCATGATCGGCGCCATCCTGATCAACAAGTCGCCGGTGACGCTGGATCAGGTGACGCCGCTGGGCCGCCTGACCGGCGAATATCAGCCGATCGTCGTCGCGGCCGATTCGCCGATCAAGACGCTCGACGACCTGATCCGGAAGTTCAAGGCCGATCCCGGCTCGGTGTCCTGGGGCGGCTTCGCCGTCGGCAGCCCCGACCACATCCTCTACGCCCTGATCGTCAAGGCGGCGGGCGGCGATGTCGGCAAGATGAACTACATCGCGGCCGGGGCCGGCGGCGAGATGATGGCGTCGATCCTCGGCGGCCACATCACGGTCGCCACCGGCGGCTACAACGAGATGGCCTCGCAGCTCCAGGCCGGAAAACTGCGGGCGCTCGCCATCTCCGCGCCGCAGCGCGTTCCCGGCATCGACATCCCGACCTTCAAGGAACAGGGTGTGGATGTGGAACTGGTGAACTGGCGCGCCGTGATGGCGCCGGCCACGCTGAAGGCGGACGAGCTGAAGGCGATGGACGAGGCCGTCGGCGCGATGGTCCGGACCGACGAATGGAAGCAGATCGCCAAGGAGCGCGGCTGGATCGACCTCTACCTGCCGGCCGACCGCTTCGCCGCCTTCCTCAAGGAGGAACGCAGCCGGATCGGGACGGTCCTGACCGACCTCGGCCTCGTCAAGTAACCGATCGGGCAAACCCGCCGATCATAGAGTCCCATCAACAAGAAACACCAGGAGGATCCCCATGGGCGCCCGTCACGCCACACTCTTCAAGGGCCTGTTCACCGCCGCCGCCCTGATCGCCGGCACCGTCACCGCAACCCCCTCGCTCGCCGAGCTGAAGGGGCTGGAGATCATCGCCCCCGCCAGCCCCGGCGGCGGCTGGGACCAGCATGCACGCGCGCTGCAGCAGGTTCTGCAGAACCAGAAGCTGGCCTCCGGCGTCCAGGTCGCCAATATCCCCGGCGCTGGCGGCACCATCGGGCTCGCCCAGTTCGTCACGGCCAAGAAGCGCAATCCCGCCATCCTGGTCGGCGGCCAGATCATGCTTGGGGCAATCGTCACCAACAAGTCCGCGGTCACGCTGGACCAGGTGGCGCCGCTGGCCCGGCTGACCGGCGAATACACCGGCATCGTCGTGCCGGCCGATTCGCCGATCAAGTCCTTCGGCGACCTGCTGCAGAAGTTCAAGGCCGATCCCGGTTCGGTGTCGTGGGGCGGCGGATCTGCCGGCGGCAGCGACCAGATCCTCGCCGGGCTGATCGCCAAGTCGGTCGGCGTCGACCCGGCCAAGGTCAACTATGTCGCCACCGCCGGCGGCGGCGAGCTGCTGGCCTCGGCGTTGGGCGGTCACGTCACTCTGGGCTTGGGCGGCTACTCCGAGTTCACGCCGCAGATCCAGGCCGGAAAGCTGCGCGCCATCGCCGTCTCCGCGCCGCAGCGCCTGCCGGGCACCGACACCCCGACCCTGAAGGAACAGGGCGTGGACCTGGAATTCGTCAACTGGCGCGGCATCTTCGCCCAGGCCAACGCCAAGCCGGCCGAGATGAAGGAGCTTCAGGAGGCGGTGGCCAAGGTCGTCGCCAGCCCCGAATGGCAGGAACTCCTGAAGCAGCGCGGCTGGATCGACCAGTACCAGCCGTCCGACCGGTTCGCCGGCTTCCTGAAGGAAGACCGCACCCGCATCGAAGGCACGCTGAAGGAACTCGGCATCGCCAAGTAACCGCGGCGACGGTGCGGGCGCCCGTACATCGGGGGCGCCCGCCCGCCACCGGATAGAAATCGGGAGGATGCGATGACCACTGGCCGCAGTTTGCGGATCGGCGAAGCCTTGCTCGGTGGCGGCCTGTTCGCCCTGGGTGCGCTGATCGCCGTCGAGACCATGCTGACCCCGTCCGCCGGCCGCGGCGTCGTCGGCCCTGCCCTGTTCCCCTACTTGATCTCGGCCGGCCTGATGCTGGTCGCCCTGTCGCTGCTGCGCGAGGCCTTCGCCGGTCACATCGCCCATGATGGCGGGCTGGAACTGGACCTGCGGGCGGTGATGCTGGTCGCGGCCGGGCTGGTCGCGCAGTTCCTGCTGATCGAGTATCTCGGCTGGATTCCGGCCGCCGCCCTTCTGTTCGTCGCGGTGGCGCGCGCCTTCGGCAACCGCCGCTTTTTTGTGAACGCCGCATTCGGGCTCGTGCTGTCCGGCGCGACCTTCGTGGTCTTCAATTACGGCCTCGACCTGAACCTGCCGATCGGCACCGTCGGCGAGTGGTTCCTGCCGGCCGAATAAGCGTCCTTTCGGGAAGGAAACGCATCCATGGACACCCTCGCCGCGCTCGGCCACGGATTTCTCGTGGCGCTGACGCCCTACAACCTGCTGTGGTCGGCCATCGGTGTCACCGTGGGCACGGCGGTCGGCGTCCTGCCCGGCATCGGCCCGGCGCTCACCGTGGCTCTGCTGCTGCCGGTCACCTACCATCTGGAGCCGACCTCCGCCTTCATCATGTTCGCCGGCATCTATTACGGCGCCATGTATGGCGGCTCCACCACCTCGATCCTGCTGAACGCGCCGGGCGAGTCGGGCAGCATCGTCACCGCAATCGACGGCCATGCCATGGCCCGGCAGGGCCGCGGCGCCCAGGCTCTCGCCACCGCCGCCATCGGATCCTTCATCGCCGGCACCATCGCCACCGCGGCGCTGACCTTCGTGGCGCCCTTGATGGTGAAGATGGCGCTCCTGTTCGGCCCGGCCGAATATTTCGCCCTGATGGTGCTGGCGCTGACCACCGTCACCGCGGTGCTCGGCGATTCCCTGGCCCGCGGGCTGGGCAGCCTGTTCCTCGGGTTGGCGCTGGGGCTGGTCGGCATCGACATGCAGACCGGTCAGGCGCGGCTGGCCTTCGGCGTGCCGGAGTTGCTGGACGGCATCGACACCGTCGTCGTCGCGGTCGGCCTGTTCGCGGTGGGCGAGACGCTCTACGTCGCCTCGCGCTTCCGCTTCGAGCGGGAGGAGGTCTATGCGCTGAAGGGCTCCAAATGGATGAGCCGCGAGGACTGGTCGCGCTCCTGGAAGCCCTGGCTGCGCGGCACCCTGCTGGGCTTCCCCATCGGCGCCCTGCCGGCGGGCGGCAGCGAAATCCCGACCTTCCTGTCCTATCTCGTCGAAAAGCGTCTGGCGAAGAAGCCGGAGGAATTCGGCCACGGCGCCATCGAGGCGGTGGCCGGACCGGAAGCCGCCAACAACGCTTCCGCCGCCGGCGTGCTGGCGCCGCTGCTGTCGCTCGGCCTGCCGACCTCGGCCACCGCGGCGATCATGCTGGCCGCCTTCCAGCAATATGGCCTGCAGCCCGGCCCGACGCTGTTCGACAGCACCCCGGAACTGGTCTGGGGCATGATCGCCAGCCTCTATGTCGGCAATGTTCTGCTGCTGCTGCTGAACCTGCCGCTGGTGGGGATGTGGGTGAAGCTGCTGGTCATCCCGCGGCCCTGGCTCTATGCCGGCATCCTGGTCTTCTCCACGCTGGGCGCCTACACGCTGAACAACAACGTGATCGATCTGGTCATCCTGTGGGTGATCGGGCTGGTCGGCTTCGGCATGCGGGTGCTGAACGTGCCGGTGGCGCCCTGTGTCGTCGGGCTGATCCTGGGGCCGCTGGCCGAACAGCAGTTCCGCCGCGCGCTCGCCATCAGCCAGGGTGACGCCACGGTGTTCATCACCCATCCGATTTCCGCCGCACTGCTCGCCGTCGCCGTGCTGCTGGTGGTCGGTCCGCTTGTGATGCGCCGCCGCAACCGCGCCGCCGCATCCGACCCTGCCGGCAAGACCTCGACGGTCTGACCGCCCGCTCTTTGCCGGCTCCCCCTCCCAGCCTGACATCCGGAAGGACTTGTGTTCATGGACTCCCTCGATCTTTGGCCGCAGCTCGTCGCGCTGGGACAGGTCGTCGCGATCGATCTCGTGCTTGCCGGCGATAACGCCATCGTCGTCGGCATGGCCGCCGCCGCGGTGCCGATGGCCCAGCGCAGGAAGGTCATCTTCTGGGGAATCGCCGCCGCCATCGGGCTGCGGATCTTCTTCGCGCTGATCACCGCACAGCTTCTCGCCATCATCGGCCTGACGCTGGCCGGCGGCGTGCTGCTGCTGTGGGTGTGCTGGAAGATGTTCCGCGAACTGCGCAGCCATGGCGAGGACGAGGTGGCTCCCGACGAGGCGATGGCCGCACCCGACATCTCCGGCAACGCCGGTGGCGCCGCGGTCGGCACCGCCGCTGCGGCAGCAGCCGCAGGCACCACGGTGGGCGCCGCCATCTGGCAGATCGTCGTCGCCGACGTGTCGATGTCGCTCGACAACGTGCTGGCCGTGGCCGGCGCCGCCAAGGACCATCCGACCATCCTGGTCATCGGCCTGATCCTGTCGGTCGTGCTGATGGGCGCGGCGGCGAACGTCATCGCGCACATGCTGCACAAGCACCGCTGGATCGGCTGGGTCGGCCTGCTCATCATCACCTATGTCGCCCTCGACATGATCTGGCGCGGCAGCCGCGAGGTGCTTAACCACACCGCCTTGATCCTGTGAGCCGGCACCTGTACGGAGACCACGCCATGAAGAAGGTTCTCGTCCCCCTCACCGGCCGTCCGCTCGACCGCCGCGCCGTCGCCTCCGCCTTCCTGGTCGCCGAACGCTTCGGCGCCCATGTCGAGGGGCTCAGCGTCATGCCGCAGGTGGAAATCCGCACCTCCATCGAAAGCGCCGCCATCCCCAAGGCGCTGGTGGAACAGCTGATCCGCATCGGGCAGGCCGAACAGGCGGAGGTGGTGGACGCCGCCCACCAGCTGTTCGACGAGTTCCGCGGCCGCCATGGCGGCGTCACCGCCTCCTGGCAGCAGGCGACCGGCCCGCTGGCGGAGACCGTGTCGGAGGAGGCGCGTCTGGCCGACGTGACCGTGATCGCCCAGGCTTCCGACGGCACCAACGCCATGGGGCCGGTGATCGAAGCGGCACTGTTCGGCTCCGGCCGTCCGCTCCTGCTGGCACCGAAGGCGGAGCCGGCGACGCTCGGCGCCACGGTCGCCGTCGCCTGGGACGGCGGCGCCGCCGCGGCCCGCGCGGTCGCCACGGCCATTCCCTTCCTTCACCGGGCCGGGAAGGTCGTCGTACTGTCCACCGACACGCCACAGGAGAGCCGTTCGGCCGATCCCGACCGCCTGACCGGCTATCTCGCCCTGCACGGCATCGTCGCCATCGTCCAGCGCATCGCCGTTTCCTCCGGCGTCAGCCGGGCACTGCTGGAGAACGCCCAGGCGCTGGGCTGCGACCTGCTGGTGATGGGCGGCTACGGGCACAGCCGCGTCCGTGAACGGGTGTGGGGCGGCGTGACACTCGACATCCTGCGCGAACCGCCTACCCTGCCGATCCTGATGGCCCATTGAGGCATCGGACAGGTCCAGACCGGAGGGGCAGCCCATGCGCATTCTCGTCGTCGAAGACACCGAGGATCTGGCCGACGCCATCGTTCGTGGCCTGCGCAAGCTGGGCTATGCGGTGGATTGGGCAGCCGACGGCCATGAGGCGGAGGAGCTGCTGCGGCGGGAGCCCTACCAGCTCGTCCTGCTTGACATCATGCTGCCGGGCATCGACGGGCCGGCGCTGCTGGCCCAGCTGCGCCGGCGCCGCAACGCGACCCCGGTGCTGATGATGACCGCCCGGTCCCAGGTGGACGTGAAGATCGACCTGCTCGACCTCGGCGCCGACGACTTCATCGTCAAGCCCTTCGATCTGCGCGAACTGGAGGCGCGCTGCCGGGCGCTGCTGCGCCGCTCCCACGGCATGGCGTCGTCGCGCACCGAATTCGGCAACATCCTGTTCGACGCCGCCGCCAAGCTGGTGCAGGTCGAGGGCCGGCCGGTCGAGCTGGGCGCGCGCGAGTTCCGGCTGCTGGAGCTGTTTCTCGGCAATCTCGGCGCGGTGATGTCGAAGGAGGACCTGATGGACCGCCTGTTCAGCCTGGACCAGCCCACCGCGCTGAACGCCATCGAGTTGTACGTCTCGCGGCTGCGGCGCAAGATGCAGGGATCGTCGATGGAGATCCGCACGGTTCGGGGGCTGGGATATGTGGCGGAAATCCGCAACGGGGAGTGAGGGAACCTATTCGCTGCGCCGGCGCCTGTTCATCCGGCTGCTCGGCGTGCTGGCGGTTCTGACCGGCGGCCTTTTCCTGTTCGTCGACGCCTATGCCCGCCGCGCCGCCGACGCCGCCTTCGACCGCCTGCTGGCGGCCTCCGCCCTGTCCATCGCCGACACGGTGCGGGTCCAGGACGGACGGTTCCTGGTCGATCTGCCCTATTCCTCGCTCAGCATCCTGGCGCAAGGCGGTGAGGAGCAGGGTGGCGGGCGCGACCGGCTGTTCTACCGCATCGTCGCGCCGGATGGATCGCCGGTCACCGGGTACGACGACCTGCCGGTGACAGCCAAGTCCGGCACCAGCGTCCGCCCGCAATTCACCGACGCCACCTACCGCGGCGCGCGGGTCCGCGTCGCCACGCTCGACCGCTTCGTGGCGCAGCCTGGGCTCGCCGGCTGGGTCACCATCGCCGTCGCCCAGACGCGGGAGGAGCGGCAGGCCTTGGCGCGCGACATCCTCGCCAACGCCTTCCTGCCCATCGTCTTCGCCATGCTCGCGGTGGCCGGGCTGGTGTGGTTCGGCATCCGGCAGGCGCTGGCACCGCTCGGCTCGCTGGAGCGCGCCCTGCGCGACCGCCACGCCCGCGACCTCTCCCCCATCGCCATGCCGCCGCCGCAGGAGGTGTCGCAGCTCGTCCACGCGATCAACCAGCTGATGGAGCGGCTGAAGGCGAACCTGGACACCATGCAGACCTTCCTGGCCGACGCCGCCCACCAGATCCGCACCCCGCTTGCCAGCCTGCGGCTGCAGGCCGAACTTGCCGCCGACGAGCACGACCCCGCCGCCCTGCGCCGCATCGCCCAGCGCGTCCACCGCAACGCGGCGGAGGCAAGCCAGCTCACCAGCCAGCTGTTGAACCACGCCATGGTGATGCATCGCAGCGAAGCCTTGAACCCCGAGGATGTGGACATCGGCGCCCTGCTGGAACAGGTGATCCAGCGGGCACGGCCGGTCGCCGGAGCGACGCCGATCCGGTTGGAGGTCGACCCCGCGGCCGAACCGGGTCTGGTTCCCGGCGACGCCATCAGCCTGCGCGAGGCACTGGCCAACCTCGTGGACAATGCGGTGAAATATGCCGGGGCGGCGAGACAGGACGGGGCCGCCGGCGCCATCGAGGTGTCGCTGGCCCGCCGGCCGGACGACCGCGGCCTGCGCATCGAGGTGGCCGACCGCGGTCCCGGCATTCCGGACGCGGAGAAGGCCGGCGTGCTGACCCGGTTCGGACGCGGCAGTTCGGCGGCAGGCGTAGCCGGCAGCGGTCTGGGGCTGGCCATCGTCCACTCCGTCACCGAGGCGCATGGCGCCGCCCTGTCGCTGCTCGACCGTCCGGGCGGCGGGCTGGTGGCGCGGATCGACTTCCCCGGCGCACGCGCCAACGACGCCACCGCATCCGAACCCGTCACCGTCCCGTCCGGCGGCCGGGCGGCATTGCTTGCCCTGGCCTTCGCCGCAGCGACCGCCCTCTGGTCGCCCCAGCAGGCGGCTGCGCAAACGGCACCGCAGACCATCACCTATCCGGCCCCCGGCACGGCGCGGGACCGGCTGCGCATCCACGCTGCAACCGACCGTCAGGCGATGGAGCCGCTGGTCCTCGACTTCCAGCGCGCGCATCCGGACATCACGGTGGAGTATGTCGACGTCGGCACGTCCGAACTGTACGCCCGTGCGGTCAAGGATGCCGAAACGGACAAGCCGGACCTGCTGATCAGCTCCGCCGCCGACCTTCAGATCAAGCTGGTGAATGACGGCCACACCCAGCCCCACATTCCGGCCGGCAGCCAGTTCCTGCCGGGCTGGGCCAACTGGCGGAACGAAGCCTTCGGCTTCACCTTCGAGCCGGCGGTGATCGCCTACGACCGCAACCGCCTGGCCGCCGACCGGGTGCCGCGCACCCGCGACGCGCTGATCCGGCTGCTGCGCGAGGAGCGCGCCCTGTACGGCCGGCTGGTCGCCACCTACGACGTCACCGTCAGCGGCATCGGCTATCTGCTGGCCTCGCACGACGCGCTGCTGTTCAGCCAATACTGGCAACTCGTGGGATTGATGGGCAACGCCCAGGTGCGGACGGCCTGCTGCAGCGCCGACCTTCTCGACATGGTCGAGCGGGGCGAGGCGCTGATCGCCTACAATGTCCTGGGGTCCTACGCGCGGGCACGGGTGGCGGCGGGCGCCCCCATCGGCATCGTGATGCCGGAGGACTACACGCTGGTCATCTCGCGCGTGGCGGTGATTCCGAAATCGGCCCCCCGCCCCGGTCTGGCCGGCCTGTTCATCGATTACCTGCTGTCCACCCGCGGACAGGAGGTGGTCGCCGACGGCTCCGCCCTCTACGCACTGTCCTCCTCGGTGACCCGCGAGGCCTCCGCCGCCGGCCTGCGCTCCAGCACCGTGGCGCAGCTGCAGCCGATCACGCTCAGCGCGGCGCTGCTGGTCTTCCTCGACCCGCTCAAACGCGGGGCCTTCCTGCAGCAATGGCGGTCGGCGGTGCAGCTGCCCTGAAGCCCTGCCGTCACAGGATGCCGAGCCGCTCCTTGATCTGCGGGAAGAAGCGCCGGCTCACGGGAATGACATGACCGCGCTTCGTGCTGATCTCCGCCAGTCCGTTCTCCAGGAAGTTGATCTTCTCGATGCAGTCGGTGTTGACCAGATATTGACGGTGGCAGCGCAGGAGTGGCGTCCGGTCCTGAAGGATGTGCAGGGGAAGCTCCGTCGGCCGTTCGGTGCCGTCGGTGGAAACCACATAGACGCCGCTGACGCCCGACGCCACATGCTCGACTTCCTCCATGCGCACGAGCTGCACATGATGCTGCCCGAAGCACGGGATCTGCCGGAGCTGGTTGGCGCCCGGAAGCTGGTCGATCTTCTGCGGCTCGCGGTCGCGGCGAAGACGCTGCAGGGTCTTGTCGAGACGGGCCTGATTGACCGGCTTCAGCAGGTAATCGAAGGCATGCTGTTCGAACGCCTGCACCGCATACTCGTCGTAGGCCGTCAGGAAGACGATGTGCGGCATCTTTTCGTGGTCGAGCATGCTCAGCATCTCGATGCCGCTCACCCGCGGCATCTGGATGTCCAGGAGCACGACGTCCGGCTTTTCCCGGTTGATCACGCCGATGGCGTCGATGGCGTTGCTGCATTCCCCGACGACGGTGATGTCGGTTGCCTTCGAGAGAACGCGGCGAAGCTCCTTGCGGGCCAGCGGTTCGTCATCGACGATGAGCACGTTGATCATTTGGAAGCGGCCTCCAGAGGAACCCGGATCGTGATGCGGGTGAAGACGTCCCGCTCGGACGCGACGGTAACACCGTAGGACGGCCCGAAACAGTTCTTGATGCGGCGGTCGACCAGACTCATCCCCAGCCCCTGCCCGCCCGGCTTCGGCTCGTAAAGCCCGGCATTGTCCTCGACGTCGATGACCAGACTTGCGCCTTCCTGCCGGGCGGCGATGGAGACGTGGCCGGGACGGAGAAGCTGCGACGTGCCGTGCTTGATCGCGTTCTCCACAACCGGCTGGAGCGTGAAGGCCGGCAGCCGGACCCGGCCGAGGCTGTCGGGAATGTCGACGTCCACCGACAGGCTGTCGGAAAAGCGCGCCAGCTCGATCTGCAGATAGGCGTTCACATGCTCGATCTCCTCGGCCAGCGGGGCGATCTGGCTGGGCCGTTTGAGATTCATGCGGNCACTCCGGTCTCCTCATAGATGATCCGGGCTACGGTCATGCTGTTTTCGCGGTTGAAGCCCCGGCGCAGCACGCCGTCGGCCCGTGCCGCGATGGCCAGCGCCTTGGCGGAGAACAGGCTGGACTGCCGCTCGATCACGGCGCGGCGGTCGATCAGGATGCCCATGAACAGCGCCGCACCCAGTGAATTGGCGATCAGCTCCGGCACCGCGATCAGCTTCACGATCTCCAGCGTCTGGTCGAACGGCTTCGCCACCGCGAGGTCGATCAGCAGTTCGATCAGCACCCCGACGAAGGTCAGGGCGCCGGCCTTGATCGGGTCGAACAGCGCGCGGGCCTTGCCCTTGCGGATCAGGTGGCGGTGCATCAGCCCGCCGAGCATCCCCTGCACCACGATGTCGAGTCCGGCGGCGAGCGCGAAGGCCCCGCCCAGGGAATAGCGGTGCAGCCCGCCGGTGATGCCGACCGCAAGCCCGACCAGGGGACCGCCCAGCAGACCGCCCAGCACGGCGCCGATCGCCGGCGTGTTGGCAATGGCATGGACCACCGGCATGCCGAGGATGGTCCCCATGATGCAGAACAGCGAGAAGATGACGTAGCAGGCCAGCTTGNTAGGTCAAGGCTCCCCGCACCCGCGCGTCCGGGCCATCCCGTCCGGGCAAGTGAGCGACTGGATGTGCTGGATTGAGGCGCAAGATGTGAACCATCGCCGGCCGAAAGGCCAGTGCGAAGCGGCGGGAAGGCCGCGGGGAGAGTGTCGCAGCCACGATAGGCGCCTCCGCTCGCCCCTGGCCGCCTCCGCTCATTTTTCCATTCCGCCGCTCATTTCGCTATTCCACCGCTCCTGAGTTCGGTCGGGAATTGCCGGCGGAGTGTTGCTAGGCTTTCTCCAGGTCAACAGAGCGCAGCCTTTCCGTGATGGCCTGAACATCCACGAATGAAGGCATGCTGGAGGAATAAAAATGGTCAGCATCTCAACGGAATCCACAAGGCTTGGCAATCCTCCTCTGCCGTGGACCAAGCATGACACCATGTGGATGCTTGGGCTTTTCGGAACAGCTATTGGCGCAGGCACGCTTTTTCTCCCCATCAATGCCGGTCTCGGCGGCTTCTGGCCGCTGGCGGTGATGGCGGTCATCGCCTTTCCGATGACCTATCTGGCCCACCGGGGCCTGTGCCGCTTCATCCTGTCCTCCTCCAAACCGGGCAGCGACATCACCGAGGTGGTGACCGAGCATTTCGGCGCCACCGCGGGCAAGCTCATCACCCTGCTGTACTTCTTCACCATCCTGCCGATCCTGCTGATCTACGGCGTCGGCCTGACCAACACGGTCCAGAGCTTCATGGTGCATCAGCTGGGCATGGTTCCGCCGCCGCGCATCCTGCTGTCGCTGGGCCTGATCCTCGGGCTGATGGGCGTCATCAAGCTGGGCGAGCAGATGGTCGTCCGGGTCATGAGCTGGCTCGTCTATCCCTTCGTGCTGGTCCTGATGGGCATCGGCCTCTATCTCGCCCCCGACTGGAACGGCGCGATCCTCGATCAGGTCCCGACCGCCGGCCAGTTCAGCCTGACCCTGTGGCTCAGCATCCCGGCCCTGGTCTTCTCCTTCAACCACTCCCCGGCCATCTCGCGCTTCGTCGTCGCCCAGCAGAACCAGTATGGCGAAGAGGCTGAAGCGCAGAGCACCCGCATCGAGAAATATGCGGTCGTCATGATGGTCCTGGTCGTCATGTTCTTCGTCTTCAGCTGCGTCTTCAGCCTCAGCCCGCAGGAACTGGCCGATGCCAAGGCCCAGAACATCTCGATCCTGTCCTATCTCGGCAACAAGTTCGACAACCCGCTGATGGCCTTCCTGACCCCGGCCGTGGCGTTCGTGGCGATCACCAAGTCCTTCTTCGGCCACTATCTCGGCGCCCGTGAAGGCCTGAACGGCCTGATCTCCCAGCAGCTTCGCAGCCAGGGCAAGGCCGTCAACCTCAAGGCGATCAACAGCTTCAGCGCCCTGTTCATGGTCGCCGCCGTCTGGATCGCCGCCACGCTCAACCCCAGCATCCTGGGCATGATCGAATCCCTCTGCGGTCCCATCATCGCCGCCCTGCTCTTCATCATGCCGATGTACGCGATCCGCAAGGTGCCGGCCATGCGCAAATACGCCGGCCAGCCGGGCAACGTGGTGGTGATCTTCATCGGCAGCGTCGCAATGTCCGCCATCCTCTACTCCCTGCTCAGCCTCTGACACATACCGCTTCCCCTTCGGGTGGCGCCCCGTCCCAAAGCGGCGGGCCGCCGCCCGAAGCGGCGAAGAGAAGAACCGGCACAGGAAGGAAGCACGCCATGATCAGCATGTTCGACCTCTACAAGGTCGGTATCGGCCCCTCCAGTTCGCACACGGTGGGACCGATGAGGGCAGCCAAGCAGTTCGTGGATGCCCTGCGTTCCTGCGGCGGGTTCGATGCCACGACCCGCGTCGCGGTCGACGTCTACGGGTCTCTGGCGCTGACCGGCAAGGGCCACCACACCGACGTCGCCCTCATGCTCGGCCTCGCCGGCAACCTGCCGGACACCGTCGTCATCGACACCATCCCCGCCTTCCTGCAGCAGGTGCGCAATTCGCACAGCCTGCCGCTGGGTCAGGAGGGCAAGCCGATCGACTTCCCGCCGGCCGCCATCACCTTCCACCGGTCGAACCTGCCCCGGCACGAGAACGGCATGACGATCCAGGCCTTCGACGGCGACCGGCTGCTGCTGGGCAAGACCTATTACTCCATCGGCGGCGGCTTCGTCGTCGAGGACGAGAATTTCGGCAGGCAGAGCGGCGAGGAGGTGGAGCTTCCCTACGCCTACGCCTCCGCCGCCGAGCTGCTGGACCATTGCCGGAAGACCGGCCTGTCCTTCTCCGGCCTGATCCTGCAGAACGAACTGCGCCTGCACAGCCACCAGGAGATCAAGGACTATTTCGCCAACATCTGGCAGACGATGCGCGCCTGCATGGACCGCGGCATGACGACCGAGGGGGTGCTGCCCGGACCGATGCGGGTTCCCCGCCGGGCCGCCATCCTGCGCCGCCAGCTGGCCTCGTCGGAAGCGCTGTCGCGCGACCCGATGAACGTCGTCGACTGGGTCAACATGTTCGCCTTCGCGGTGAACGAGGAGAATGCGGCCGGCGGCCGCGTCGTCACCGCACCGACCAACGGCGCCTGCGGCATCGTTCCCGCCGTGCTCGCCTACTACCACAATTTCATCAAGCCTCTGGACGAGGACGCCTGCGTCCGCTTCTTCCTGGCCTCGGCCGCCATCGGCGCGCTCTACAAGCGGAACGCCTCCATCTCCGGCGCCGAGGTCGGCTGCCAGGGCGAGGTCGGCGTCGCCTGCTCGATGGCCGCCGGCGGCCTCGCCGACCTGATGGGCGGCAGCCCCGAACAGGTGTGCATCGCCGCCGAGATCGCGATGGAGCACAATCTCGGCCTGACCTGCGACCCGGTCGGCGGGCAGGTGCAGATCCCCTGCATCGAACGCAACGCCATGGGCGCCATGAAGGCGATCAACGCGACGCGCATGGCCCTGCACCGCACCAGCGAGCCGCTGGTCTCGCTCGACAAGGTCATCGAGACGATGTTCGAAACCGGCAAGGACATGGATCCGAAATACCGCGAAACCTCCTGCGGCGGTCTGGCGGTCAAGGTGGTGGCACAGGCCTCCGCGCAGACACAGGACGCCGACGGCGTCAACTGGGCGGCCTGACGCCGCGCGCCTCCTCGGATCATGGCCTCTTCTGCACAGGGCGCCCGCGTCACCCGACGCGGGCGCCCTGCCGCATGAGGGTCACAGGCGACGCGTTGGGCGGCCACAGCAGCGCGGACTCCACCCCCAACCATCGGCAAAGGACCGGCCAGGTGCCGGCATGTGCGACGATCAGGGGCGGGCGGCCGTCGGCGGGGACAGGCAGGCCGTCGAGCGCCGCGGTGACGCGGGCGCCGAATGCGGACAGGCTTTCCCCGTTCGGCACCTCCTCGCGCAACAGGTCGGCGGGGATGGCCCCGCCCTCCAGATCGCCCCAGCGGCGCTCCTCCAGACCGGCGACCGGGACGATCGGAACCGCCAGGGCCTCGGCCAGGACGGCCGCCGTCTCCAGCGCCCGACGCTGCGGGCTGCTGTAGACGACCGGAACCGTCTGCCGCCCGGCGACCAGAGCCGCGGCGGCCTCGCGCGCCTGTTCACGGCCCCGTTCGGTCAGCGACACGTCGCGCGAACCGGCCAGCCAGCCGCCGAGGTTGCTCTCCGTCTCGCCATGGCGGCAGAAGATCACCGCGTTCAGCATGACAGACGCTTCGCCAGATCGGCGAACCCGTCGAGGACGCCGTCATGCGGCAGGCCGTCGAGCGGGACGCGGGCATAGCCGTAGGGCACCACCAGCACCCGCGCCACCCCGGCCGCGCGGGATGCCGCCACGTCATGCTCGTTGTCGCCGACGAAGACGGTCTCCGCCGGCGTGACCTCCAGCCGCTCCAGCAGCCCCAGCACCGGCTCCGGCGACGGCTTGCGGGTCGGGTAGCTGTCGCCGCCGACCACCGCGGCGAAGCGGCCGGCGATGCCCAGATCGTCGAGCAGCCGCAGGGTGGCCGCCATCGGCTTGTTGGTGCAGACGCCGAGCCGCAGCCCGGCCTCCGCCAGCCGGCCCAGCGTTTCGGCGACGCCGGGGTAGAGCGTGCTGTGGGCGCTGGGGTCGGCCTCGTAGATCGCCAGGAAGCGCTTGATGCAGCGGGCGGTCTCGTCCGCAGCCGGAACCCCGCCGGTGGCGGCCAGCACCCGCTCGACCAGCTTGGGCGCCCCGTCGCCGACGAAGGAGCGCACCGCCGCCAGATCGACCGGCGGGCGCCCCAGCTCGGCCAGCAGGGCGTTGGAGGCATGCATCAGGTCGGCCACGCTGTCCACCAGCGTGCCGTCGAGGTCGAAGGCGACGGCGCGGATGGCGGGGCGGTTCACGGTATCGGTCACGATTGCGGCACCTTACTGGCGGAGGAAGCGGGCCTTGTCGGCCGCGAGGTCGAGGATGATCGGGGCATCCGGGGGGAGCAGAGCATCGCCCGCCTGATGCGGCGCGTCCACCTGAACCAGCTGCCCGCCGACATCCACCGCATAGCGGATCGACGCGCCGAGGAACTCGCGGTGGCGGACGGTGCCGGTCAGCCGGGCATGTCCGGGCGCCGGCGCCTGACCGTCGGCGCGGATGGCGAGGTTCTGCGGCCGGAACATCAGCTTGCCCCCGGCCCCGGTCTCAACGCCCGCCGCCGGCAGCGCCACCGGGGTGAAGCCGGCGCCGACGAAGGCGCGGCCCCCGGCCCCGTCGTCCCGCACGGCGCCGTCCAGCACGTTGGCGGTGCCGAGGAAGCCGGCGACGAACAGGTTGGCCGGATGGTCGTAGAGATCCTGCGGGGTGCCGACCTGCTGCACCCGCCCGTCCTCCATCACCGCGATGCGGTCGCAGATGGTGTTGGCCTCCTCCTGGTCGTGGGTGACGAAGATGGTGGTCAGGCCGAGCTTGCGTTGCAGGCTCAGCAGCTCCTGGCGCATCTGCACGCGCAGCTTGGCGTCGAGGTTCGACAAAGGCTCGTCGAGCAGCAGGATCTTCGGCTCGATCACCACGGTGCGCGCCAGCGCCACGCGCTGCTGCTGGCCGCCCGACAGCTGCGAGGGGCGGCGGTCGGCCAGATGTTTCAGCCCGACCAGCTCCAGCGCGGCGTCCACCCGCCGTTCGATCTCGGCGCGGGGGACGCGGCGCTCCTCCAGCCCGAAGGCGACGTTGCGGCGCACGGTCATGTGCGGCCAGAGCGCGTAGCTCTGGAACACCATGCCGACATCGCGCCGGTGCGGCGGCAGGCCGGAGATGTCGCGCCCGCCGATGCGCACCTCGCCGCGCTGGGCGGTGTTGAAGCCGGCGATCAGCCGCAGAAGCGTGGTCTTGCCGCAGCCGGACGGGCCGAGGAAGGCGAAGAACTCGCCCGGCTTGATCGCGAGGTTCACGTCCTTCAGCACATGGTTGCTGCCGTAGGACAGGTTGACGCCCGCGATGTCGACGCCGACGCTCTGGATTTGCGCGGCGAGCGCGGCCGGGGAAAACCGTTGGTCGGAAAACTGGTGGTTCATGACGATGGTTTCCCTCACTGGTCCTGGCCGCGGTCGCGGCGGCCGCGCTCGATGACGACGTGCGACAGGTAGGTGCCGAGCCCGACGATGATGACGGCGAAGATGCCCAGCGCCGCCCCCGGACCGCGCCCGGCCGCCGACTGCATGTAGACGTAGAGGCCGTAGGCCAGCGGCGCGTCGCTCTGCGAATGCACCAGCATGATGGTGGCCGACAGCTCGACCGCCGCGGTGGCGAAGCTGGTGACGAAGCCGGCGAGGATGCCGCCGGACATCAGCGGCACGACGATGCGCCCGACCGTGCGCAGCTTGGTGGCGCCGAGATTCTCGGCCGCCTCCTCCAGCGAGGAGCTGACCTGCTGCAAGGCGGCGGTGCAGGCGCGCAGCGCGTAGGGCAGGCGGCGGATCGCCAGCGCGAAGACCAGGATCAGCCAGAAGTTGGACAGCGGCTGGCCGGTGAAGGGCATCGGCACGCCGTAGAAGCTGCGCAGATAGCCGATGCCCAGCACGACGCCAGGCACCGCCAGCGCCGCCATCGCGATGTAGTCCAGCCATTGCCGGCCCGGCAGCTTGGTGCGCAGGACCAGATAGGCGATGGCGGTGCCGATCACCACGTCGAGCAGTGCCGCCAGCGAGGCGTAGAGCAGCGTGTTGGTGATGTACTGCCCGCTCTCGGAGAAGACGGTGTGGTAGTGCTTCAGCGTGAAGGCGTCGGGCAGCGGGCTGAAGGACCAGATCGTGGCGAAGGACAGCAGGCCAAGCCCGACATGCGGCGCCAGCACCAGCACCAGGATCAGCAGCACGATGCCATAGGCCGCCACCATCTCCAGCGGCTTCAGGCGCCGCTTGGCGAGACCGCCGCCGCCGCGCTGCACCGTGGCGTAGTCCTTGCCGCGCATCGCCAGCGCCGACACCCAGAGCGCCAGCAGCGAGCAGGCGATCAGCACGACGGAGATGACGTAGCCCATCGGATCGGCGATGCCGATGGAGGAGATGCGCAGATAGGCCTGCGGCGCCAGCATGTCGTTGACGTTCAGCAGCAGCGGCGTGCCGAGATCGTCGAACACCTTGATGAAGACCAGCGAGGCGCCGGCGACATAGCCCGGCATCGCCAGCGGGAAGACGATGCGGCGGAACAGGCGGAAGCCGTGGCAGCCGAGATTCTGCGCCGATTCCTCCATCGCCCGGTCGATGTTCTTCAGGCTGGCCGACAGGTTGATCAGGATGAAGGGGAAATAATGGATGCTCTGGACGAAGATGACGCCGTTCAGCCCCTCCATGAAGGGGATCGAAAAGCCGAAATGGTCGCGCAGCAGCAGGTTGACCGAGCCGTTGCGCCCGAACAGCAGCTGCATCGCCACCGCGCCGATGAAGGGCGGCATGATCAGCGGAATGATGCCCAGGCTCTGGATCAGCACCGAGCCGCGGAACTCGAAGCGCGTGGTCAGGTAGGCCAGCGGCAGCGCCAGCAGGCTCGCCACCACCACCGACATCGCCGAGACGTAGAAGGAGTTCCCGAACGACCGCATGAACAGGTCGTTCTGGAAGAAGTCGGCGAAGTTCACCAGGGTGAAGGCGCCGGTCGTCTTGTCCTGGAAGGCGACGAAGATGACCTGGACGACCGGAACGACCAGGAACAGCAGCAGGAATGCGGCGATCAGCAGCGCGGCCAGCGCCGGCCCCGGCCGCACGCGCGCGATGCGGTCGCGCGTGAGCGCAAGTGAGGTCATGGAAAGGCCCGTGAACTGGGGAGGAGGGAGGGGACGCGACCGGCGCGTCCCCCATGCACGGCGTGCCGACGCGTCAGCGCAACGGCATCAGCGCGCCAGGGCAGCCGCCTCGTCGGCCTTCTTGCGGGCGCTGGCGTAGTTCTCCTTGGCGAAGGCGGCCCACTTCTGCTCGACCTGCGCCTGACGCTCCGGCACCGCGTCCTTGGCCGACTTGCGCTCCACCGTGAAGGCGCCGGCCAGCTGCGGGTCGGCGGCCTGCTCCGCCGTCACCGGCATGGCGGCGACGAGGTCGCGCGCCTCGGCCAGCAGCGCCTTGGCCTTGTCGTTCGGCTTCTTGGCGAGTGCGGCCTCGGCCTTGTGGATGGCCTGGGTCGCCGCCTTGAGGTCGTCGAGCTGGAAGGTGACGAGCTGGTCGAACAGCGCGTCGACCACATTGTAGCGGGCCTGCGAGACGTTCACGTCGAAGTTGACCTGCGAGCCCAGCGACTTGTCCTTGAACGGGTTGGGATAGCCGGCGGGGGCCTTCTCGTAGGTGACCGGGTTGACCGGCAGGCGGCGGATCGCCGGTTCCAGCAGAACCTCCTGCCCCTTGGGCGACAGCAGGAAATCGACGAAGCCCTCGGCGGCGGCCTTGTTGGGGGCGTTCTTCACGACGGCGACATTGGCCGGGACGATGGTGGTGACGGTGGGATATGCGAACTCGACCGGGAAGCCCGAGGCCTGCGACGACAGGGCGAAGAAGTCGATGACGATGCCGACGCCGAAGGCGCCGGAATTCACCCCGTCCGGCACGCCGAAGCTGCGCTCGGTGATGGTGCGGTAGTTGCCGGCCATCTCCTTGTTGGTGCGCCAGCCCTTTTCCCAGCCCTCGCCCTGGAGGATCGTCTCGATGGTCAGGTGCGTCGTGCCGGAGCGCGACGGGGCGGAGATCGCGACATGGTCGTAATAGGCCGGCTTGGTCAGGTCGGCCCATTCCTTGGGGATCGGCAGGCCGTTGGCTTTCATGTAGCGGCTGTTCCACATGATGCCGTAACCGGATGCGGCGAAGCCGGCATACATCCCCTCGGGATCGTTGACCGGATAGGCGCCGACCTTCTCGGGAATGCCTTCCACCTTGGGCTTGTAGGGCTGGAGCAGGCCGGCGCCCTTCAGCACCTCGAAGGCGTCGGGGGCCGACGCCCAGAACAGGTCAACGCCGTTGTTGGACGCCGTTTCCTGAAGATACTTCACGCCCGCGTTGGTGTTGCGGTTCAGGATCTCGACCGTGACCTTGGGGTTGGCCTTCTGGTAGGCCTGCTGGAAAGCGGTCGTCATGTCCTTCGGGAAGGAGGTGACGATGACCAGCTTGCCGCTGGCATCCTGTGCGAAGGCGGCGGTGCCGGACAGCAGCAGGACGGCCAGGGCGGCGGCGGCGTTGCGCAGGGTGCGTGCGACGGTGCGCGAGGTGCGGAGCATGGGTGTTGTCCCTCCCTTGATGTCTTATGCTCGCCCTATCAGCAATCGGCGTGCCAGACAGTCAGCCCTTGCACGCTCTGGCTTTGCACGGCATCGATGGGTCAGGACGGGAACATCGCCCGGCTTTCCTGGGTAATGCGGGGAACATCCACGGCCCCCCGTTTTTCACTCCTCCGCGAAATCGTCCCGGCTCAGCCCGTGGTGGCGCATCTTCAGGTACAGCGTCTTGCGGGTGATCCCCAGCCGCTCCGCCGTCTCGCCGACCCGGCCGCCGCAGCGGGCCAGCGCGTCCTCGATCAGCTGCTTCTCGACGCGGTCGAGCCGGTCGGCCAGCGGCTCGATCTCCGCCGATCCCGTCATGCCGGCAGCAGCAGCCGTAACGCCGACGGGAGCCAGCCCGTCGCCCAGCCCGAGCGCCACCCGCTCGGCGACGTTGCGCAGCTCGCGGACATTGCCGGGCCAGCCATGGGCGGCCAGCCGCGCCAGCAGGACGGGGTCGAGCGGCGGCGGCGTCCGGCGCGACCGCGCCAGGGCCGCGTCGAGGAAATGGCGGAACAGCAGCGCCACGTCGCCGCGCCGCTCGCGCAAGGGCGGCAGCGGCACGGTGACGACGTTCAGCCGGTAATAGAGATCCTCGCGGAATTTCCCCTCCGCCGCCAGCCGCAGCAGATCCACCTTGGTCGCCGCCACCACCCGCAGATCCAGCGGGATCGTCCGGTTGCCGCCGATCCGCTCGATGGCCCGCTCCTGCAACACCCGCAGCAGCTTGACCTGGAGATGCATCGGCATGCTCTCGATCTCGTCGAGGAACAGGGTGCCGCCCGCCGCATATTCCAGCTTGCCGATGCGCCGCCCCTGCGCCCCGGTGAAGGCGCCCGGCTCGTGGCCGAACAGCTCGCTCTCGATGATGGTGTCGGGCATGGCGCCGCAGTTCAGCGCCACGAAATTGCCGGCGCGCCGCCGGCCGCCCTCATGCAGGCTGCGCGCGACCAGCTCCTTCCCCGTCCCGGTCTCGCCGAACAGCAGCACGTCGACCTCGGCGTCGGCGAGGTTCGCCACGGCGGCCCGCAGATGCTCGATGGCCGGCGACCGTCCGATGATCCGCCCTTCCGAACCGCCTTCGGCCAGCTGCGCCCGCAGGCGGCGGTTCTCCAGGACCAGCCTGCGATGGGCAAGGGCGCGCCGCACCACCTCGACCAGATGGTCGGGCTCGGCCGGCTTCTCGATGAAGTCGTAGGCGCCTTCGCGGACCGCCCGCATCGCCATGGCGATGTCGCCATGCCCGGTGACCAGCACCACCGGCACCTCCGCGTCCGCCGCGCGCACCCGCTCCAGCAGGGCGAAGCCGTCCATCCCCGGCATGCGCACGTCGGTCACCACCACGCCGGGCCAGGAGGCGCCGAGCCGGGCCAGCCCGGCCTCCGGCTCCGTCACCGCCTCGACCGCGAAGCCCTCCAGCTCCAGCGTCTGGCGGCTGGAATCGAGCACTTCCGAATCGTCGTCGATCAGCAGGACGGTCATGGCAGAGGCTTTCACGCACGGGTCAGGGTGAGGACGAAGGCGGTTCCGTCGGGGCCGCTCTCGGCCACCGACAGCACGCCGCCGAAGTCGCGGACGATGTTGTACGAGATCGACAGGCCGAGCCCCAACCCAGTCCCAACCGGCTTGGTGGTGAAGAAGGGATCGAAGATCTGCTCGACCGGATCGGCGGCGATGCCGGAGCCGCTGTCGCGCACCTCGATGCGGACGGCATCGCCCTCCTCCCCCTCTCCTTTCTCCACGGCCTCGGCCCGGATCAGGATGCGGCGGACCGGCGCGCCGGCCACGGCGTCCAGCGCGTTGCTCAGCAGGTTGACCAGAACCTGTTCCAGCCGCACCTCCTCGGCACGGACCCGCAGCGGCGCAGCGGCGTCGGGCAACTGAAGTTCGACCTCGACCGCCTCCTCGCGCAGGCGGTTGCCGAACAGGGACAGGGCACCCTGGATCACCGGCTCCAGCTCCACCGCGCCCAGACGGGCGTCGGGGCGTCGGGCGAAGCGCTTCAGGTGGTTGGTGATGTTCGCCATGCGGGCCGTCAGGTCGGCGATCTTGCCCAGATTGGCGCCCGCCTCCTCCACCCGGCCAAGCCCGATCAGCTTGCGGCCATTGTGGGCGTAGGAGCGGATGGCGGCCAGCGGCTGGTTCAGCTCATGCCCGACACCGGCCGCCAGCTGGCCGAGCGCCGCCAGCTTGCCGGCCTGCACCAGTTCCGCCTGGGCCTCGCGCAGGTCGCGCTCGGTGCGCTGGTGCTCGGCGATGGCGCGCTCCAGCCGGTCGTTGGTGGCCTGCAGGTCGGTGGTGCGCTCCCGCACCGTGCGTTCCAGAAGATGCTGGGCTTCCAGCCGTTCGGTCATGTCGGTCAGGGTGACGATGAAGCGCTGCTGCTGGCGCCGCCGGAAGGGGCGGACGCCGACCTGCACCGGCACCGCACCGCCATCGGGGCGCCGCCCGGTCGCCAGGATGGACAGGGTCGGCGCGACGCCGTCGGCTCCGGCTGACACCTGAGCGAAGAACGCCGCGACGCGGCCGGCGCCGTCGGCATCCAGGCGGTCGGCGAGACGCGCGGCGGCGTCCTCTCCATTGCCGACCCCGTCAGGCGGTGCGATCAGCGCGGCGCCGAGCGGGTTGACGAACTCGATCACACCCTCGGCATCGGTGATCGCCAGACCGGCCTGGGCGTTGTCGATGATCGCCTGGGCGTTCGCCTCCTCCACCGCGATGGCGGTATCGCGGAAGACCAGCAGTGCCGCCGCCATGTCCGACAGCTCGTCACGACCGCCCAGCGGGATCTCCGCCTTCAGATCGCCGGCGGCGATGGCGCGGGCCGCGTTGCCCAGCCGGGTCAGGCGGGAGATCAGATTGCGGTTGACGTAGAGCCACGCCACCAGCACCGCCACCAGCAGGCTGACCACCGCGCTCGCCAGCAGGGCGGAGCGGCCGAACGCGACCGCCTGGGCCGAACGTGCGGCGGCGGCACGGGAATCGCGCTCGACCGCCAGGACCTGCCGGGCGATCAGCCCGTTCAGCCGGGCCACGAGGTCGCGGTTCCCCGCCAGCAGCGCCTGTCCGCGCGCGGCGGTTTCCAGCTCCTCCCGGCGCAGCGCCGGCACGCTGCCCTCCGCCCCGCGCGCAAGCCCCAGGAGTTGGGCCACCACCTGCCCGAGCGACACCCCGTCCGGCCAATCGGCCAGCGCCGCGAGGTCGCGCTGCAGCCGGTCGGCGGTCTCGTCGAGGAAGCCGGCGTTGTCGTCGAGCATCTCGGGCGTTGCAAGCGTCGCCGCCCGCGCGATCAGCCCGACCGCGAGGTTGCCGTTGGCGCCGATCTGCAGCACCGCCTCGCTCCGCCGATTCTCCTCCCTCAGGATGCGGACGGCATCGGGCGACGCCTTCCCGCTCTCGACGGAGGCCAGCGCGCTTTGGATGTTGAAACGGGCGTCGGCCACCAGGGGGTCGATTTCGTCGAGGAAATCGGCGTGCAGCCAGCGCAGCCGCTCGATGGCCTCCTGGTTGCGGCGGGCCAGCGCCAGCCGCTGGCGCACCGTGCCGTCCAGCTCCGCCAGATTGCGGCCGAGCGCATCCACCACCGGGCGCAGACCGGGAACACCGCCTTCGATGGAGCCGGTCAGCGCCCGCAGCGCGGTCAGGCGGCGGCCCAGCGTGTCGCGGATCGCATCCATCTCGGCCTCGGTCCGGCTGCCGGCCAGGATGGGAGCGGTGGCGATGATGGCGCCGCCCTCCTCCGCCAGCTTGGCGGCGAGCCCCAGGGCCGGCAGGTGGCTTTCGGCGAACTCGTCCAGCGTTCCGCCCAGCCGGTCATAGGACAGCCAGCCGAGCACGCAGGCCGCGACCGACAGAACGGCCACCGCGACGAAGGCCAGAAACAGCCGGGCGCGGATGCCGAAGCGCAACGGTCCCCACCCGCTCGCCGGCCCGTTGCCTGCCCCGCCGGCCGATACGGACGGTCGCGCCGGAGCGCTCATGGCCAGCCCCCTTCGCCGGCCGCCACCCGCAGGATGACCAGTGCCCGTTCGGCAGCCGACAACGCCGCGTCGAGCTGGGTCTTGGAGAAGCTCCGCCATTCCGCCGCCAGATCCTCCTGCCTTGCCGAGACCCGCATGCCGCGGGCCGGCCGCCGCAACGCCGCGGAATAGGCGGGGTCGACGGCCTCGGCAGCGCCGACCGGAACTGCGGTGGCCGCCGTGCGGGCCGTGCGCAACAGGTCGCGGGCCACCGGGTCGGGAGTGGCCGCCAGACGGGTCTCCCCCTCGTGGATCAGCTGCCAGACGCGGTTGAGCGTCTTCACCCGGAAGGTGATCAACTCATCGAACAGGAGGTTGACCAGTTCGTAGCGGCGGCTCGACAAGGCCCGGTCGAAGAGGAAGAGGTCGTCGCCGGTTTCGCGGGCATAGGGATTGGGATAGCCGGCGGGCGCGGCGGCGTAGGCGTCGGGGCGGACCGGCAGCCGTCCGATGTCAGGCCGCAGCATCAGCGCCTGCCCGGCGGGCGACAGCAGGAAATCGATGAAGACGTCCGCTCCCGCCTGATTGGGCGCGCTGCGCAGCACCGCCACGCTGGCCGGCAGAAACACGCTGTCGGCGGGATAGGCGAAGCGCAACGCCTCTCCGTCCTGCGCCTCCTGCCCGGTTCCCTGGCCCAGGAAGTCGATCGCCAGCCCGATGCCGAAACGCCCCTTGCCCACGCCCTCCACCACGCCATAGCTGCGCGCCGTCACCGTCGCGATGTTGCCGGCGATTTCCAACCACATGGCCCAGCCTCGCTCCCAGCCATGGAGTTGCAGAACGGTCTCCACCATCAGGTGCATGGTGCCGGAGCGCGACGGCGCGGTGATGCCGAGATGACGGACATAGGCCGGCTTGCGCAGATCCTCCCAGCTTCGCGGAGCGGCGATCCCGTGCCGGTCGAGATAGGACTGATCCCAGACCAGCCCATAGCCGGACAGCGCGAAGCCGAGATAGGTGCCGTCGGGATCGTCGATCGGCTGGTTGCCGACGGTCGCCGGGGCGCCGGTCGGGCGCGCGCCGACCGTCGCCAGCAGCCCGGCGGCCTTCAGCACCTCGAAGGCATCGGGGGCGGACGCCCAGAAGAGGTCGACATCCTCCACACGGTCCTGGAGCTGGCTCACGGCCGCCGTCGTCTTGGCATTGATCACCCGGAGGCGAAGGCCGGGATGGGCCTGTTCGAACGCCTCCCGCACCGGCTCGTAGAAGCCGGCGGGAAAGGACGTCATGACCGTGACCGTTTCCGCCGCCACCGGCAGCTTGCCCGCCCCGGCCGTCACGGACGCCGGCAGCAGCAACCAGACCGCCACCAGCGTCGGCAGCCACGATCCAAGGCTGCGCCAATTCCGTTTCATGCCGCTCCCATCATCAGCCGCGTTCAAGCTCCCCGGTCCTGCGACCGGCCGGTTCCGGTGGCGACGGGTGCGCGGGTCAGGCGCCGCCCATCACCAGCCCGCCATCCACCGTCAGTGTCTGCCCGGTCATGAAGCGGCTCCAGTCGGAGGCGAGGAACAGCACCGGCCCGGCGACATCCTCCGGCGCCGCGATACGGCCCAGCGGCGTCAGGGCGGTGATGCGGTCTTTCACCGGTTCCGGTGTCGAGCGGCTGGCGTCGGTGGGATAGACCAGACCCGGCGCCACGCAGTTGACGCGGATGCCGAACGGCCCCAGCTCCGCCGCCAGGGTGCGGCTGAAGCCGATCAGCGCCGCCTTGGCGGTGGTATAGTCGTGATATGGCACGGTCGGCCGCGCCACGAGGTCGGTCGCCATGTTGACGATGCTGCCTCCGCCCCGCCGCCGCAGCGCCGGCAGCACCGCCCGGCAGACGGCATGGGTGCTTTTCAGCGCTCCGTCGATCTGGGTCTGGTAGTCGTCCCATTCGGTTTCCCAGAACAGCCGCCGCCGGTCGGGATCGAAGACATAAGGGGCGAAGGCGTTGTTGACGACAACGTCCAGCCCGCCGAACTCCGCCACCGCCGTCTCCACCATCCCGGCGACCGCCGCCGCGTCGGTCACGTCCGCGCGCAGCGGCAGCCCGTCGCCGCCCAGCGCCCGGCACTCCGCCGCCACCGCCTCCGCCGCCAACTGGTTGCGCAGGTAGTTGACCGCCACCATCGCCCCTTCGGCGGCAAAAGCGCGGGCGATGGCGGCGCCGATGCCGCGCCCGGCGCCGGTGACGAGGATGGCCTTGCCCTGGAAATCCATGACGGTCCCGTCACTGCTTGGGTGGGATCAGGTCGGTACGCACCACCGCGCCCATGTCGAGCGGGCGGGCGATCAGCCCCAACTGGTGGAAAGTGTCGGCGCCCTTCTGCATCACGCCGGGATCGAAGGCGCCCAGCCCCTCGCGCTCCGTCGTTTCCGACACGGTGGAGGCGTTGCGCAGCTTGATGATGCCCAGGTTGACCGCCTCGTCCGACCCGTTGATGGCGCGGGTGACGGCGAGGCGGGCCGCCTCCTCCGGGTTGGCGATCATCCAGGCGGCGCTGTCGCGGTAGGCGGCGAGGAAGCGGGCGAGCAGCGGCTTCCTGTTGCGGTAGGTCTCCTCCGTCACCACGAAGATGTCGCTCGGCAGGTTCAGGCTGTCGCGCACCTCGATCACATTGACCTCGGGCAGGCCCTTCAGCCTCGCGACGTAGAGGCCGGTGTCGGTCGCCGCCGTGGCGTCCACCTGCCCCTGGATCACCGGGGCGAAGTTCAGCAGCCCGGTCACCTCGATGGTCACGTCCTTCTCGCTCAGGCCCACCTGATGCAGCAGCACGGCCAGATTCTGGCGGGTGCCGCTCGACAGGCTGTAGACGCCGACGCGCTTGCCCTTGAGGTCGGCGGGCTTGGCGATGCCGTTGGCCTTGGGCGACACCACGTTGAAGACGTTCTGCGGGTAGATGTTGTAGATGGCGACCAGCTTCTCGCCCTTGTCCAGCGCCAGATAGAGGGCGGCGGGATCGGTGAAGGCGATGTCGGCCTTGCCGGTCAGCATGGTCTGGATCGCCGACCCGCCGCCGGTGCCGGGCACATAGTCGAGCGCGATGCCCTTGGCCTTGAAGAAGCCCTTGTCGGGTTCGGCCAGCAGGTTGGTGATCTCGCTGATCGGCTGGCTCCAGCCCGCCACCGTCACCTTGTCCATCACCTGGGCGAGCGCGCCGGACATGCCGCCCAGCAGCAGCGCCCCGACAAGGGCGGTCGCTCCCGCCACACGAGAAAACAGACCCATTCCCTGCTATCCTTTCGCCTGTCGAGACAACAGCCACCGCTCGATCAGCAGCGTGGCCTGATACACCAGCATGCCCAGCGCGGTGATGACCGCGAACAGGGCGAACATCAGCGGAGTGTCCATCATCCCCTGTGCGGCGATGATCGAGGCGCCCAGCCCCTGGCGTCCGCCGATGAACTCCCCGACCACGGCACCGACCAGCGCCAGCACCACCGCCACCCGCAGCCCGGCCAGGATCACCGGGAGGCCCGCGGGAATCTTCAGCCGCGTCAGGGTGCGCCACCGCCCGGCGCGCAACATGCGGAACAGCTCCCGCTTGGCCGGATCGACGCGGTCGAGCCCGGTCAGCGTGTTCTCCAGCAGCGGGAAGAAGCAGATCAGCGCCGTGATCGCGACGGTGGAGGCCATGCCGAAGCCGAACCACAGGATGAACAGCGGCGCCAGCGCCAGCTTCGGCACCACCTGGCTGGCGATGACGTAGGGATAGAGCAGCCGGCGGAGCCCCGCGACCTCCGCCAGCGCCACCCCGGCGACGAAGCCGACGACGCAGCCGATGCCGAGCCCGAGCGCCATCTCCGCCGCGGTCACCGCCAGATGCGGCAGCAGCCGTCCGCTCGCCAGACCGCTCCACAGCGCCGCCACCACGGCGGAGGGCGGCGGCAGCACCAGCGCCGGAATCCCCGACCAGCGGCAATAGCCCTCCCACCCCGCCAGAAGCAGCAGCGGCAACAGGATCGCGGCGATGCGGGCCGTCATTCCGCCGCCTCCGCCCGCCGCAGCCCGGACCCGCCGTCCATGGCATGGCGCAGCTCGCGGCACAGCACGTTGAAGCGCGGATCGTAACGCAGGTCGCGCGGGCGCGGGCGCGGCAGGTCGATGGCAAGGCTGTGGCGCAGCCGCCCGTCCGCCATCACCGCCACGCGGTCGCCCAGATAGACCGCCTCGGCGATGTCGTGGGTGACGAACAGGGCGGTGGTGCCGCGCTGCGCGCACAGCCGCAGCAGATCCTCCTGCAACTCTTCGCGCGTGAGGGCGTCCAGCGCGGCAAAGGGCTCGTCGAGCAGAAGCAGCGCCGGATCGGCGATCAGCGCGCGGGCCAGCGCAACCCGGCTCTGCTGGCCGCCCGACAGCGCCCGCGGTCCCCGTCCCGACAGCCCGGCCAGCCCGACCCGCTCCAGCAGGTCCAGCGCGCGGGCGCGGTCGTCGGCGCTGGCGCGGCGGTGCAGCGTCACCGGCAGCAGCACATTGTCGAGAACCGTCAGCCATTCCAGCAGCGTCGGCGCCTGGAAGACGAAGCCAACCGCATCGCCCGGCCCGCGCACCGGCACGCCGCCCAGCCGCACCCGCCCGGCGGCGGGGGGCAGCAGCCCGGCGGCCAGCTTCAGCAGCGTGGTCTTGCCGCAGCCGCTGCGCCCCAGCAGGCAGTGGACAGCACCCCGGCCGACCGTCCAGTCGACACCGTCGACGATGGCCGAACCGCCGTAGTCGAAGCGCACGTTCTCGAAGCTCAGGAAGGCCGGCGGGTCAATCGGCATAGCGGGCCAACCCCTCCGCCAGCGCTTCCGCCGAGCGTTCGATCTCCGTCACCGTCACCAGATCCAGCAGGTTGAACCGGCCGTCATGGTGCCAGCCCGCCTCCGGCGCGGTCATGCCGCCCAAGGCACAAAGCCGCGTGACCCCCGCCGCCCCCAGCGGCCCGGCCAGCCGGAACAGCTCCTCCGGCGATGCGGCGATGCCGGCGGTCTGCAGCACGGCGCGGTGCGGGGCGACGCGGCCCGCGACCTCCGCCAGATCGTCCACCGCGACAACGGCAACCGTCCGGTTCAGCGCGGTCGGCGCCAGCCCGTCCGGCGCGTCGGTGCAGGACACGCACCAGCCGCCCGCCGGATCGGACAGCAGCAGATGGCCGGACCCGTCCAGGCCGCGCATCGCCTGCCCGTCGCGCCAGCCGGCAACCTCCCCGCCCTCCGCCATCGACAGGGGGCGGCGCGGGTGCTTGCGGGCCTGCACCGCGAGTTCATGGGCGAGCAGGACGGCGAAATCCTGCGGCGACAGCCGGCCGCCGCGCTCGACGAACAGGGTCTGCGGCGAATAGCAGCCCTGCTGGTCGTAGCGGGCGATGTCGTGGGCGGCCAGCCGCGCCGTCTCCCCCGCCCGCCGCGGGTCCAGCGCGGCGCGCGACACCAGCGCGAAACTGATCTTGTGGCCGTAGGGCAGGAAGCGGGTGGTCACCGGCACCCGGTCGCGGATCGCCGCCAGCGCCGCGGTGCCGCCATAGGCGACCACCGTGTCGGCCTGGGCCAGCCATGCCCGCTCCGCCGCCGCATCGCCGCCCTTCCACCACACCACGGCCAGACACTCGCCCAGCCGGGGATCGATCTCCGCCAGCAATTGCGCGAACCAGCCCGCGAACAGCGGCTCGGCACTGGGCAGCTTGCCGACCGTACCGGACTTGACCAGCAGGCCGGAGATCAGGCTCCACAGGGGCAGTCCCGGCACATTGCCCGCCCAGACATGCAGCAGCAGGTCGGGGCCGAAGGCGCGGGTGAAGCCGCCCTTGGCCGCCGGCTGGAACTCGTCCAGCACCAGCGGGTTGGCGAAATCCTCCGCCAGGAAGCGGCGCAGCTCATGGGCGCGGAAGGTCTTCAGATAACCGGTCAGCCCCAGCCTGACCATCTCGGCATCATAGCCGGTGACGATGGGCAGCAGCCGCTCCGCCCTTTGGCGCCACGGATCCCCGCGGTCGAGCAGCCGTTGGATCGCCGCATCGATCACCGCGACGATGTGCGCTGTCGGCAGCGTCTTCAGATAGCCGCGCGCCGCGGCCCGGACCGTCGCCGCCACCCGCTCCACCTGCCCGGAATCCAGCACCGGCACCGCCACGCGCAACGCCTCGGCGCCCGACCCGAAGGTCAGCACGCGCCGCTCCACCGCATCCGGCGGCAGGCCGGGCAGATGGCCTGCCAGTTCCGGTTCGTCGCCGAAGGCCAAGGCCGCGCTCCCGCTCAACCGCGCGCGGCAGCGAGGAAATCCTCCACCGCCAGCGAACAGCCCTTGGCCTGCGCCCCGGCGACGCGGCCCAGCAGGCGGAATCCGCCCTCTTCCAGGATACCGGCGTCCTCGGTCAGGATGGCAGCGACGGAGTTGACGTGGGCCAGATCATGGTGAACCAGAACGCCGATGCTGCCGGGTGGAACATCGCGGCCGGACAAGGGATCGACGACGCGGCTGCGGATCCAGTGCGGGCCGGATTTCAGCGACGGGCAGACCGCGTTGCCGTCGTCGTAGAACTGCGTGCTCAGTTCGGTCATGCCGTACATGTTGATGCAGCGCTCGCGTGGGACGCCGAAGACGTCCGACAACCGGCCATAGAACTCGTCCGGTTCCAGCTCGCGCGACTGGCCCTTGAAGCCGCCGGTGTCGAGGATGCGGCTCCCCTCCGGCAGGGCGAAGCGGCGGCTGTCGCGCGCCATGGCGTCCATCAGATGCACGAAGCCATAGCTGGCGCCCAACAGGGCGAAGGGCTGCCCCGACCGTTCGGCGGCGTCCAGCCGGTCATAGAGCCCGGCGATGTCGATGCCCGCCTCGCCGATCCAATGGCGGCTGTCCGGCGTGCCGCATTCGGCCCGCGCCAGCTCCAGGTAATGGGCGAGCGAGGAGTTCGGCATCGCCGCCTCGGTCGGAAACAGGATGCCCATCGCGATCCGCTCCGCATCCTGCATGAAGCGGCGGCGGAAATTCAGCAGCATGGAGCGGTCGTAGACCGTCAGGGTCGTGTGGTGGATCTGGCCGCGGATGCCGCCCTTGGTCGTGCCGCTGGTCATGAAGATGCGGACGGACTCCTCCGCCGGTTGGCAGCTGAGCGTCAGGTCCTTGAAGGCGTTGATCGGCACTGCCGGGATGTCGCGCCAGCTCTTCACCCCGCGCGGCGTCCGGCCGCGCTGCATGGCGAAGCGGCGATAGGGCTGGTTGTGCTCGAACTGGTGGGCGAACACCTCCAACGCCAAGGCATTGAAGGCCTCGTCGGCCGCCGCCCCGGCTCCGATGCCGGCCGCCATGAAGGCCAGAACCCTGTCGTAGATCACGCTGTCGTAGATCGCGCTCACCGCCACACTCCCCGCCCCGTTTTCTCCATGCGGCACTGACCGATGGAGCAACAAACGAATCCGGGATGAGCCTGTGGGGGTATGGATTTGCGCGTCGGCCACGAAGGCCTTCTCGTCCCGCATCCCTACGCCGGCATGACCCGGATCAGGTTCGAAGGGTTGCCGCGTCGCCCGGACGCGAAGCACCGGGCCGGCGGGTGTCTCAGCCTCCTGAACGAGGCTCCCCTGGGAACGGGACGGAGCCTAGAAGACCATCGCGCCGTCTGTCAACGGCGGGGATGCCCGCTTTGCGGACAGCGGAAACGGCGGTGCGGACTGGGGCCGACCGACGAAAGCAGGACGAATGTGGGGCGGCTCACATCCCGGATTCCGGGGCTTGGGTAGGGTCTGTCCATCGGCAACACGCCGCATCCCGCGGCCCCGAGACAGGAGACCAGATCATGATCCGCACCTCCCTTCTGGACGGCGAGCCGCGCACCGCCGACGCGGTGGCGCTGGAGGAGACCGACCTGCTGGCGCTCGACCGGTCGCAGTTGATGCCGGTGCGGACGGCCGGGGTCTTCGGCTGCTGCACCACGCGGGCCATCTCGCCGGAGGTGAAGTGACCGGTGCGGCGCCCGCTGTGGTCCGGGCCACATTGTCGGCTTGAAAGGCTTCGCCCCGCCCAGGCCCGGTCAGGACCGCCTCACGCTGTCGGCCATCTTCTTGGCGACCAGAAGCAGGTCGCCGTCCGACCGGCTGCCCGCAAGCGTGTAGGCGGTGGCGCCGTTGCGCCAATAGACCAGTTGAAGCCCGCGCTGCTCGACGGCGTGCAGACCTCTGTCGTCGATCGGATCCCCGGCGACGACCAGAAGCGTCAGCATCTCGCCGTCCTTCTCGCGGTAGACGAACTGGAGGCCGACGCCGCTGCTCATCGGCACCAGGGTCGCCCGCAACAGAGTCAGCAGGTTCGGGTCCAAGGCCGGCAGGTTGACCGTGACGGCGCCGAGCCGGTGGGGAAGCCCCTCGGCCATCGCATTCAGGTCGGCCAGGGACTGGTCCGAGAGGGCAAGGCTTTGGCTGACAGCCGTTTCATGCATCTCGGCGGCCTGCTCCGCAAAGTCCGGCACGCTGTAGGAGGCTGTCTTCTGCTGGTGATGGACCAGTGCCGCGATGTTGGCGCCGCCCACCAGCAGCAGGATCGCCGCCGCGAGCGGACCGAAGCGCCGGATGACCCGCTCCGTGCGCAGGCGGCCGTACAGGCGCCCGGTCAGGCTCTCCGTGTGGCGGGGAGGGTCGCCGGTCATCCGCGCAAAGCCCTGGCGCAGTGCCTCCCTTTGATGAAGATAGTCATGCAGCCGGGCGGCGGCCGCCGGGTTGGAGGCGAGGAACGCCTCGAACGCCAGCCGGCGCGCGGGATCCAGTTCTCCATCGATGTAGGCGTGCAGGTCGGCTTGCCACTCACCGTTCATCCCGGTCCCCATCATGGCTTACTTCACCACCCGCAAAGGCGCCGGCCTGCCGTCATCCGCCCGGCTCCCATCTCCACGCACGTCGGCGCGCAGCGCCTCCCGCCCGCGCGCGAGGCGCGACATCAGCGTTCCAAGCGGAATGCCGAGAATCCCGGCGGCCTCCTGGTAGCTCATTCCGTCGACCGCAACCAACATGAGCGCCCGCCGCTGATCCTCGGGAAGCCGGGCGAAGGCCTCCATGGTGCGGGCAAGTTCGACCTGATCGGGTTGATTGGGCGCGATGTCGCTGCGGACGAGCGGCTCGATGGACGCCGCCGCACGGGTCCGCACCTGATCGCGGCGGCGGTCGCTGACATGGACATTGTGCAGGATACCGAACAGCCAGGAGCGCAGGTTGGCCTCCGGCCGGTAGGTCCGGGCGCCGGCAATGGCCCGCACCAGCGTCTCCTGCACCAGATCCTCCGCGTCGTCCCGGTTGCGCACCAGGGTCATCGCGTAGCGGCGCAAGGTGCGGACGTGATCCGACAACTGGCTTCGCAGGCTGAACGTCACATCGTCGCTCCATGGATGGGGCTGCTTCTATGTGTACGCGAGGCAGGCCATTTTAATCCCCCGGCCGATGCGGACCCGCCCTCACTGTGCGAACGGCACGAGGAGCAGCGCGGCGCCCGACACCAGCAATGCCGCAAGGCTCCGCCGCGCGATGACGACGGAGGCCGTCCCCGGTTCCATCTCTTCCAGCCGCATGGCCAGCAGGCCGCCGAAGAAGCCGGACACCGAGGCCACCACATGCACCAGCGCCAGCGCATTCAGGACCGGCAGGCCCAGCAGGAGCGCGACGACCACCAGCGTGGTTCCATAAAGAAGCGCCTGGATCAGGATCGGCGCCCAATGTTCGCGCGCGACATAGACCTCGAACCCCTCGGCGAAGAGGCCGGTGCGCTCGTCGGGATCGGTGTGCAGGCTCATGATGTCCCTCCGCTGTCAAAGGTCCCCACCGTCTCGGCTCCGTGATGCACGGGTCGCAGCCGCCCGCGGCATGGCCCCGAACGACAGAAGCATCAGCAGGATCAGCGCTGCCCCGATGGAGTAGGGCGCCCAGGCGCCGAGCCGTTCGTCGGCGATCCAGTCCAGCGCCAGCAGGACGCCGATGGCGGCGATCACGGCGATGGCAAGGCCTGTGGCCCAGCGGGGATAGGTCATGGTGGCCTCCGCGGTTCGGATGGCTCGATCCGGCCACCTCGCGCCACCGCAGGGCGGCGTCCGTGCCGATCGTTCATTTCCTTGATTACGCGCGGGCGCCCGGAATAATCCACCGGAGCCGCCGAAAATCGTGAGCGTCGGGCACAGCGGATGCCGGGGACCGGATCCAACCCTCTGCGTCGAAGCCCCATCCATGCCAATCTTCCTCTTGCGGACTACACGATGACCAGATATGTTATGTTATAACATAACATTACGGCCATGACGATGACACGACAGCGCCCTCACCTGCGGAGCCGCTCCCCGGACCTTTGCACCGCCTGGAACATGACCGAGACCGACATCGACGCTGGAACCGGCATCATCCCGCAAAGAGATTTCCTGCGGCTATTCCGTTTCGAACCTTGACCTCTGCGGCCGGGTCGCACATGAATGGGCCTGGTACTGGTTCTTCCGGCGGCATCCGCCGGAAGCTAAGAGGGAATCCGGTGAGCCGCGTCGCGCGGCGAGACCGGAGCTGTCCCCGCAACTGTGAGCGGTGAGCCGTTCCGTCATTTCCTGCCACTGGCGCCCGTCGGCGCTGGGAAGGCCGGACGGACCGGTGATGACCCGCAAGCCAGGAGACCTGCCAGCACCAAAACGAAACGTCCTCGGGCGGGGTGTCCCGGTGGAACGCTTGCCTGCGCACGTCCGGACTCCGCGCCGGATTGCCTGCGTAATCCGCAATGCGTCCGCCTCGACCTTCCCGCCCGCAACGGCAGGATGCACGGATGACGCCAGCGCCTTCCCCCACCGGGGCACCCCGCCCCCGCCAGACCTCCTCCGTCGTGGTGGAGGGGCTGAGCTGCGAGCTGGCCGGCCGCAAGGTCCTGTCGAACATCGGCTTCGCCGTTGAGGAAGGGGCGATCCTTGGCATTCTCGGCCCGAACGGCTCGGGCAAGACCACATTGCTGCGCTGCCTCGCCGGCCTGCAGGCTCCCTCGGCCGGGCGGATCCGCATCGACGGTGCCGATCCGCGCGCCCTGCGCCCGGCTGAACTGGCGCGCCGCTTGGCGCTCCAGGCGCAGGACTCCACCGCGGCGCTCGGCTTCACCGTGCGCGACGTGGTCGGCATGGGGCGGCTGGTCCACCGCCGCTCGGTCTTCTCGGGAAACGGGGCGGAGGATCGCGCCATCGTCGAGGATGCGCTGACCCGGCTTGAGCTGGAGGCGCTGGCCGAGCGGCCGGTCGAGCAGCTGTCGGGCGGCGAGCGGCAGCGGGTGATGATCGCCCGTGCCCTGGCGCAGCGCCCGCGCATCCTGCTGCTGGACGAGCCGACCAACCATCTGGACATCCAGCACCGCTTCGCAGTCCTCGATCTGGTGCGCTCGTTGGGCATCACCGTGGTGATGACGCTGCACGACATCGAACTGGCGGCGCGCTGGTGCGACCGCCTGCTGCTGCTGAAGGACGGCCGCCTGCAGGCCGACGCCGTGCCGGAAGAGGCACTGACGGCGGAACGGCTCACCGCCGTCTACCGGGTCGCCGCCGCCGTGGATCGCCGCCCGTGCGACGGCCGGCTGCGCATCGACCTGTCACCGCTGGCCCCTCGCCGACTGGACCACGCATGATCCCGGCCCTGTTCCGCCCCATTCTCCGCAGCGCCCTGCTCGCCGCCGGGCTTGCCTTGCCAACCGCTCCCGCCCTTGCGCAGAGCTATCCGGTCGAGGTTGCCAACTGCTTCTGGACCGCCCGCTTCACCGCTCCACCCAAGCGGCCGATGGTCCATGACGTCAACATGACACAGACCATGCTGGACCTCGGACTGGCTGACCGGCTGGTCGCGGTTTCCGGCATCGCCGGGGCCGAGCGCCACCTGATCGCGCCGCCCGGCGCGGTCGCCGCCCTGCCCCAGTTGCCCGACCGCGCCCCGACGCTGGAAGCGGTGCTGGCCGCCGACCCGGATTTCCTGTTCGCCGGCTGGAGCTATGGCTTCAACGAGGCGCGCGGCCTCACCCCCGCCCGCCTTGCGGAGATGGGCGTCGCGACCTACACGCTGCGGGAAAGCTGCATCCGCATCGGCCCGCGTGAGCCGATCGGCATGGAGACGCTCTACGCCGACCTGCTGGCGCTGGGCCGGATCTTCGGCATCGCCGACCGGGCGGAGGCCATGGTCGCCGACTTCCGCCGCCGCGTCGCCGCCGTGACCCGGCTGACCGGCACTGCCGCCCAGCGGCCGCGCGTCATGTATTGCGACGATTGCCACACCAACGCAGCCCCGCTGTCGGTGGGGCGCGAGGGCATGACCAGCCTGCTGATGGAACTGGCGGGCGGCCGCAACATCTTCGACGACATCGCCAACAGCTATGTCCGGGTCAGCTGGGAGGAGATGGCGCGGCGCGACCCGCAATGGATCATCGTCAGCGACCACCGCATCCCGGCCGAGGCCGCCATCCGCTACCTGCTGTCGGCCCCGCAGCTGGCCGACGTCGAGGCGGTGCGCAAGCGGCAGTTCATCGTCCTGACCTATGCCGAACAGACCCCCTCGACGCGCAACGTCGATGCGCTGGAGCGGATGGCGCGGACGCTGCACCCGGAGCTGTTCACGCCATGAACCGCGCCCGCACACTGCGTCTGTCCCTGCTGCTGGCCGCCGCCCTGGTCCTGTCGCTGTTCGCCGCGGTCGGCTTCGGCGCCGCCCGCATTCCCACGGCCACCGTCTGGTCGGTCGTCTCGCACGAGCTTTGGCCGGCGGCCTTTCCGGCGGAGGGCTTCGGCCGGGCGGAGCGCAACATCGTCTGGGAACTGCGGCTGCCCCGCGTTCTGCTGGGGGCTCTGGCCGGTGCCGGGCTGGCGGCGGTGGGGGCAGTGCTGCAGGTGGTGACGCGCAACCCGCTGGCCGACCCCTACCTGTTCGGCGTGTCGGCCGGCGCCTCGGTAGGCGCGGTGAGCGTCATCCTGTTCGCCGGCGTGGTGGCCGGAACGCTCAGCCTGCCGGCCGCCGCCTTCCTCGGCGCGCTCGCCGCGATGCTGGCCGTCTTCGCTGCGGCGCGCGGACGCGATGGCAGCGTCACCAGCGAGCGGCTGGTGCTGACCGGTGTCGCGGTCGCCTTCATCCTGCACGCCGTCACCAACGCCCTGATCGTCGCGACGGCGGACCGCAGCGCCGACGCGGCGCTGTTCTGGATGATGGGCGGCTTCGGCACCGCGCGCTGGAGCGTGCTGCCCGCCCCCGCCCTGCTGACGCTGTGCGGGCTCGGCTGGCTGTGGCTGCGGGCGGAGACGGTCAACACTCTGGCGCTCGGCGACGATGCCGCCCGCTCGCTCGGCACCGATCCGCAGCGGCTGCGGCTGGAGCTGTTCGTCGTCACCGCGCTGATGACCGGCGCGCTGGTGTCGGCCTGCGGCGGCATCGGCTTCGTCGGGCTGGTGCTGCCCCACATCGCGCGCCTGCTGGTGGGTGGGCATCTGCGGACGCTGCTGCCGGTGGCGGCGCTCGGTGGCGCCCTGCTGCTGCTGTGGGTGGATGTCGCCGCCCGCACCCTGTTCGCCCCGCGCGAGATCCCCGTCGGCGTGGCCACGGCCCTGGTCGGCGGCGCCTTCTTCCTGTGGCTCATGCGCCGCCGCGCGGCGGCCTGACGAAAGCCGGAAAGCGATGACCACCCCCCTTCGATTGCCGCCGCGCGCCATCGTGCTCTACGGACGCGCCTCCTTCGACCATGGGCAGAACCTGAAGGCGCTGGCCGCTGCCCTGACCGCCCTTCAGGCCGCGCGCGGCGTTCCCGCGGCGGTGGCGACCGCCTATGCCGATCTGTCCGGCCCGGCCCTGCCCGCCGTGCTGGCGGAGCTGGAACGCACCGGCATCGAAGAGGCGCTGGTTATCCCCAGCATGGTGCCGGCCGACCCCAGCCTGTCGGCCTGGCTGCCGGGCGCGCTCAGCCATTGGGCCGCGACGCGCGATTTCCGGATGACGGTGCGGCTGGCCCCGCCGGTAGAGAGCGCATTGGACCTGCCGGCGGCCCTCGACCGCATCGCCGGCGGTCAGGCCGACAGCATGGACGATGTGCGCAAAGTCGAGCCCAGCCTCGGCAAGCCCGGCTGGTCGGAGATCCCCGAGCATGGCCGTCAGCTGTTCTTCTGCACCGGCGCGCGCTGCCTGCATCGCGGCGCCGATGCGCTGTACCAGCATCTGCGCGCCGCCATGAAGCCCCACCGCGCGCTGAATGCCGGTCCCCGCCGGGTGATGTGCGCGCGGACCAGCTGCCTCTATCCCTGCAACCGCGGGCCCTTGCTGGTGATCCAGCCGGACGCGGTCTGGTACGGCGGGCTGACGCCGGAGCGGATCGACCGCATCGTCGAGCGGCATCTGCTGGCCGACAGCCCGAGCGCCGCGGACATCCTTCACTGCAACCGGCCGGCGGAGGACGCCCCGATGGGCTGACGCCGCCGCACCGCCCGGTAAATCCCGGAACGCTTTCCCAACAAGACCAGAGCCGACCGCCCCCGCGAAGACCGCCTTCGCGGAAGGCGTTTCCACGCCCTTTCCAAGTCAAACTGGAGGATCATCGATGCCGCCTGCCCGTTCCCGCCGCCATCGCCGCCGCCCGGCCCCGCTGGCGACGCTGTTCCTGGTCGCCGCCACCGTCGCACCGGCGGCCGCAAGTGCCGAGGAGGGCGATGCGCCGCTCAGCCTGTCCCCGGTCACGGTGACCGGACGTTCGGCAGATGCGGCCCCCGCCGGGCTGGCGCTCGACAGGCCGAACAGCGGCGGCAGCCGGCTGGACCTGACCCCGCTGGAGACCCCGGCCAGCATCGAGGTGATCTCCGGCCGGGCCATCCGCGAGCGCGGCCAGACCAGCGTGACCGAGGCCGTCACCCAGAACGCCACCGGCTTCACCACGCTGGCGGCACCCGGCAATGGGGGGTCATCGCTGGCGACGCGCGGCTTCGCCGGCCATGGCTCGGTGATGCAGCTCTATGACGGCACGCGGCTCTATGTCGGGTCGGGAACCGTCACCTTCCCGTTCGACACATGGTCGACGGAGCGGATCGAGGTGCTGCGCGGCCCCGCCTCCGTCCTCTATGGCGAGGGGGCCATCGGCGGCGTGGTCAATGTGGTGCCCAAGCGGCCGACGACGGAGTTCCGCAACGAGGCGATGGCCGCCGTCGGCACCGACGGCACCCGGCGCGCCGCCATCGGCAGCGGCGGTCCGGTCAGCGAGAAGCTGTCCTACCGGCTGGACGTCAGCGGCAACCGCTCCGACGGCTGGGTAGACCGCGGCGACACCAGGAATCTCGCGGTATCGGGGGCCGTGAAGCTGCAGGCGACGCCGGACCTCGCCGTCACCCTGTCCAACGATTACGGCGACCAGCAGCCGCAGGAGTATTTCGGGACGCCGCTGATCGCCGGCGGTCTAGACCGCGCGCTGCGGCACCGCAACTTCAACGTCGCCGACAGCGAAATCCGCTATCGCGACAACTGGACCCAGTTGAAGGCGGAATGGGCGGTGTCCGACGCGCTGACCCTGCGCAACACCGCCTATCACCTGACCAGCCACCGCCATTGGAAGGATGTGGAAAGCTACGCCTGGAACGCCGCCAGCCGGCGAATCGACCGCAGCAGCTACATCGAGATCTACCACGACCAGCGGCAGGTGGGCGACCGCTTCGACGCGACGTGGCGCAGCAGCCTCTTCGGCATGAAGAACGAGCTGGTCGGCGGCTTCGACCTGAACCGGATCGAGTTCAAGCACACCAACAACTCACCCTATGGCGGCTCCAGCACGGTCGATCCGTTCGACCCGGCGCCCGGCCTGTTCCTCAACAGCGCCGGAACCACCCCACGCAGCCGGTCGCGCACCCGCCAATATTCCCTGTTCGCCGAGGACCGGCTGTCGCTGACGCCGCAGTTGTCGCTGGTCGGTGGCATCCGCTATGACGCGCCGACGGTGGAGCGCTGGGATCTGGTGACGGGAACCAGCTACACCAAGGACTTCCGCACCACCAGCTGGCGGACCGGCGCCGTGTACGAGGTGGTGCCCGGCCTCGCTCTCTACGGCCAGTATGCCACCGCGGTCGATCCTGTCGGGAATCTGATCTCGCTGTCGCCGACGCAGAAGGATTTCGACCTGTCCACCGGCCGGCAGGTGGAGATCGGCGTCAAGCAATCCTTCCTGGAGGGGCGCGGCGAGTGGACGCTGGCCGCCTACCGCATCGTCAAGGACAAGCTGCTCACCACCGATCCCAACCGGCCCGGCGTGACGATGCAGGTCGGCCGGCAATCGTCGCGGGGGCTGGAAGCGTCCCTGTCGCTCGGCCTGTGGGAGGGCGTGCGGGTGGACGTCAATGGCGCGCTGCTGCGGGCCAAATATGACGACTTCACCCAGTCCGTCTCGGGCCGCGCGGTGTCCTATGCCGGCAATGTGCCGACCGGCGTGCCGGAGCGCACCGCCAATGTCTGGGCCAACTGGGCCTTCCTGCCGGACTGGGAGGTTCGGGCCGGCCTGCAATATGTCGGCAAGACCTACGCCGACGCTGCAAACAGCAGCGTCCGGCCCGCCTACACCGTCGTCAATGCCGGGCTGGACTACCGGCCGACCGGCAACACCAAGCTGAGCCTGCGCGCCTTCAACCTGTTCGACGAGGTCTATGCGGTGGCCGGCAGCACGAACAGCTGGGTGCTCGGCCGCCCGCGCTCGGCCGAACTGGCCTTCTCGATGACCTTCTGACCTCGGGCGCCGGCCGTCACTCCTCCAGGGTCAGCATCTCGGCCTTGCGGACGAGATCGGCGACGGAGCGGACCTGCATCTTCCGCATCACCTTGCCGCGGTGAAGCTTCACCGTCACCTCGCTGATGCCGAGATCGCCGGCGATCTGCTTGTTCAGCCGGCCCTTGACCACCGCGGCCATCACCTCGCGTTCCCGCGGGGTCAGGGTCGCGGCCTGCGCCTCGACCGTCATGGATGCGGTCCGCTCACGCCGCCGGGCACGGTCGCGTGCGATGGCGGCCTCCACCGCGTCCAGCATGTCCTGGTCGCGGAAGGGCTTGATCAGGAAATCCGCGGCTCCCGCCTTCATCGCCCGTACCGACATCGGCACGTCGGCGAAGCCGGTCATGAAGACGATGGGCAGCGCGATGCCCAGGCTTGTCAATCTCGTCTGGAATTCCAACCCGCCCAGACCGGGAAGGCGCACGTCGAGGATGAGGCAGCCGGGCCGGTCGGGAACCGTCGCCGCCAGCAGTTCGGCAGTGCTGCCGAAGGCGCGGCTTTCGATGCCGACCGACCGCAGAAGGTCGACCACCGCCTCCCTCATGCCGTCGTCGTCGTCCACGACGAGAACCAGCGGGTCGTCCGTGGCCGACGACGGGGGATGTTGCGCGGCGGGGGTCGGCGGCATGGCGGTCAGTCCTTTCGTGCCGGCGCCAGCGGCGCGCCCAGCGATGGGGTTGGCGGCGATGGGGTTGGCGGCGATGGGGTTGGCGGCGATGGGATGGATGGCGCAGGCGCCGCCGCGGGAATGGTGAATTCGAACACCGCGCCGCCCTCCGGATGGTTGTGGACGCTCAGAGTGCCGCCGCAGGATTCGACCGTTGAGCGGCAGATCGCCAGCCCCATGCCCATGCCGTCCGGCCGGGTGGTGAAGAAAGGGTCGAACAGGCGGGCGCGGTTGCCCTCGTCGATGCCCCGACCGCGGTCGCGCACGGAGACCCGAACCTGCGCCATGCCCTGGATGTCCTCCGGGCTGTTGTCGACGCTCACGGTCAGGTCGCGCCGGGGGCTGCCGGCTTCCGCCATGGCATGCAGGCCGTTGGTGACGAGATTGATCAGCACCTGCTGCAGCCCGACCCGGCTTCCCCGCACCGGCGGAAAATCGGATGCGAAGTCGGTGGACAGCACAGCCGCCGCGGCCGACAGTTCGCGCTCCAGCAACTGCGCCACCTCCTCCACCAGTTCGCGCAGATCGATGGTCTCGTCGCAGCGGGCGTCCTTGACCAGCATGCCGCGCGTCCGCTGCACGATCTCGGCGGCCCGCTTGCCGTCGCGGATCATGCGGTCCACCGCCTTGGCGGCGGTCTCGATGTCGGGCGGGTCGCGGCGCAGCCAGCGCAGGCAGGCCTGCGCGTTCAGCACGATGGCGCCCAGCGGCTGGTTCAGCTCATGGGCGATGGAGGCGGACAGGGCCCCCAGCGTGGCGGCGCGCGCGGCGCGGGCGAGTTCGGCCTGGGCGGCCAGCAGCGCCTCCTGCGTGCGTTCGCGCTGGGTGATGTCGACGATGCCGACCACGATCTGATCGAAGCCGATCCCGTCGTCCGGAAAGCTGATGCCGAGCAGCACCGTCAGGACGCGGCCGTCGACGGCGATCATCTGCGCCCGCCCTTCGAGCCGGTCGCGCCCTTCCCAAAGAGCCAGAAGCACCTGCGGCATCGCCGGGTCGTCTTCGGGAAGGAAACGCTCGAGCGGCCCCAGCACCTGCGCCCGGTCGGCTGCACCCAGCAGTTCGAGGGTGGCGTCGTTGACGTTGGTGGTGACGATCAGCGCGCCAATCTCCCGCGCCCAGCCGGGATGGGCCTGCACATGGGCGGCGAGGTCCGTCACGCCGCCGGCCCGCAGGGCGTCGAGAGCTGCGGTCACAGCGGTGAAATCCTGCTCCCAGAGGGAAACGCGCGTCTGCTCGAACATGGCGCGGTAGCGCTTTTCGCTGCGCGCCAGTGCCCCATTGGCCCGGACAAGAAGCACGCGCGAGTCGTGGTCCCGCACCAGCAGCGCACCGGTGATCAGGATGGCCGAGAGGGACACGCCGCAGCGCAGAACCGCCGACAGGTCCATGTCGTGCCGGTGCGACAGCAGGAAGGACAGCACCGCCAGCGATCCGCAGCCGGCCGCCACCCGCAGGATGCCCCGGCGCGACAGCATGGTTGCCGCCAGGAGGAGCACCAGGACATAGAGGACGGCGATGGCGCTCTCGATGTCGGTGAAGGTATCGACGACGAACACCCCAAGCGCCAGCGGGATGGCGAGGACGCCGAGCCGCAGCTCGTCCGGCCGACCGGCCATGTGCGAACCGCCCGGCACGGCGCCCGCTCCTCCCCTCGCTCCCATGCGCCCGCCCCCAGCCCCACCGTACATCGTTCCTTATCCCGGCATCCTAACGGCGGGCGGCGCCCGCCTCTTGAAGGTTCTGGCGGCGGATTGCCGGATCTGAACCGGCCGTCCCGCCCGACCCCGTTGGGCTGGTCGAAGCCGATGGACCGGCGCCTCAGGCGATCGGCACACCCGCCATCAGGCAGAGCGCGGGAGCTTGGGGCATGGCGTCTGCCACCGCATTGCGGTTCCGCCAGGCACGGGGGGAGACGCCGACGATACGGCTGAAGGTACGGGTGAAATGGCTCTGGTCGGCGAAGCCGCAGGATAGCGCCACGTCGGCCAGCGTCTGCGAACCGTCGCGCATCAGCGTCTTGGCATGCTCGATCCGCCGCTGCAACAGCCACTGGTAGGGGGTGGTGTTGGCGGTGCGCCGGAAGGCGCGGACGAAATGGCCGACCGACAGCCGGCATTCGGCGGCGAGGTCGGCCAGCCGGATTTCCCCGTCGAGGTTGGCGGCGATCATCTCCTTCACCCGCTTTTCCTGCCAGGGCGCCAGCGTTCCGCCGCTCCTGACCTCGTTGGTCCGGCCATAGGCGGTGACCAGATGGGTCGCCAGCGCCGAGCAAAGATGATCGTGGTACAGCAGGCTGATCCGCTCCGGAAAGGCCAGGGCCGGCAGCATGGCGGACGCCAGCGCCGTGACGGTCGGGTCCTTCACCGGTCGGCTGGGCTCGATCGCCAGATCCTCAAGCCGGCTGCCGCGGACGTCCGGGCAGACGCTTTCCAGCAGCGAGCGGGGAAGATGGAAGATCAGCGTGTCGAAGGCGGTATGCATGTGGCAGTCGATGCGGCGGCGGTAATCGTGGATGCTGGTCAGCCCCGCGATGTTGGCCGGCTTCTCCACCGGCACGCCGTCGACCCGGATATCGGACCGGTAGTTCGACAGGTGATGGCTCACCAGGAACGCATCCTCGGGCTCTGGACTGCCGAAGCGGCCGATTCCGGCGATCTGGCAACGGACCCGCGCCACCCCCACCGTTCCGCGGGGCGACCGAAGGACCAGCACGTCGGGCTTTTCCGGCATCGGGACGTAGCGCAGGTGGAGATTGCTCTGAAAGGCCGTGGCCATGGGTGTCTCCGTTGGCTTGCGTGCAGGCTGCCGCTTCCATCATCGGGAAGACCGGCGGGCGAGCCATGTCGGAACGGCCGGCTTGGCCCCCCGACTTGCCTGCACACAGGGTAGGCGCGGCGACATGCCGCACACCACTAGACACAGATAAACCACGGCAGTGTTTAGGTAGACCGTCCCTAGACCTTGGTTTAGGTTCTCACCCGTCGACGTAAACCGTCCGCTCGGACGACGCTAAATTAGCAAAGACCGGGCAAACCTCGCCAACTCCCCCGCATGCCTGTCGGCTGCCGTCTCAGCCGCGGTTTATGCCGAGCGCTTCGGCCAGCCGCACGAGATCGGCGACCGCCCGCACCCCCAGCTTCTTCATGAGGCTGGAGCGGTGGAGCTTCACGGTGATCTCGCTGATGCCAAGCTCGGCAGCCACCTGCTTGTTCAGAAGGCCGCGGGTCACCCCCGCCAGCACCTCCCTTTCCCTGGGGGTGAGGCTGTCGTAGCGGGCACGGCCGTCGGCCAGCACCCGGTCCTGGCTGCGCCGTTCGCCGTCCCGCGTCAGCGCCGCCTCCACCGTGTCCAGCATTTCCTGGTCGCGGAAGGGCTTGGTCATGAAATCGAAGGCCCCGGCCTTCATCGCCTTGACCGACATCGGGATGTCGCCATGGCCGGTGATGAAGATGATCGGCACGCGGATGCCGCGCGCGTTCAGCTGTGCCTGGAATTCCAGCCCGCTCATCCGCGGCATGCGGATGTCCATCACGATGCAGCAGGTCGCGTCGGAGAACTGGGCGTCCATCACGTCCTGGGCCGAGGCGAACAGGCGGGTTTCCAGCCCGACCGAGCGGAACAGGCTGTCCAGCGACGAGCGCAGCAGCGGATCGTCATCGACGATCAGCACGATCCTGCGGTCCGACGGGCTCTGCTCGGCCGGCCGGCCGGCCGTGGCGGGGTGCATGGTCTACGGTCACTCGCTGTTGCGGCGGCAGGGGTCCGACGCCCGGTCAACCGGCGGTCAGGCTGGCGTAGGACGGGTCGGCCCCATGATGAACCGCGCCCCCGCCCCCGGCACCTAACCTTTGGTATGGGGTCCCCCCACCCAAGGTTCGCAGCCGCCCTTTCGACGTATGGTTCTGCCGGACGGCAAGGTCGCCCATATTGAAGGCAGCGTTTCCCTCCGTCAGCAAGGCCGCCACCATGAGCCCATCGGGCCGCCCATTCCCTTACGCACCGGCCGCAGCCTCTCCGGCCGGGGACGCCGGCCGCTAGCCGCCATGCGTCCGGCCCCCGCCAGCGCGACCATCGCGATCGTCGAGGACGACCCCATCGTCCGCAACAGCCTGGGAAGCCTGATCCGCTCCTTCGGCTATCGCATCTCGCTGTTCGCCTGTGCCGAGGACTTCCTGGGCTCTCCGCCCGAGGGCGTCGGCTGCCTGATCTCCGACATCACCATGCCGGGGATGAGCGGGCTCGACCTGCAGATTGCTGTCAAGGCCCGCATGCCGGAGATGCCGGTCCTTCTGCTGACGGCCTTCCCGGACCCCCGGATCCGCGACCGGGCGATGGCATCGGGCGCCCGCATGTTCCTGGAGAAACCCGTCGATCCCGACGATCTCCAGACCATCCTGCAGCGCATCCTTCGGGAAAGGGATCAGACCTGACGCATCGTTCCTATCCGTTTCGGGGTAGGACATAAGCCGTTTGGCGGTTATGCGTCCGCCGTTGACTGATGTATCACCGGATCGGGCTCCCCTCATCACACAGCCGGCAAGGTCCGATGGCGTCCGGAAACGATCCTCTCCGGGACAGGGAAACGCCTGCTCCCACCCGACCCGCGGCGCCGGCCGCGGCGTGGCTGGACGACGCCCGGCCCGAGTTGCTGGCCACGGACGGAAGCCGCAGCCTGCTGCGGCTGACCGGTGCCGACGGGGCGAGCTGGCTGGCCGCGCGGACCGGCTGGGCCAACGAGGCCGCCGGCCGGCAGTTCGACCATGAACTGAGCCTGAAGCCCCTGCTGGGCGAGGATTGGGCGCTGGTCCCGCTGGATTTGCGGCTGACCCGCGACGGGCCGGCACTTCTCTACCCCGACGACGGCGGGCAGCCCTTGTCCACCCTGCACCGGCCGCCCCTGATCCGGTTCCTGGAGGTCGCCGCCCAGGCCGCCGCGGCTTTGGGCGAAGCCCACCGCCGCCATCTGCAGCATGGCGCCCTGCAGCCGCAGGCGCTGATGCTGGCACCGGATGGCAGGGTCCGCCTGACCGGCTTCGAGACGGGACAGCCAGACCCTGCCGGTCGGGGCGAGACCGGACGGCGGCCCACCGCCTACACCGCCCCGGAAACCGCCGGACCGGACGGACAGCCGGGCGACGAGCGCAGCGATCTCTATGCGCTGGGGATCGTGCTGTTCGGCCTGCTGACCGGCCGGCCGCCGCTGACCGGCGAGTCCCCCGCGCAATGGCTGCACGCCCACATGGCGGTACAGCCACCCTCCCCCAGCAGCCTGCGTCCCGACGTTCCGCCGATGGTGGACGCGCTGATCCTGAAGCTGATCGCCAAGGCCCCCGACGACCGCTACCAGAGTGCCGCTTCGCTGGCCGACGACCTGACGCGCTGCCTGCGGGACTGGTCCGCCCATCGGCATATCCCCTCCTTCGAACTGGCGCGGTCCGATCGCATCCGCCGGCTGGCCGCACCCGCCGCCCTGCTGGGGCGGGAGGAGGAACTCGGCCGGCTGGGGGTTGCCTATGACCGAGCCGCGGCAGGCGGGCGTGGGCAGCTGGTCTTCGTCGGTGGCGCTCCCGGATCGGGCAAATCCGCGCTGGTCGCCGACTTCATGCGGCACCGGCTTCCGGCGGATGCCCGCATCGCCGCCGGCAAGACCGACCAGTATCAGCCCGCCGTTCCCTACGCTCCGGTGCTCCAGGCGCTGCGCCGGCTGGCGGCCGTGGCGGTCGCCGGTCCGCTGGAGGAGCTGGAGGAGTTGCGCGCCGGTCTGGCCGGACCGCTGGACGGGCAACTGGCGCTGTTCCTCCACCTGCTGCCGGAGTTCGAGCCGGTGACCGGCCCTGCCGGCCATACGCTGGACGATCCGTCCAGCCTGCAGCCGCTGCGCATCCGCCGCATGCTGACCGACGTCCTGCAGGCGTTCGCCCGCCCCGGCGCACCGGTCCTGCTGTTCCTGGACGACCTGCAATGGGCCGACGAGGCCACGCTGGCCTTCATCCGCGCCATCGCCGACACCCCGCCACCGGGGCTTATGGCGATCGCCGCCTACCGGGACACCAGTGCCGATATCCGGCCGGGCTTCGGCGGTTTCCTGACATCCTTGCGGGATGGCGTCACGGCACCGGCCTGGATCGCCCTTCCGCCGATCGGCCCGCAGGCCACCGCCGCCCTGGTCGCCGCGGTGCTGGACGAGCCGGTCGACCGGTCGGAGGAGCTGCTGCGGCTGATCGGCGAGAGGACCGGCGGCAACCCGCTGCACATCCTGCAGCTTCTCCGCACACTGGCGGATGACGGGACGCTGCGCCACGATGCCGGCCGATCGGCCTGGACCTGGACGGACGGCGGGGCGGCCCTGCTGCCGGGCGGCGATACGGTCACCGACCTGCTGGTCGTCCGGCTGCGGCGTTTGGCGGCTGCCGGCCGGAACGCGATGCGGTTGCTTGCCTGCATCGGAAGCGGCGCCGACGACCGGCTCCTCGCAGCGGTCGCCGGCCTGCCGCCCGCCGCGGTGCAGGCCGCACTCGCCCCGGCGGCGGCGGCGGGTCTGGTGCTGCATGGGGACGCAGGCGGCTGGACGCTGGTGCACGACCGCGTGCAGGAGGCCGCCTACGGGCTGACACCGGAAGAGGATCGCCCGGCACAGCATGCGGCCATCGCCTCGGCCATGCTGGATCTGTGGCCCGACCGCGGCCCGCAGGAGCTGTTCAGGATCGCCGCGCAGATCGAGCTGTCGTTCGGCGCCCCGCTGTGCGCCGGTCGGGCCGACGCTTTCGCCGGCACCCTGATCGACGCGGCAGGTCAGGCGGTGGCCGCAGCCGCGCGCGGCCGGGCGCTGACCTATCTGGCAGGAGCCGACCGCATCCTGGGGGAGGAGCGCTGGACCCGGTCCTACCCGCTGGCCTGGCGGACGGCTGTCCTGACTGCCGAATGCCAGCTGGCGAGCGGCGACGCGGCTGGAGCGGATCGCAGCATCGACGGGCTGTTCCGCCATGCCGATGGCGCCATCGACGGCGCGGAAGCCTACCGGCTGAAGGCGGCACGGCTGACCGTGGCGTCGGATTTCCGCGGCGCGGTACGGGTAGCGCTGGACGGATTGGCGCTGCTGGGGATCGACCTGCCCGCCGACCCGCCGCCGGGGGCGGTCGCCGCCACTTACGACAGGATCAGGCGCCTGCTGGACGGACGGCCGGTCTCGATCCTGGCCGACCTGCCGCCCATGGACGACCCGCGGATGGAAGCCGCCATGGCGCTGCTGACGGCGCTGGAGGCGGCCTACTTCTACCCGGCGGGCGATCTGGTGCATCTTCAGCTCGCCATCATGGTGGAATTGACGCTGACGCATGGCGTGACCGCCGCCTCTGCCCAGGGGATCGCGTGGTTCGGCGTTTCCCTCGCAACCGTCTTCGACAAGTATGAGGAAGGCTTCGCCTACGCCTCCGTTGCGCTGGAGCTGGTGGACCGCCATGGTTTCGAGCGCTACCGCACCCCGGTGCTGGTGGCGCTGGATCAGGTCGGCCCCTGGACGCAGCCGCTGTCCTACGGCCTTGCCCATGTGCGCGAGGCCAAGAAGGTCGGGCACCGGAGCGCCGAGCTGCGCATGCTTTGCTACAGCTGCAACCACATCGTCTCCGACCTGCTGGCGATGGGGGAGCGGCTGTCCGCGGTGCGGGAGGAGACGGACCCGCTGATCGCCATCGCGCGGGACGCGGGATTCGACGACATCGTCGATCTGATGTCGACCCAGCAGGAGTATGTGCTGTCGCTGCAGGAGGATGCCGGCCGGACGGTCGGCGCCTGGGAGGCCGCCTTCCTCGACCCCGCGACGGCGCCGGGCCGCACCCCGATGTCGGCGCTGTATTTCTGGACCTGGCAGCTGCGCGGTCAGGCTGCCCTGTACCACCGCGACTTCGCCCTGGCGCGGGCCAGCCTGGCGCCGGCCTTCGGCATGACCTGGGCGGCGCCGGCCCATATCTCCGTCGGCGAGCTGACCTTCTACAACGCCGTGCTGCACACCCAGGACCCCGGAACGGATCCGGCGGCGGCACGGGACGAGGTGGCGCACTGCCGGCGGCGGCTGGCCCTGTGGGCGGGCATCAACCCGCTGACCTTCCGCAACAAGCTGGCCCTGGTCGATGCGGAGACGGCGCGGCTGGACGGCCGCGACGTCGAGGCGATGCGCCTCTATGACGATTCCGCTGCCGCCGCCGCGGCGGCCGGCTTTTCCCATGAACAGGCTCTGGCCCACGAGCTGGCCGGCCGCCATGCCCGGTCGCTGCAGCTCGGCTACGCCGCCCGCGACCAGCTGAGGCTGGCCATGGCCGCCTACCGGCGCTGGGGAGCGCTGGCCAAGGTGAAGGGGCTGGAGGCCGAGTTCCCCTTCCTGGCCGCCGATGGCCCCTCCGACGCACGGCACGGCATCGAGGATCCGAACATGGAGCTGGTGCTGAAGACGGCCCATGCCCTGTCGGAGGAGATCCTGCTGGACCGGCTGGTCGAGCGGCTGATGACCGCCATGATCGTCCATGCCGGCGCCCGCCGCGGCTCCCTGCTGCTGATGCGCGGGGACGAGCCGCGGGTGGAGGCGACCGCGACACTGATCGACAGCGACATCGTGGTCCGGCTTACCGACGACGTCCCGGCGGAGGAGCGGGTGCCGGCCGCCGTGCTGCACACCGTGCTGCGCACCCGGCGGACGTTTTCCTCCGGCGATGCCGCGACGGCCGGCGGGACGGCGGGCTCCTTCCTGTGCCAGCCCCTGATCAAGCAGGGCCGGCTGGTCGGCGTCCTTTACCTGGAGAACGACCTTGCGCTGAACGTCTTCACCCCGCGCAAGGCGGCGATGCTGGAGGTTCTGGCTCCGCAGGCGGCCAACGCGCTGGAGGCGGCCCGGCTCTACACCGACCTGATGCTGGAGAACCGCCGCCGCCAGGAAATGGAGGCGGCGCTGCGCGTCGCGCGTGCCGATCTGGCGCGGGCGAGCCATCTGACGGTCATGGGGGAACTGGCAGCCTCCATCACCCACGAGATCAGCCAGCCGCTCGCCGGCATCGTCGCCAGTGCCGGGGCCAGCCTGCGCTGGCTGAAGGCCCCCACCCCCGACGTGGCAGAGGCCCTGTCGAACCTGGAGGACATCCGCACCGCCGGCCTGCGCGTCGCCGACATCCTGCGGGCGCTGCGGGCGCTCGCGAAACAGGCCCCGCTGGTGCTTGAACCGCTGGCGGTCGATCCCCTGGTGGAGGAGGTGCTGACCCTCACCGCCGACGAGATCGGCAAGCGCGGCGTCCACCTGACCGCCGATCTCCGCGGCGGCGGCATCCAGGTGCGGGGCGACCGCACCCAGCTGCAGCAGGTGGTGCTGAATCTCGTCACCAACGCGCTGGATTCGATGGCCGGCCACGGCGGAGCGCGCGAGCTTCTGGTGGAAAGCCGCGCGGCGGACGGCGTGCTCGCGGTCAGCGTCACTGACACCGGCAGCGGCATTTCTCCCGACATCCTGGCACGAATCTTCGATCCCTTCTTCACCACCAAGGACAGCGGCATGGGGATGGGACTGTCGATCTGCCGCTCGGTCATGTCCGCCCATGGCGGGACTCTGTCGGCGGACAGCGGCGGCGGCGGCAGCCGCTTCACTTTCACCCTGCCCATCGAAACGGAGTGACGGACCCGGCCGGCAAGCCTCACGGCAGGTGGCGGTTCAGCGCGTCGATCACGGTTCCGGGGGCCGACAGGTGCGGCAGATGCCCCGATGCGTCGAGCACTTCGAGGACGCTGCCGGCGAGATGGTCGCGCAGATACTCCGCCGCTTCCCGCGTGACCGCGGAATCCTCGCGGGTCTGGAGGACGACCGCCTGAACCGTCACCTCGGTCAGGCGGCTGCGCAGGTCGCTCTGCAAAATGGTCAGCAGCAGGGACAGGGCCATGTCCGGACGCATCGCCCTCAGCGCCGCGACGAATTCCTTCACCGTGGGATCCTCCGCCGGGGCGGAAACCACCATCTGTCCGAACTGCGCGGTCCAGCGCAGGTAATCGCGCGTCGCGCTTTCGATCAGGCCGTCGATGTCCGCACGCTCGAAGCCGCCGCGATAGGTGCCGATGTTGCGGTAGCAAGCCGACGCCCCCAGCAGGACAAGCTTGCGGAACAGGTGGGGGGCCTTGACCGAGGCGAGCGCCGCCACCAGGCCCGCGACCGAATGGCCGACGCAGACGCAGCGCTCCACCCTGAGGGCACCGAGAACCATGGCGACGTCGCGGGCATAGGCGTCCAGCGTGCCGTAGCGGGCGTGATCGTAATGGATCTGGTTGGCCGGCCCCACGCCGGCCAGATCGAACGACAGGATGCGGTAGCGGTCCTTGAAGGCATCAACGACGTGGCGCCAGGCGGACTGTTCGGTGCCGAAGCCGGGAATAAGGACGAGCGTCTCGTCCCCCGATCCGACGAAGGTGGCGTTGTGCCGCTCCAGAATAGCGTTGCCGCTTTCGATCATCTTCGGATGGCCTGCTCCAATCGCCAACGAATGCAGCCATACTGTGCATCGCACGCGCAAGCAGGATCGCCCGGCCCGACAGCATTCACATCATTTCGGCGTCTTTGCGGCACCCCCTTCAGCCTGTGCCGGCGTGGCCGGATGCCGCTTCAGCCAATCCTGCAACTGCGCGATCTCCCTGGCCTGGTCGTCGACGATCTTCCGGGCCAAGGCTCGAAGCTCCGGGTCTTTGCCGTATTTCAGCTGCACCTTCGCCATGTCGACGGCCCCGTGGTGATGGGGCAGCATCATGCGGGCGAAATCCTGGTCGGCATCGCCGGTCATTGGTTTGCGCATGTCGCGGTTCATCTTGCGCATGCCGTCCATATAGGCCTGCGAGGCCGGATCCCGGATCAACTGGTCCTGAGGCAATTGATCGGACGGCATGGGATGGCCCTGCATCCGCTCTTCCCCCGGCTGGCCAGCTGACTGATTGGCGGGCTGATTGGCGGACTGGGCCAGTGCGGTGCCTGCGATCAGGGCCAGCGCCGCGGCGCAGGATGCCAGGACATGGCAGCATCGGATGGTCGTCATGGTCTGCTCTCCCGTGGTATCGGCACCCCGCTGCATGCGGGGACCTGGAGCAGACAACAGCCCATCCGACGGGTGGTTCACCGCAGCAGGTGACGGCGGACGGCCTCGGCGGCCAGAATCACCGCCGCCTCGGCCTTTCGGACATGGCGGGTCATGCTGGCGAAGGAGTGGGGAAGCGCGTCGTGCAGCACCAGACGGTGCGGGATCCCCGCCGTCTCCAGCCGCCGGGCGAGACGCAGGCTGTCGTCGCGCAGACAGTCCAGACCGGCAGCCGCCACATGCAGCGGCGGCAGTCCCTGCTGATCGGCGAGCAACGGGGCGGCGGCCGGATCGCGGGCGATCCCGCCATGGCCGAGATACTGCCGCCAGTACCAGCGCATCCGCTCGGTCGTCAGGCCATAGCGCCCGCCGCCGAACAGCCTGTGCGATTCCGTATCGAAATCATGGGCGAACATGCCGTAGAGCAGCAGGCCGAAGGACAGTGGCGGTCCGGGCTCGGTCCGCGCATCGAGGGCCAGCCCGAGCGCCAGATTGGCCCCCGCCGAGTCGCCGCCGACGGCGATCCGCTCCGGGTCCAGCCCATGAGCGGCACCACTCCCCACCACCCAGCGCAGGGCAGCCAGCGCCTCGCCCCTCTGATGGGGAAAGCGCCGTTCCGGGGCAAGGCTGTAGGCGACGGCGCAGACCGCCGCACCGCTGTGCCGGGCCAGCAGCCGCAAAAGCCGGTCATGGGTGTCGATGGAGTTGAGGACGAAGCCGCCGCCGTGGAAATAGATCAGCACCGGCAGGGAAGCGCCGGGATCGGAGGGCGGCCGGACCAGGCGCAGGCGCAGCGGGCCGGCGGGACCGGCGCACTCGACCTCCCGCACATCGGCCGGCAAGGCCGGGCCGTTGAGGAAGAGGTGATAGCGCTCCGCCGCGTCGCGCGCGTCGGCCAGCGGCAGGCGCAGCGGATCGGCCGCCAGCAGTCCGGCGCGGGCGGCCAGTTCGCCCAGTTCGACGACCTGGGGGTCGAGCGGGTCACGGTGAAGCGGCAGGAGGGTATCCGGCATCCGAGATCTCCCCAGGCTCAGAGAATGTAGGACATCACGAGATACAGCACCGCCTCGCCATCGCCGGCATTGCGGTAGCGGTGAGGACCATCGGCCTCGAACAGGATCGAGTCGCCCTCTTCCAGCCGGTGCTCGCCGTCGGCGGTGGCGATCCCCACCCGGCCGCTGCCGACCAGGATGTTCTCCACCGTGCCGGGGGAATGGCCGTCGGAGGACTCGTCGGCGCCGGGCGACAGGCGGAGCTCGTAGAACTCCACCTGCCGCTCTCCCTTGAGCGGGAACAGCGCGCGCGAGGTGAGGCGGCCGTCGCGGGAGGTCAGGCTGCGCTGCTCCGCCCGCCGGATCACCGTGGTCCCGGCGTCGCCGCCGGTGCTGAGCAGGCTGGAAAAGGATAGGTCCAGCGCCTTGGCGACCGTCCACAAGGTGCCGATGTCGGGGCGTTGGCGCCCCTCTTCGATGGCCGTCAGCAACGCAGGGTCCGTCCCGGACAGCTGCGCCAGCCCGTCCACCGACAGGCCCTGACGCCGGCGGAACCCACGCAGATTGTCGCCGATCACCCCAACCAGCTGGTCGATCGAAGTCTGCGCAGCGGCCTTCTCGTCCGACAGAACCGCCGGGTCGCGGACTGTCCGGCTGAAAGCGGGGGCGGTGCCGATCGTCATGGATCCATGCTCCTTCGACAGGAATGAGCGGGGCGACGCGGACCGCGCCCGACGGGAGTCGGGATGATTGAACATCAATTATACCTACTCATCAAGTAGGAAAATTGATTTCATGTTGTGAATTAATCCTGTAATCGCATTTATATACTATATTTTCATGTATAATTTTGCGATGATCCGAACGACAAAACGCCACGCCCGTCCGGGATGGCCGGACGGGCGTGGCGCTGGGCGTATCGCAGCGGATGGGGCCGGACCGGCGCTTACGTCAGGGCGGCGTCAGGCTCCGGAGTGTGGGACTTCACCTCGTGCCGGTGCCGCTCGGCGAAGCGTTCCAGGACACGGCGGGCGGCGTCGAAGGCATCGCGGATGGCCGCATCGGCGGTCTCGTGGCCATGGCCGCCGGATTTGTCGCTGCGGACGACCAGTTCCTCTCCGGGGACGGTCATGGCGATCTGGACGGTGAACTGCTTGCCCTGATGCTGGTGGCGGTGGGGAACCTCGAAGACCACGCGCTTGGCCAGGATGCGGCCGAAGAAGCGGTCGAGCTTTTCGGCATGCTCGCGGATCAGATGCTCCAGGGCGGGAGACGGGTCGATGTTGCGGAAGGCGATCTGCAACGGTTGACGCATGACCAAACTCCTTGTTCGGCGCGCGGAATGGACCTGAACGGCCGCTCTCCCGCGGGGCCCGGCGCGACCCCCGGTGCCGCTCAAGGGCCTTTGGGGTGGCGGGGACTTGATGAGGCCAGGATCGCACATCTGAAAAATCACGCATTAATCTGGGTCAATGCGGCCTTCGGTTGCCGGATGTAGACTCCCGCCCGTTTTCAGGCCAGGCCGATCAGATGGATCAGGCCCAGGCTGACCGCGCCCAGCATGAGAAGGCAGAGGACGACCGCCGCGGTCACCCGCCCGCCCGCCCGCGCCACCGTCCGCACATCGACCCCCAGCCCGAGCGCCGCCATCGACACCACGGTCAGCAGCGTCGCCGCATGCCCCATCGGCACCAGGGCTGGCTGCGGAATGAGGTCGAGGGAGCGCAGGGCGATCATCGCCAGGAAGCCCTGGATGAACCACGGCACCAGACGACGGACCGGCGGCGCGGCCGGACGGCGGGCGGCGGACGCAGTCCTGTCCAGCTGCGGCGCCAGCAGCGACAGAATCAGGCAGACCGGGCCCAGCATCAGCACGCGCACCAGCTTCACCAGCGTGCCGACCTGCACCGCCGTGCTGCCCAGCGGGGCGGCGGCGGCGATCACCTGCGGCACGGCATAGACGGTCAGCCCCGCCAGCGCGCCATACTGCACGCCGCTCAGCTTCAACCCGAGGCCGATCACGGGCAGGGCCAGCACGACGGCCACCCCCAGCACGGCGGTGTAGGCGATGGAGGCGGCAACGTCCTCGCTGTCCGCATCGATCACCGGCGCCACCGCGGCGATGGCGGAATTGCCGCAGATGGCGTTGCCGCAAGCCACCAGCAGAGCCATCCGCACCGGCAGGCCGAGCAGCCGGCCGATGCCGAACCCCGCCGCGACTGCGACCAGAACCACGGCGGCGATGCCCAGCAGAAGCGCCGGTCCGGCCGACAGGATGGTGGCGGCGCTGACCGTCGCGCCGAGCAGCACGACCGCCACCTCCAGCAGGGTCTTGGCCGAGAAGGCGATGCCCGGACGCCAGAGCGCGGACGGCGTCCACATCGTGCGCAGCGCGGTGCCGATCAGGATCGCCAGCACCAGCGCCTCGATCCACGGCTCGCCGAACAGCCGCGCCTCCCCCCAGCCGGCGGCGAAGGCCAGGACCGTGACCGCGGCGCACAGGGCGATGCCGGGCAGAACGCTGCCGATTTGGCCGAACATGAGGGAAAGGACGGAACGTCCCGGCGCCGGCCTTGCCGGTGCCATGGCGTCAGGGGGCATGGTCGGGGTCTCCAAAGGCGGGCGGCGGGGAAGGACGGTGCCGCTCCGGTACAGGGACTATGGAGACCCAGACCGATCACATCCAACGCAATAACCTGATGTATTCGATCACTTCAATTTATGGAACGCCCGCTCGGTCCGGCAGGCAGTCGTCGAAATCCGGGAGCTGCCAGGGACCGCCGAGCGCGGCGTTGCGCAGAAGAAGAACCAGCTCGTCGCGCGACCGGGTGACGGCGGTGTAGAGCCAGCGCCAGCGGTGTTCCCGGAAGGCGGCGGAGTCGTCCACCACCGTGACCGACGGGAATTCCGAGCCCTGGGCGGCGTGGCAGGTGATCAGCCAGGCCCAGTCATAGAGCTGGATGTCCTTGCCCACCCGCGGCTGGACCATGCCCTCGGTATAGTGGGCCTGGAACATCCAGGGATGGACCATCAGCTTGCCGCGGGACCGCACCTCGTCCTCCATCTGCACGCCCAGCGACCACAGGCCGGCGTCGCGGCCCTGGGCCTCGGCCGCCGGACGGGTCAGCGTGCCGATCATGCCGTTGTAGAGCCCCTCGTCCTTCTGGTTGCGCCGGCAGATGACGCGCTCCCCCGTCTGCGGCATCACCGACTCATGGCCGAGCAGCGCGCGCATCCGCTTGGTGTAGGTGGTGCGGACACGGTGGGTGCCGCAGATCGCCTGCGACGAGGGCCGCATCACAAGCGACTGTGTGCTGCGCTCCAGCGGCAGGACATGGACCTTGCCGACGGCGCCGAAGCGGCGCGGCATCTCATGCCGGCGCAGCAGGTGGGCGAGCCGGATGACCGGGCTTTCCCGCGCGGTGCGGTGCGGCTCGGTCAGGCGGAAATCGGGCTCGCCGCTGGTGAACAGGCCCTGGCCGGAAACCGGCGGCAGCTGGTAATCGTCGGCGATCACCAGGATCTTCTTCTCCGTCCGCAGAAGGTCGCGGGCCACGTCGTCGCCGATCATCGACCCCTCGTCGCAGACGATCAGGTCGGCATCGGCAATCGGGCCGTCGCTGCGGCGGGAGAAGAACAGCTCGCCGGTGTCGCCGTCCTTGCGCGGGGCGTAGAGCAGCGAGTGCAGGGTCGCCGCCCCCTCGATCCCCTTCTGGCGCAGGACCTGGGCGGCCTTGCCGGTCGGCGCGCCGACCACATAATCGGTCAACCGACGACGGTCCAGCAGATGCTCCAGCACGAAGGCGGTGGTCTTGCTCTTTCCCGTTCCCGCCTCTCCGGCGAGCCAGAAGACCTGCGGCGCCCGGTCGTCCGTGTACCATGCATCGATCGCCTGGATCGCGCGGTGCTGCTCGTCGGTCGGCGTGTCGGATTGCATCGGGTCCAAACCAGGATCAAACCATGAATCAAGGCGGCACATTAGCCTGCCCACCCGCCGGCGGTCCAGTGGCGATCCGCCTCGATGCCGATATGCAGCCCCTCCCCTTTCAAGCGTGAGCGCGACTGCGCACATGCTGTGCTCCCCCTCGCCGCCACTGAAGAGGATTCGTCCCGCATGCGTAACCCCTACTGGCAAGGACCCGTCTCCTCGAACTTCGATGGGGTGCGCTTCTTCAATCCGGGAGAGCCGGACACCGACCGCTCGCTGCGCCAGCTGCTGCGCTGGCAGTTCGGCCGCCGCAAGGTCAGATGGCCGGGCGAGGTGCCTGTCACCCCCGCCGTGCCGAACCCGGAGGCCGACGCGCTGCGCGTGACGGTGGTGGGGCATGCGACCGCGCTGATCCAGGCGCCAGGGCTGAACATCCTGACCGATCCGGTCTGGTCGGAGCGGGCGAGCCCGGTGCGCTTCGCCGGGCCGAAGCGGGCAACGGAGCCGGGCATCCGCTTCGACGACCTGCCGCGGATCGACGCCGTTCTGCTGTCGCACAACCATTACGACCATATGGACATCGACACGCTGAGGCGGTTGCAGGAGCGTGACGCGCCGCTGGTCGTCACGCCGCTCGGCAACGACACCATCCTGCGCAAGCATATGCCCGGGATAAGGACGGCCGCGGGCGACTGGTGGAGCCGGTTCGAGATTGCCGCGGACACCGAGGTCCACATCGTACCGGCGAACCACTGGTCGTCGCGGACGGTGCGCGACCGGCGGATGGCGCTGTGGGGCGGCTTCTTCCTGCGCACGCCGGCCGGCACGCTCTATTTCGCCGGCGACACCGGCTATGGCACCGGGGCGGCCTTCAAGGCGATCCACCGGCGGCTCGGCGGCTGCGATCTCGCCCTGATCCCCATCGGCGCCTACGATCCGCGCTGGTTCATGTCCGCCCAGCATTGCGACCCGGAGGAGGCGGTGCGGATCATGCTGGATGTCGGAGCGCGGAAGGCCGTCGGCATCCATTGGGGCACCTTCGCCCTGACAGACGAGCCGCGCGAGGAGCCGCCGGAGCGGCTGCGCGCCACGCTGGCCGCCCATGGCGTCGAACCCGGCAGGTTCGAAGCGGCCTTTCCGGGAATGGTGGTGAGCGCCTGACGGGCGGGCCGGCGCTCACCCGCCCCCCATCAAGCCGGACACATCACGCCGGTGTCGGCGCCTGTTCCGGCAACACGCCCGACGCCTTCAGCTCCCGCCAGAAATCGGCGGGGATCGGCTGCGCCATCAGCTGGACATTCTCCTGCAGGCGCGCCGGGTTCTTGGTTCCGGGAATGACCGAGGCGACCACCGGATGGGCGGCGCAGAACTGCAGCGCCGCCGCACGCAGATCGACTCCATGGCGGCCGGCGACCTCCGCCAGCCGGTCGCGGGCGGCGACCTTGTCGGATGAGGCCTCCTGGTACTCGAAGGTGTTGCCGCCGGCGATGAGGCCGGAGTTGTAGGGGCCGCCGACCACCACATGCACGCCGCGCTCCGCGCAGCGCGGGAACAATTCATCCAGCGCCGGCTGGTTCAGCAGGCTGTAGCGGCCGGCCAGCAGGAACACGTCGGGGTCGGCGCGTTCCAGCGCCATGACGCAGGGCTCCACCCGGTTGACTCCCAGGCCCCAGGCGCGGATCACACCCTCCTCGCGCAGCCGCGTGAGCGCCACGGCGGCGCCCCTCATGGCGGTGTCGAACACCTCCAGCCAGCGGTCGCCATGGGCGTCCTCGGCGCAGTCGTGGATGTAGGCGATGTCGATGCGCGCCATGCCCAGCCGCTGCAGGCTGTCCTCGATCGACCGGCGGACGCCGTCGGCGGTATAGTCGTAATCGACGCGGAACGGCAGCCCCTTCACGAAGGGGCCATGGCGTCCGCCCTTGCTCCCGTCCGCGCGGAGCAGCCGCCCGACCTTGGTGGACAGCACGAACCCGTCGCGCGGACGGTTGCGCAACACATGGCCGAACCGGTGTTCGGAAATGCCGGGACCATATTCGGGAGCGGTGTCGAAATAGCGGATGCCGGCATTCCAGGCGGCGTCGAGCGTGGCTTCGGCGATGTCGTCCGCAACCTCCTCGAACATGTTGCCCAGGGGAGCGCCGCCGAAGCCGAGCGGGCCGGGCGGAGCGAAATGCGCGCTGTCTGGCATGGGAGCCCTCATCATGTCCGGCGCTCCCGCCGCCGGGCGGGGTGCCGATGCCTTTGGTTGCCCACCGTCAACACCGCCATTCGCCGCACCGTTCCGAACCCGATCGTTCCGAACCCGATGTCAGGCGGCCGAGGCTTGGCGGTCGCGGCCGGCGCTCTTGGCAAGGTAGAGCGCGCGGTCGGCCTGCGCCAGCAGGTCGTCCAGCCTGCAACGCCGCCCGGACACACCGATGCCGATGCTGACGGTGACGGTCAGCTCCCGCCTGCTCCCCGGCACCTGCACCCGCACCTCGCGGACATCCGCCAGCAGCCGTTCGGCCACATGCTCGGCACCGCTGCCGTCGGTCCCCGGCAGGATGATGGCGAACTCCTCGCCCCCCAGGCGCCCCAGCAGGTCGCCGCTGCGCACCGCCGATCCCAGGATGCCGGCGAGAGCGCGCAGAACGTCGTCGCCGGCCTGATGACCGAAACCGTCGTTGATCGCCTTGAAATGGTCGGCGTCGATCATCAGCACGCTGACCGGGCTGCCCTGGCGCCAACCAGCCTCGAGCAGGGCGCTGCCGCGCTCCATGAAGGCGCGCCGGTTCAGAAGGCCGGTCAGGGCGTCGAGATTCGCCAGTTCCCACAGCCTCTCCTCCTGCAGCTTGCGCTCGCGGATGTCGCGCAGGACGCCGACATGGATCGCCTCACCCTCGCTCTCCGAGCGACCCAGGGTGAGTTCGACCGGGAATTCGACGCCGCTGCGGTGCCGGGCGACCAGTTCGTGGCTGGCGCCCTGTCTCGACCAGCCAAGGGTGTCGAAGCGGCCGGAGCCGGACAGGGTGGACGGATCGTTCGGCAGCCCCGGCAGGATCAGGTCGACGTTCCTGCCGATCACATCGTCGGCCGGATAGCCGAACAGGGCGGTCGCCGCCGGATTGAGGAACTGCACCGTGCCGTTGCCGTCCATCACAAGCATCGCGTCGCGTGCCGTCGCCAGGAAGGTGGTCAGCCGCTGTTCGCTGCGCCGCAGGGCGGCTGTCCGCTCCGCCACCCGCTGCTCCAGCCGGGCGTTCGCCTCGGCCAGATCCTGCATGGCGTGCCGCCGCCGGGCGACCTGCCGGTAGAGCACCACGGACAGGACCGCGCCGCCGCCGCTGAGCACGACATCCAGGGCGAAATAGGCCGGCAACCGGCTGATCCAGTCTGCGATCGCATCCGGCGTGCGGATCGCAACGGCCGCGACGATACCGTAGCGGGGGCTCACCTCATAGGCGCCAGGTCCGACCACATCAGGCATCACCGAAACGCGCTGGAATGCTGCGACGGTGCCGGGTGCCGTCGATTGCTGACGGAAAAGGGGCCATTCGGCGGCCGGCTGGCCCAGGCAATCGGTCTTGGGCAGGCAGCCGAACACGTAGCCGGACGGGGACAGGATGGCCGCCTTCATTCCCTCGGGAAGCGCCGAGGCGTGCAGGGTGGCGAAGAAGAGCTCGGGATCGATGGCAGCCGCGATGATCCCGATCAACCTGCCGAAGCGATCTTCGATGCGCCGGCTCACCGGCACGACCCATTCGCCGGTGACGCGGCTGATGACGGGCTTGCCGATGAACAGGGTGTCGGCGTTGCCTGACAGATGGTGGTGGACATAATCCCGGTCGGACAGATCGATGCGAGCGGGGGAGTTGCTCCGGGAATCGTAGCGCAGGTGCCCCTCCGCCGAGACGACGAACATGCTGCGGAGGATGGGCGTGATCCGGTGCTGATGAACGAGCAGCCGGTGAATGTCCACGTCATCGAGCCCGGCGATCCGCTCCGACGCGCGCATGAACTCCGACACCATGGACATGCTGCGATTGACGATCTCCAGCACCTCGTCCATGTGCTTGGCATTGTTCGCGGCGGCGAGGGCGGCGACATCCACCATGGAGCGGAGGGCGGCCTCGCGCTCCGCCGCCAGCAGAGCGCCGAGCACCCCGTTGAGCAGGCCGATCAGTCCGATGGTCGCGAGGACCCATGCGCGCTTCATGTCCACACACGCCACAGTGCCGGGACGGCCAGCATCCTTCGCAGAGTGCCAGCCACGCAATTGGGACCCACCGCAGTTGCAGACGGACCGAACGCCATCCCGGCCATCATCGGCCCGTTCATGGGCGGAGTGCGGACATCCGGCCGATGCCAGCGGTTGTTGATGATGACCGCTGGTATCATACCAGCGGCTCTTGATCCTGACCTGNACGGCCGGGATCTAGTGGGATTTTCCGGGATCGAATGGGACGCGAATCGTTGCCGGACAAGGGTTTCAGCAGCGTTGCGTCCCAGAACGTCAATCCATTTGACGCGGTGGATTAGCTTCAGTCTGCGCAGGATGGTTTGACGTTCGTGCGTCGGAAACGGAGCGGAGTTCGTAGATGATATCGGCCAATGCCTTCCGAAGGCTTCCAAGGGCGAACACGATCAATCCACCGATAATTGTAATCGTACCAATGATAAAATCACCAGAGATAACGACTATCTGAATTACTCCGACAACACTGATTACAGTGCCAAAAATGCGAAGAAAAGTAGCGGACGCTGATGGATAGCGCAGGGTGTCTTCTCGCAGATCTTTCATTATGCCTCTCAATATCGGAAATGCTGCCCCAAATTGGGATTGACAAAGCGCCGCGATTATCGACTGGCGTTGTCGTTCATTGCAGCTGCCGCTTGAATATCATAAAAGAACAGCCTCTTCGAAGAGAAATGATCGGATATATCGCCCGCATTGGTGATGATCTTCAGTTTCCGACGCCGCTCTCGATTGGCCAAAGCCATTGCAAAAATCTGACGAAGTTCTGCGGCCTCAGGGAAATCCTCAACCGCGGGGTAACGACACATTGGCACACTCCGTGCTATCCCACTCAAGCCGCGTGGCCGGTGGGGGGAGGGGTCTCATCGAGACCGGGTCGATGTTGCTCCTCAAACGGGTTGTGCCAATCCCGTGACCAGGGTTTCCCAGCCCTGGCCCCCGCTGCTCGGCGGCATACTATCGTATGCCTCTGAGGTTGCAGCGTTATGGATAGTGTGCCACCAGAGGGTATCCATGCGCAAGATTTGCGCGGCTATTTGATTCAATGTTTCGCGCTTGCAATCGTATAGGGCTTTTCACTCGGCAAGGCGAACAATGTCTGACAAGTCCGGGTCTGCTGAAATGTCAACCGGATGGCCTGCAATACATAGTTCGGGAGGAACATCGCTTCCTTCCGTTTGGAGCCGCGCACGGCGCCGTTCCAGCAATCGGTAGAACAACACGGTAACCCGCGCCTTGTGTCGCGGCGGCAGCTGCAGGTCCTCTGCTTCCAAGAAGAGGTCAACGCCTTCCACCAGATTAGCCAGCAATGCCTCATCCATCCTGCCCAGAGCGGATGGCGCCGCTGGTGTGCAATCGCCAAGCAACATTGGGCCTATGCCCCAAGCCAGCCAGTTCATACTAACGCCCACTGGCTCACACAACCCTGTCGCTTTTTCTAGTGGCAGCTTGTGCTCCCCGCGAATGTACCGGTTCAGCATCTCCAGTGTGCTGCCAGCGCTGCGGGCGGCCTGGGTCTTCGTTTTGTAGAGGCCAACCACGAGAGAAATGCGAGATCCCAGTTCATCGAACGAAGTGGGATCCTGGCTTCCCACTTCACGCTCTCCGGTTCGTGTCTTGGAAGCCATTGAATTCACACAAATAATCTCCATTGCGGGCGACCTCTAGCGTGAAGCGAACTGGGAAGCCTTCCCACCCTGATTTTTCTCGTTGTTATCCGTCGAAAACTCGTGGTAATACGATAGAAATATCGATAGTCGTAGGCGAGACAATGGCAAAACCCGTAGTTCCCTTGGACCCTGCTGATCGCCGTGATTGGGTGATATCTGCGTTACGTCGTAAGGGCAGCAGCATGCGCCAGATCGCCTTTCAGATTGGCGTCTGCCCTCAAGCTGTCGCGCAGGCGCTGCACCTGCCATCTGCCCGCATCGAAGCCGCGCTGGCTGAAAAGCTCGAACTCGCGGTGCAGGACCTCTTTCCTGAGCGGTATCGGGCAGATGGAACACGGCTGTGTCGCACTCGGCTGCCAGATCGCAAAGCGGCCTAATAGCGGCGGCGATACAGCCGCCCGATTGCCAGCGAGGACGAGGCCCAGCCCAAGTGGACGTCGGCGACATCAATCAAGGCCGCAGAAAACGGCCGGCTTACGTCGACCAAGGCCGCAGCTAAGGCGGCAGACGCCACCGTCACATGACGTTGAGCAGTGTCCTTAAAGAGTTCCTCAGAGAGTTTCATTTTTGCCTCATTTCCTCAACTCCGATGACGCTCGCAGAGCAATAGGCGCATCCACAACGGGAATAGAGATGGCCAAATCTCCATACAAACATCGTCGGCCCGGCAGCCTGAAAGCCGCTGTCGCCGACCTGATCGAACACTGTGGCGGTCTGCAGCGCGCTGCTGAAGTAGCGCGCGTGTCAAGATCCCAGCTGTTCAGGTACAGTAATGACAGCGAAGAAGACGCCAATTGTCATATGCCTGCAGATATCGCGGCGGCTTTGGAGCGCTACTGCGGTCAACCAACAGTTACTGAGTGGCTGGCCGTTGAGGCAGGTTGCGCGTTGCTGCCTGTGACGGTCGAGCCAGCCGCAGAAGCAATTCCCAAGAACGTGGCCGAGATCGCTCAACACGCGAGCAAGCTGTTTGCGGAGTTCGCAGCCGCTTACTCCGATGGGGCCATTGACGCGGGTGAAGCCGGGAAAATGTTGTCAGCCGGCGACGAGATGCTGCGCGAGTACATGCATCTGCGGCCGGCGCTGACCGACCGGACGCGGGGCTGAACGCCATGGCGGAAGACTGGTTGTCCGCAGCCGAAATCGCAGCTCTAGCCTTGCCGAAGCTGCCGACTTCCAAGCGCGGGATTAATCTCCGCGCCACTGATGAGTGCTGGCATCATCGCGAGCGGTCTGGCCGTGGTGGCGGACGGGAGTACCACATCTCCTCGTTGCCGGAGGACGCTCGCATTGAGTTGGCGCGACGCGCCGCCGCTGACGCCGTGGTCACAGCTACCCCCGCTCTGCCGGTGCCACCGAAGGACTCCTCCCCGGCACTGCCGGTGACGGTCCAGGCCCGGCTGCGCCAGGACTACAAGCTCGCGATCCTGACCGCTTTCGACAGCTTCCATGCTGCCAGCGGCGACGGCCTCACGCCGGCCCGCCACAAGTTTGTCGGGTTCTACAACGCCCGCCAGATCGACGTGCCGGATTGGGTACGGGCCGCATGCCCGACCATCAGCATGTCGTCGCTGGAACGCTGGGCGCGTGTGCGGGCTTCAGGCGATGCCACCGCACTTTCCGGGCGCTACGGCAACCGCAAGGGCAGCGGTGTCCTCGACAGCGCGGTCGCTGACATCAAGGGCTTCATGGTCGCCATGCTGGTGGAGAACCCGCATCTCGCCATGCACCAAGTGCGCACGGTGCTGATCCAGCGCTTCGGCCACGATGTCGAGCTTTTCGACGGATCCACCCGTGCAATGCCGTCCGAGCGTCGGCTGCTCGACCTCTGGAACGACTGGAGGGCGAAGAACCGCCAGCTGCATCTTGCGCTCACCAATCCGGACGACTGGAAGAACAAGCACCGTGCGGCCATCGGGTCGTACTCCGAAGGCATCGAACGCCCGAACCAGCTGTGGGAGATCGACGCCAGCCCGTCCGACGTTCTGCTGACCGACGGCCGACACAGCATCTATGTCGTGGTCGACGTCTACACCCGCAGGATCATGATCCTGGTCACGAAGGTGCCGCGCACCTCGGCCGTCCTGCTGCTGATCCGCCGCGCCATCCTGGCGTGGGGCATGCCGGAGACGATCAAGACCGACAACGGGTCCGACTTCACCAGCCGCGAGGCCGAGCGCGCCTATCACCTGATCGGTGCCCGGCATCTGACCTGCACGCCCTATAGCCCCGAGCAGAAGCCCCACGTCGAGCGCGCGATCGGCACTGTGCAGCATGGCTTCATGCCTCTGCTGCCCGGCTACACCGGCCATAATGTCGCTGTTCGTCAGGCGATCCGCAGCCGCGAAACCTTCGCCAATAGGCTGGGGGAGAGCGACGCCGACATCTTCCGCGCCCGCCTGACCGGTCCAGAGCTGCAGGCGCTGGCCGACGAGTGGGTCGGAAACGTCTATCAGCACGCTCCGCATGAAGGTTTGTGCGACCGCACGCCCCATGCGCTGGCCGCTGAATGCGCCGGCCGCGAAGCCCGCCTGACCGACGAACGCCAACTTGACCTGCTGCTGATGCCTGTTCCGGACGGCGGCACCCGTACCGTCGGCAAGAAGGGCATCCGCGTCGAGGGCGCCGACTTCTGGTCGGTCGACCTGATCCCTTACATCGGCACCGGCGACCGCTTCGACGTGCGCCTGGATCCGGAAGAGATGGGCAGGGTGTGGGTCTACCACTCCGAACCCTTCAGCTTCCTCTGCATCGCGGAGAACCCGGAGCGCATGGGTCTGTCCCGCGCCGCCCTTGCGGCCGAGGCGGCGGAACTGCAGAAGCGCCTCATTGCGGCGGGCAAGGCAGCGATCCGCGCGGCAAAGAAGCGGTTCCAGCCTCACGAACTGGCCGACGCGCTGATCGGCAAGCCGGCCGCCACCGTCACCGCCCTTCCCACCGCCGCCCCGCCGCCGGCCCTGCCCGCACCGTCAGCCCCCGCGTTGCAGCCCTCGGCCGGCCTGATCGCCGCACAGCGCGCCATCGCCGCCGCCACCCCCGCCACGCCGCGTCCGCGCGACGCGACCGAGCAGGCCCGGACGGCCGACATCGCCCGCCGCATCGCCGCCCCGTCCCAGCCGGCCGAGAAGCCCGAGGACCGCTGGTGGCGGCGCGCACAGGACATCGAGGCGCGGATCGCCGCCGACGCAGACGTCAGCGAGGACGAACTGGAATGGCTCCATTCGATCGAAAGCGCTGCCTGGTACCGCGCCCGCAAGAACGACGCCGCCCGCAAAGCGGCCTTCGCCCGAGCCGTCGAGTGACGGCCTCCAAAAAGAACGGCCCCACGCGTGGGGCGCGTAGAGCCGTTCGGAACACAACCAACTGAAGGTTCCATCATGTCGAAAACGACCCGCGTCCGCAAGTCCGCATCCTTCGCCCCGCTCCGCAATCTGACGCTGCTGGAGGAACTGGTCATCAAACTCAAGGGCCGCAGCCCCGACGTGCCCGGCCTTGGCGTTTTCCATGGCCGTTCAGGCGACGGCAAGAGCCGTGCCGCCGCTTGGGTCGGCGCCAGCGATCACATGGCCTACTACGTCGAGGCGAACGACTTCTGGACTCCGCGCGCGATGCTGCGCGCCATCGTCGACGCCATGGGCATCGCCATGCCGCCCCATGCGACGAACAACGAATTGGCCGGCAAGATCGCTGAGGAGCTGGAGACCAGCCGCCGCCCGCTGATCATCGACGAAGCCGACCACCTGGCGAAGAAGGACATGATCGACAAGGTCAGGGCCTTGCACGACATGGCGTCGCCCGGCACCGCGAGCATCGTCCTGATCGGCGAGGAAGGGCTGCCGCAGAAGCTCCAGCGCTACGAGCGGTTCCACCGACGCATCCTCGACTTCGTCCAGGCCGAGCCCTGCGACCTCGACGACGCCCGCCAGCTGGCGAAGCTCTACTGTCCGCGCGTCGCAGTCGCCGACGACCTGCTGCAGCTGCTGCTCGACCAGACCTATCGGTCGACCGGCCGCGTCACCCTGAACCTTGTGTCGGTCGCCGACTTTGCCGCCGGCGAGGGGCTTCGGGAGATCGATGCCGCCGGCTATGCAGGCCAGCGGATCAACACTGGTGCCGCCCCGGCGGTCCGGAGGTTCTGATGACGCTGGTCGAAGTCAAAGCCGAATGCAAACCATCACCCGGCACGCAACGCTTCATTGGTTCTGGCGTGGTTTGGGCTGAGGTCCGTCGCCTGAAGACGTTCCAAACCGCTGACTTGCTTGTGGAAGGCACCACCAGAAAGATCGCCAACGCCTTCTTGCGGAAGGCGATCCAGGCCGGCCTCGTGGTTGTCGAGAAGCCGGGTGATGGTGGTTGGCGCGGCGCGGTGTATCGCCTCGTTCGTGATGTCGGCCGTCGGTGTCCGCGCTTCACTGCAGATGGTCGCCTAAACGAAACCCCCACTCCGACTGAGCGGATATGGGCCGCCATCAAGCCGCTTCGCGGTGGCTTTACCGTGCGCGAGGTGGCTTGCCTGACGCGATGCACTGAGGATCGCGTCGGACAGTATGTCAACGCGTTGCGGCGGCACGGGTACTTGGACGTCCTGGTGAAGAGCGGTGGTCATCGGGAAGGCCGCTATCGTCTCAAGCGGAGCATGAACACCGGCCCCGACGCGCCTCATGTCTTGCGTGGTGCCGGAAAGCCTGTCTGGGACCCGAACCTCGGCCGTTTGGTCGAGGAGGTGTCAGAATGACCGTCCACCTCGACAAGGCCCGCGCCGCCTGGAATGGCGCACCGCCGGCCTTCGTGGTCGCCCTGGCCGAGCGCGCCGACCGTGACGGTCTCGCCGCCGCCGGCGCTGCCATCGGCGGCTATAGCAAGACGACCGTCAGCCTGATCATCGCCGGCCGCTACGGCGCCAACCTCGACCGCGTCGAGGCCGCCGTGGCGGAGCGGCTGGGCGTCTCCCAGCCCTGCCCGGTGCTGGGCGAGATCGACGCCACCCGTTGCGGCCGGGAACAGCAGGCCGCCAACCGCTCCCGCTCCCTTCTCGCCGGCATGCTGCGCAACGCCTGCCGGACCTGCCCGCGGAGGACCGCATGACCCGCATCGCACCCACTCCCCTGGCGTCCGCGCTGGACGCACTGGCCGCCCAGTTGCTGGAGCTGCGCAACCGTCCCACTCAGCAGGCCGCGGCCCAGACTGCCGCCCTTGCCGACCGCATCCGCGATCTGGCGCGGATGCTGAAGGCGGTCGACTTCCGTCGTGGCGTCTGGCTGGACCAGACGGCCGAGCGGGTCACCAGCCGCGCCATGGCCCGCCCCTATCTCTCCTTCAGCGCCGATGAACTGACGGAACTGGTGGTTACCCTGCAGACCGCCGCCGGCTTTGCCCGCAAGGCCGCCCAGCGGCAACAGCGCCCGCTCGCCGGACACTGGGGCGGTGGAGACGCGGCATGAGCAAGCGCGGCTTCTCCGAGACCGTTCTGATGGTCTTTCTCCACGGCTATGCGCAGGCGTTGGCCCATGACGGCAGAACCCCGTCAGCGCGTAGGCTCGCCGAGCGGCTGGGCTACAGCGAGACTTCGGGTCTCTACGCAAGGTCCGAGTGCATCGCCCGCGGCTGGATGGAGGTGGTGCAGCCGCCGCATGGCAACAGCCCCGGCATCCTGCGCCTGACGCCCGCCGGGATCGACGCGGCACGCAGCACTGCCCTTCCGACCAGGCAGTCGCCGACGCCTCGCACCCCATCGCATCCGAAGCGCGACCGGATGCAGGCTGCCTCGGCAGCGAAAATCCGGACATGCCTGTGCTGTGGCAATGGCTTCGCCTCCGAAGGTCCCGGCAATCGGATCTGCAACCGCTGCCGCTCGACCGAGGTCTACTGCTCCGGCGATGTGTCCTCCTTCAGGGCGGTGCTGCCATGAGCTACCGCCCGCCCCCGCGCGCCGACCTGCTGGTCGAGATCGACATCCCGGCCGGCGTGGCCGGTGCGGTTCGGACGATCAGCCGCCGGATCGTCACCACCCGCGATCATGGCGATGGCCGCTGGACCTGCCTGCTGTCCGACCCGGACAGCGGCGACCTGTCGACCGCCACCATCGCACCGGCTGAAAACGGGCAATGGGTGTGTGTCCAGCCGCCGGTCTCGGTCGACGGGGCGCTGCACATCGCCCGCAGCGTGCTTGCCGGCGTGACGCTGCACCGGAGCGTAACCGAACAGATGCGGGTCCTGTCGGAGGCCGTCCTGTTCCTGACCGGGCAGAGCCGCGCGTCCGGTCCCATCGCCCCGGCCCGCATCGAGCGGGGGCGCTGATGTCCGCCGCCATCGCCGCCGCGCTCTACAGCGCCTTCGGCCTCGACCCGCCGGCCATCCCGCCAACGCCGGCCGATCCAGGCCGGTTCCCGATCTTCCCCCGGCCGGCCCCGCCGGCTGCCCCTTCCCCCCAGCGCCCCGCAGATGGGGCCACCGACACCCCCGAGAGGTAAGCCACACATGGAAGCCGTCACCCCGACCACCACGCCCGCGATCCCGGCCGGCTACATGGCCGACGCCAAGGGCCGGTTGGTCCCCGAGACCCTGGTCAAGCCGGCCGACAAGCTGCAGGACCAGCTGGTGCGCAAGCTGATGGGCTACGCCGACGACCTGTCGGCCCAGATCGCCCGCTTCAAGGCGCACACCTTCGACGACGTCGGCGTCTTTCTGGCGCTGCTGGCCGAGCAGTACCAGGACAGCCGCGGCGGTCAGAAGGGCAACATGACCCTGACCAGCTTCGACGGCACGATGAAGGTGCAGGTGGCGGTCGCCGACCACATGACCTTCGGCCCCGAGCTGCAGATCGCCAAGAACCTGATCGACGCCTGCATCGCCGACTGGTCGACCGGCGCCAACGACAACATCCGTGCCCTGGTCGAGCATGCCTTCCGTGTCGACCAGGAAGGACAGGTCAGCCGCGACGCCATCTTCGCCCTGCGCCGCGTCGCCATTGAGGACGAACGGTGGAAACAGGCCATGACAGCCATCGCCGACAGCGTCCGGATCGAGGGCACCAAGACCTACGTCCGCTTCTACCGCCGCCCGTCGCCCGAGGCGCGCTGGGAAGCGGTGACCATCGACCTTGCCAGCGCGTGAGGTGAAGACATGGCCAACATCATTGCCTTCAACGAGACCGAAGCCCTTCTCTACAACCCGTTCGAGGGCGATTACGGCGACGGCGAACGGGAGATCGTCAACGAGATCGTCACCGTCCAGGAACCGCCGCGCTGCCACACCTGCGGCGGCAAGCTGACCCCCGGCACCCGCTGCCGCCACCTGGTCGAGCAGGTCGGAGACGAGGACGAGGGCGACGAGCCCGAGAGCATTCGCCGGACCGAATACTGGTTCTGTCAGCACTGCTGCGCGGCGATGGCGAAGGACATCAACGACGGCGGCGACCGCGTCGGCAGCCGCACTGCCCGCATGATCGCCAACCGGGAGCGCGCCATCGACACCAACTGCCTGCAGCCCAATTCTCCCGCTTCGGAGACCGTCCCTCATGTCCTCTAAGAAGATCAGTTCTTCTCTCGTCGTCGAGGTCGTTCAGGCCACCGGTCTTCGACTCAATGACGAAAGCGTCGTCAAGCTGGAGAAACTTCTGGGTGAAGTCGGCGCCCGCGTCGCACGGCAATATCCGGCGCAGGTCGCCGGCAATGGGCAGACCATCCTCGACCGCGTCGGTGCACGTCTTGACGCCCTGATCGGACAGCTTGATGCGGCGTCGTCCCGAAAGGCGGAACGGTCGGACATCGTCGATGCTGCGGCCTGCCTGCTGGCCTGGGTTGCCGCCATGGACCTGCTGGCGTCGTCGCACCAGCACGAAGCGGACGCCTCCATCCCGGCCTTGACGGTCACCAGTGTGACAGAGGGCATGGCATGAGCGGGATCATCGGCCTGATCCACCGCAGCGGCCTGGACATGCCCGGCGTGCGGCCTGAGGTGTCCGCCGTCCTCTCGGGACTGGTGAGCGTGGAGCGCGAACACGGGACCGAGAAGGCGGTGGAGGCGACGCTGTCCGTCTTCATGACCATCACCGCCACGCTGGGCGCCCGCCACGACGGCACGGCTTTCGACGCCGCTGTCCTGATGCTGGAGACCGCTGCCGGGCAGCTCCGCAACGCCAAGGCCAGCCTCAACGCCGGCCGCGTGCCGGACGGCGTCGTCGTCAAGCTGGGCGCGCCCTCCGGACATCGGGAGGGCCGGGCATGAGCATTGTCGACAGCATCCTGGAGAAGGCCAGAAGCGAACATCCCTGCCGCCTCTGCGACCACCATGAAGGCGACTGGTGCAAGTGGTCCGATCGCGGAGTGGGTGCGGTGCCGGTCCACATGACGTGGCACAGCATCGACTGGGACGAACCGAGGAACTACGCGGACTGCCCCACCAACACCTTCGACAGCACCGAATTGGAGGGCTGAGGCGATGAGCAAGAACCGTCACCCCAGCATCATGCTCGTGCTGGCCCATGCCGCGAAAGGCAGTGACAAGGTCCGGCCCGAAACCCTGGCCATGCTGAAGGCTGCTGGCGGCGTGGAACAGCAGCACGGCACCCGCAAGGCGATGTCGGCCTTGCTGGGAGCCTTCGCCTCCACCGCCACGACGCTGACGGCCAATGGCGCTTTGGATGCCGATCTGGCCGTGGAGTGGGTGACCGACATCCTCGACCAGGTCACCGGCGTCCGAGACGCCTTGCGCTCCGGCAAGCCGCTTCCGCATACCGCAATCGTCGGCGCCGTCGGCGTTCCCTCCGAAGTGTCTGCCGCATGGGGAAAGCGCACGGGAGGCAACGCATGAGTGCCCTTCCGGTTCTTCCACCCCAGGCTACGTGGTCGCTGATCGAGCAGCTGCGCGCCTTAGAGGACGCAGTCACTGTGCGGCTGTGTCTGTTGGACGTCGGCAGCTCCGTAAACGTCGAGTGGCACCAAGAGCTGCATGAGCTGGCGTCGCGGATCGCGAAGGTCGGCCCGGCCGAAGCCCTGGCGCTCGCGATGGTCTATGATCGCCTTGGTCATCTTCCTCCCAACGATGGCGCGGATCGGGCTGAATATGTCCGCTCCGACATGAACCGGTTGCTGGGGGAAGTGACCGGTTGGGCGACCGTCGTTAAGGCCCGCCGCTACCATGCACGGCTGAAGGACTGGGCGGCGGCGAAGCCGAAGGCGCCCCGGCCGGTCCAGAGCCGGCGGAAAGGCGGTGCCCTGTGACCGCCGTCCGTGTGGCCTTGTCCATCTCCCTCTACGACGACGGCGGGGTTCCCGTCCTTCTGGTGGCCGGCATCCCCGGCCACCAGGAAGAGGTGGAGTTCCTGATCGACGGCCCGCACGTCCGGACGCTCCGGCGGTTGCGTGGCCTCCCCGCGCGCCTCCCCGAGCGCCCGATGGCGCCGGGTCTCCCCAGTCTCGCGTCGCTTCTGCGCGACGCCATCACCCAAGCCCCCGAGGTGTGAATCATGTCCTTCGACATCATCGTGCCCACGCGCGCCCCTTTGCAGAGAGCCGACGCCGACCAGGTCCGCGTCACCATGGGCAAGACCGGCGGCAAGTCACCTGCCATGGAACTGCGGATCGTGATCGGCTCCGCGCTGGTCAAGCGCTTCGGCTGGACCAAGGGCCAGCGTGTCAACATCGCCTTCGGTCGCGAAGCGACGCCGGAACGCGGGCAGCTGGCGATCATGCCCAACGCGGACGGCCATTTCCGTCTGCTCGGCGGCAAGTCTCTGGAGGTGCGGACCCGTACGCTCCACCCCACGCTGAAGCTGGCGTCCAACGCTTCGACCATCGCCGCGCCGGTGCAGCTCATTCCGGAACGCCTGATCGTCCGGATGCCGGACGCCTTCATGGCCATCCGGCCGGTCGACAGCATCATGGGCGACCCGCCGGTCAGAAGGAGGGGCTGATGCGCGCCGCCGACACCGTCAATCTGGCGGTCGCCGCCGCCGCGACCATCCGGCGCCTGCGCCGTGGCGAGGCGGTCGTCGGCGCCTTCCGGGCCGAGCTGGTCGCGCTGCTGATGGGCATGGTCGCCGTCGCGGCCGGCCGGCCCGCCGCCCAGTCCGAGGCCGACGCCGGCGAGGTGATCGACCTGATGGTCAGCCTGTGCCGCTCCGCCGGCATGTCCGGCCTCGACATGGCCGCGCGGTTCAACGAGGCGGTCGAAAGGAGGGCGCGCTGATGCAGCTGGACTTCTTCCGCAAGGTGCGTCGGCCGGCCCAGCCCAACCCGCGCACGATGTTCGTCATCGACGCGGGTCATCCGAGTGCCTACAGCGGCCGTGCCTATTGCCGCTTCCGGTGCAGCGTCTGCGGTCACGAAACCGACTGGCTGCCGGAACGCAGCGTCACCGCAGAGCAGAAGGGCCGCGTCTGCCCCGTCTGCAAAGGGAACCCGGCCAACGTCAAACCATCCAGCGCCGGCTTTGGCGAAAGGAGCCCAGCATGACCGCCGCCGTCAAATCCGACGCCCGCCGGTCGGCAGACCTGAGAGCGATCCATGCCATGCGCCGCGAACTGGCGCTGACCGAGGACTGCTATCGCGCACGCGTCTCCCAGGTGTCCGACGGTCGGACGGACAGCGCCGGCAATCTCCGTGCGCCGGAGCGTGCCAAGCTGATCGAGCAACTGAAGGGGCTGGGCGCCGGCAAGAAGCGCCGGGGCCGGCCGGCCCGGCCGGCGCTGACGGCACAGCAGCGGAAGGTCCGCGCCATGTGGCTGGATCTGGCGGACCGCGGCGCCGTCACGGATCGCAGCGAGACGGCCTTGGCGGCCTGGCTGAAGAGCCGGATCGGCGTCGAAGCGCTGCAATGGCTCCAACCCGCCGACGCCGGCCGCGCCATCGAGCAACTGAAGCGCTGGATGGACCGCTTAGAGGAGACGCTCCAGCCATGAGCCTGCGCCTGCCCATCCGCAACCTGCCGGGCGTCCTGGCCGACGTGCAGCGCCTGTGCGGCGACGACACCGCCGTTCGCTTCGCCGCCCATTTCGGCGACCGCAAGCTCTACATCCCCCAACTGGCGCGCCTGCGTGACGATCACCCGCTGGTGCAGGTGCTGGGCCGTCAGACCGCCCGGCTGCTCGCGTCGCGGCTGGGCGGCAACGAGTACACCGTGCCCACCGGCCGCTGGAGCATCAGCCACCACAATGCCCGTGTCTTGCGCCTGAATGGCTGGCAGCCGCGGCCGATCGCCCGTGCCCTGGCCCTGCGCGAGGATACCGTCGATCGGCTGACCGCCGATCTTCAGCCCGCCGTCGCCGATCCCCAGCCGGTCAAGCTGACCTGCCCCTGCTGTGGCCGCCCCTACAAGCTGACGCCGCCGCCTGAACGGGTCGAGAAGGAGGAGCCGGTGGAAGACGATGCCACCTTCCTGGCTGCCCAGCCGCCGCTTCTGCAGGCGGCCGTCTCCGCGGGTGATCTGACCATCGAGGACCTGAGACGGTTGGAGAGCGGGCGCGCGTAACGTGTCATTCGGCTTCTTCGGAGCGGCGTCCCATACGGGGCGCCGTTGCCGTTTGCGGCGGGAACTCCCTCCCTAAACCACCCGCGTCAGTGGCGGCACAATAGGGGCATGACGAACGCCCCCGCCCCCCCGCCCGGTCTCTCCCCCCGCCACCTGTTCCTCTACGTGGTGCGCCCGACCGTCGCCACCCTGATGGGTCCCGACGTGCCCGGCATGGCCTCCGACGCGGCCGTCGAGCTGCTGATGGGCACCATCGCGCAAGAAAGCGGGTTCCGGGCGCTGGACCAGATCACCAGCGCCGCCGACCGGACCATCGGCCCGGCCTATGGCCTGTACCAGATCGAGCCTGCGACGCTCGACGATCTGTACGACAACTTCCTGCGCTTCCGGCCCAGTCTGGCCGCCCGCCTGGCCGGGCTCGCCGCCAGCTGGCCGTCGACCACCATGCAGCTGGTCACGAACCTCAGCTATGCGACGGCCGTGGCGCGCCTGCTCTACTACCGCTCGCCGGTCCGTCTCGCCAACCCTGGCGACATCGAGGGGCACGCGCGCGTCTGGAAGCAGGTCTACAACACCCCGAAGGGCAAGGGGCGGCCGGAGGACTTCGTCGCCAACTACCGGCGCCTGGTCGCGCCGTATCTCTGAGGACCCTGCCTTGCGCTTCTTCCGATGGTTCAAATGGGCGCTGTTCGCGCTTTGCGTCGCCTTCTTTCTCGCCAACCGCATCGCCCTGGCATTGGCGGCCGACGGCCCCAGCGTGGCCCTGCCGCCCGAGCTGGTGTCCAGCCTGGTCGACATCGTTTTCCTGGCGCTGTCCAGCCTGCTCGGCTGGGCGATCAAGCGCGGCGCGGACCTGCTTCATGTCCGGCGCGAAAGCCTGCTGGTCGAGCGGCTGGAACAGGGCATGGGCTACGCCCTGATGTATGCCCGCGAGAAGGCGCTGGAGAAGGGCGCCTCGCTGACCAGCATCGAGACGCGGTCCGAGCTGGTGGCGGTCGCGGCCGGCTACCTGCTGCCCAAGATGCCCGCTGTGATGCGGGAGCTGAACATCGACGCCGAGGGGCTGCGCGAGCGGCTGATCGGCCGGGTCGATCTGGTGGCGCCGGTGCGGGCGCCGGGCGAGGCGCCGGCAATGCTGCCGTCGTCCGCCCCCTTATGAGGGCCGGCCGTGGACTTCGGTGACGAAGGGGAGGCGTGCAGCGCCTTTCTCACGGCGGGGGCCATCTCCGCCGTGCGCGGCCGTCTGATGCAGGCCGGCTCGGTCCTCTGCATCGACTGCGACACGGCGATCCCGCCAGCCCGCCGCGCGGCCCTGCCGTCAGCGACCCGGTGCGTGGACTGCCAAGAGAAACACGAACGGGGGAAGTGATGCTGGACGATCTGTGGAAATGGGGCTGGGCGATCGTCCTGGTCTTCAACCTCTTGCTGGCCTGGATCGTGTGGACGCTCCGCGCCGGCTTCGTGCCGCGGTCCGAGTTCCAGCGGCTCGACACCCGCGTCGCGCTGATCGAGCAGGAGGTCAAGCATCTGCCGACGCAGACCGACATGGCTGCGGTGCGCGACGTGCTGGCACAGGTGAAGGGACAGGGCGACGCGCAGCAACAGGTGGTCAACGGCATCGCCGCCAGCGTGCGGCGCATTGAGGACTACATGATGAGGGCCAACGCATGAGCTGGAAAGATCATCTCACCGAGGACCTGCGCCTGGTCATCCTTCGGATCCTGTCGGAGGCTCCGGGGCATCGCGCCAACAGCAGCATCATCCAGACCGCGGCCAACGCGCTGGGACACCATGTGACCCGCGCACAGGTGGAGCAGCAGATCGGCTACCTGTCCGACCTTGCGGCTGTCACCAAGGATCAGGTCGGCGCCGTGCTGGTGGTGACGCTGGGGCAGCCCGGCGACGATCATCTGAGGCGGCTCGGCACGCCGCTGCCGGGCGTCAAGCTGCCGTCGCTGGGCTGACCCATGGCCCGCTCGACACTGGACAAGCTGCCCAAGGAAATCCGCGAGGAACTGGGGCGGCTGCGCGAAGACGGCTGGACGATCGACGAACTGCTGTCGAAGCTGCAGGAGCTGCGCGCCGCCGGCCGCCACGACCTCGACGTGTCGCGGTCGGCGGTCGGCCGCTATGTGCAGGGCATCGACAAGGTCGGCGAGCAGCTACGCCAATCCCGAGCGATGGCCGAGGCTCTGGTGCGGCAGCTTGGCGACGAGCCCGACACCAAGGTCGCCCGGCTGAACATCGAGCTGGGCCATAGCCTGATCATGAACCTGATGACCGGCATGGCCGGCGGCGGGGCCGAAGGCGAAGACGGCCAGCAGTCCGTCCAGCTCGACCCCGAACAGGTCATGTTCCTGACCAGCTCGATCCAGAAGCTGGCATCGGCCCGAAAGACCGACGCGGAGCTGATCCTGCGGCTGCAGACCGAGGCGGACAAGCGCGCGATCGCCGCCATGGAGGCGACGGCCAAGCGCAAGGGCCTGTCGGCCGACACCATCGCCGACATCAAGAAGGACTTCCTCGGCATCCGGAAGGCGTCATGAAGCTGCGCCCGGCCGTCGAGGAAGACTTCAAGCGCCTGCCCAGCGAGATCCCGGCCGGACTGGTCGCCACTGGCGGTTCGGAGCTGGACCTGCTGCTGGCCTATCAGAAGCGGCTGCTGGAAACGACCGCGATCTGTTCGGTCGTGGTCGTCGAGAAGTCCCGCCGCATCGGCTACACATGGGCCATCGCCGCCGACGCCGTCCTGACCTCTGCCGCCGAGAAGTCGGCCAAGGGCATGGACACGCTGTACATCGGCTACAACCTCGACATGGCGCGGGAGTTCATCGACACCTGCGGCGCATGGGCGCGGCTGTTCGACCGCGCCTGTTCGGCCATGTCGGAGGAACTGTTCGACGACGGGTCGGACGACGGCATCAAGGCGTTCCGCATCACCTTCGCCAGCGGCTTCGAGATCGTCGCCCTGGCGTCGCGGCCCCGCTCGCTTCGCGGCCGGCAAGGCTTCGTCATCATCGACGAGGCGGCCTTCCACGACGATCTGGCGGAGCTGCTGAAGTCGGCCATGGCGCTGCTGATCTGGGGCGGCAAGGTCGCGGTCATCAGCACGCACAACGGAACCGCCCACCCCTTCAATCAGCTGATCGAGGACTGCCGCGCCGGCAAGAAGCCCTATGCCGTGCTGCGTGTCACCTTCGACGATGCGCTGAAGGACGGCCTCTATCGCCGCATCTGCCTGGTCAAGGGCGAAGAATGGACGGCCGCGAAGGAGGCCGCCTGGCGGGCCGAGATCGTCGGCAGCTACGGCGACGCGGCCGACGAAGAGCTGCACGTCATCCCCAAGAACAAGGGCGGCGTCTGGCTGCCGCGCGAACTGGTGCTGGCGCGCATGTCGGCCGAGATCCCGGTGGTGCGGTGGGAGTGCGAGCCGGGCTTCGTCGATCTGCCGGACTATGCCCGCACCGCCGTCGCCATGGACTGGTGCAAGGAGACGCTGGAGCCGCTGCTGACGCGGCTCGACCCCGACCGCATGTCGGTCTACGGCCACGACTATGCCCGTCTGCGCGACGCCTCCGTCGGCATCCCGGCTCAGATCATGTCCGATCTGACCCTGCGCGCGGCATTCCTGATGGAGCTGCGCAACGTCCCGGACGAGGAGCAGAAACTGATCGTCCGCTTCATCCTGGATCGGCTGCCGCGCTTTGTGAAGGGCGCGATCGACGCCGGCGGCAACGGCGCCAGCTTGGCAGAGCGTATGCGCCAGCTGTTCGGCGCCGCCCGGATCGAAGAGGTGAAGTTCTCGACCGAGTGGTACCGGGTCAACATGCCGCCCTTCAAGGCGGCGCTGGAAGGCGCGTCGATCCTGCTGCCCAAGGATGCCGACGTGCTGGTCGACTTCGGCCAGCTGGAGATGCGCGACGGCGTGGCGCAGCTGAAGCGGACGCAGGCCCGCACCACCGGCGCCGACGGCAACAAGCGGCACGGCGACGCCGCCATCGCAGCGGTGCTGGCCCACTATGCAAGCCGGCTGCCCACGGCCGAATACGACTACACCCCCGCCCGCACGGCCGAGGCGACCAAGCGCCGCGACCTGCCTGACTTCTCCGACGACGACGACCGCCACGGCCTGTTCGGCGCCGGCGGCTACTGAGGCGACCCATGCCCGCGATCCGCGTGACCTCCCCGATCCTCGACCCGAACACCGGCAAGCCCATCGTCCGCGAGGTGCTGACCGAGGAGATTTCCGGTCCCACCGTGACCGGCGTGCGCCAGGTGCTGGCCGACCACCCGTCGCAGGGCCTGACGCCGCTGCAGCTGGGCGGCATCCTGGCCGCTGCGGAGCAGGGTGACCCGTCCTCCTATCTGGCTCTGGCCGAGGACATCGAGGAGAAGTTCATCCATTACCGGTCCGTGTTGGCGACGCGCCGCTTGGCCGTTGCCCAGCTGGACGTGACGGTCGAGGCCGCCAGCGACGCCCCGGACGACATCGAGGCCGCCGACCTGGTGCGGCTGGCCATTGCCGACGATGCCTTCGCCGACGTGCTCTATGACCTGCTGGATGGGCTGGGCAAGGGCTTCAGCGTCGCGGAGATCATCTGGGACACGTCGGGGCGCCAGTGGATGCCGGCCCGCATCGTCTGGCGCGATCCGCGCTGGTTCGTCTTCGACCGGATCGACGGCACCACCTTGCGCCTGCGCGATGGCGGCGCGGTCGACGGCGTCGATCTGGCGCCCTTCAAGTACATGGTCCATCGGCCCAAGACGAAGTCCGGCATTCCGATCCGCGGCGGTCTGGCCCGCCCCGCCTGCTGGGCGTGGCTGTTTACCGCCTTCGGCACGAAGGACTGGCTATCCTTCGTCGAGACCTACGGCCAGCCCATCCGGGTCGGCAAGTACGGTCCGGAAGCATCGAAGGCGGACCATGCCGCCCTGCTGCGCGCCGTCCGCAACATCGCCAGCGATGCCGCGGCGATCATCCCGGCCTCCATGCAGCTGGAGTTCGTCGAGGCCAGCAAGGGGACCGCGAACGCCGCCATCTTCCAGGGGCTGGTGGAGTTCTTCGAGCGGCAGACGTCGAAGCTGGTGCTGGGGCAGACCGCGACGACCGACGCGATCGCCGGCGGCCATGCGGTGGGGCAGGAACACCGGCAGGTCCAAGAGGACATCGAGCGCGCAGACGCCCGCCAGCTGGCGGTGACGCTGAAGCGCGATCTGGTGGTGCCGCTGGTCGCGCTGAACATGGGGCCACGCGCCGCCTATCCGACCATCCGGATCGGTCGGCCGGCGCAGGATGATCTTAAACTGCAGCTTGAGGCCCTGAAGGGGCTGGTGCCGCTGGGGCTGCGGGTCTCGGCAAGCGAGGTCCGCGACAAGTTCGGCTTTGCGGATCCCGACAAGGCGGACGAACTGCTGGGCGCACCGGCCCAGACGTCACCGCCAGTCGGCCAGCCGACGACGGCTCCCGGCGCCAAGGCTCTGGCCTCCCAGCAGGCCGCGGAACCGGATGCGGTCGACGGACTGGTGGACGAGCTGCTGGGCGACTGGCAGCCGATGGCTGCGCCGCTGGTGACGGCCATCCTGTCGGCCGCAGAGGATGCGACCAGCGCCGAGGACTTTGTGTCCCGACTGGTCGCGGTAGCCGGCGACGATCACACGGGCGCACTGCGAGAGGCTTTGGCGCGCGGCCAGTTCATGGCGCGGGTCGCGGCGCGGGTTGGCGCGGCCGGCGATGCCTGACCGTTCTCAGCCCTGCCATGTGAGGCGGACCGTCACCAGTCCGAGTTCCTTGCACTTCCCGCACCGCAGCTTGTGCTGCACCTCCTTCAGCCAAGCGTGCTTGCCGTGCTTGGCGATCATGTCCAGCGGGTCGACGTCGGTCGTATGCCCGCATGCCACACATGAGACGGAGACAACCGCGACCGGCCGCACCAGGTCCTCAAGGTGCACGGCGTACATCGGAATGACGGTTATGTTCTTCTTTTGTTCAGTCATGCCGAGAGGATGGAGCCGCTCCTGTCACCGGTCAAGTGGCGCGGTGTGGGCATGACGACGCCGACCCTTTCTCCCCTTCCGCCCGAGCAGGCGATCAAGTTCCTGGAAGCCAAGGGCTACCGGGTTGGCTTCAATTGGAAGGACGTCTGGCAGGAAGAGCATGCCGTCGCCTTCACAGTCGCCAAGATGATGGAGGTCGACCTGCTGGCCGACGTTCACCGCTCGCTGGTGACGGCGCTGAAGGACGGCCAGTCCTTCGAACAGTGGCGCGCCGGGCTTGAGCCGCTGCTGAAGGCGCGCGGCTGGTGGGGCAAGGCGATCGACACCGACCCGCTGACCGGCGAGGAGCAGGTGGTGCAACTCGGCAGCCCGCGCCGGCTGAAGACGATCTTCGACGTCAATGTCAGGATGTCCATGGCGTCCGGCCAGTGGGAGCGGATCGAGCGGCTGGCGCCTGCGCGGCCCTATCTGCGCTATGTCGCCGTCCGCGACGACCGCACCAGACCCGAACATCTGGCGTGGCACGGGACCATTCTGAAGGTCGGCGACCCGTGGTGGAACACCCACAGCCCGCCTTGCGGCTGGAGCTGCCGCTGCACCCTGCAGCAGCTGTCCGCCAAGGACCTGGAGCGGAACGGCTGGACCGAGACGGCCGAGGCCCCGGCCGAGAACCCGCGCCCCTGGCTGAACAACCGGACCGGCGAGACGGTCGAGGTGCCGGCCGGCGTCGATCCGGGCTTTGCCTATCACAAGGGCAAGGCGTCGCGGGAAGCCGAAGCGGCCCGGCAGTTGATGGAGAAGGCGGCCGTTCTGCCGCCCGACATCGCCACCGCCTCCTTCAACCCTCAGCGCTGGGCCGGTCCGCTCGCCGACAGCTTCGCCGAATGGTATGACGGCATCGACTTCTCACGGCCGAAGGGAGAGGTCCGGGTCGCCGGCATGCTGTCCCGCCGGGTGCTCGACAATTTGGCCGCCAAGGGGATCGCCCCTGAGAGCGCGGCCATCACCGTCAAGGACAAGGACCTGCAGCACGCCCAGCGCAAGGGGCACGAGGAGGACGGGATCATGATCCCGCACGAGGTGATGCGCCGCCTGCCTGTCCACCTTGCCAAGCCCAGCGCCGTCCTGTGGGACCGCAATCAGGACCATCTGGTCTATGTTTTCGACGCGGTGCCGGGTGGAGCGAAGCCGACAGGCAAGCTGGTGGTGTATGTCGATGTTTCAAGCAAGGGCCGGGCGGCCGATGGCGCCCGCATCCGTGTGGTGACCAATCCGCTGCACACGGGGTATCTGGTCGATCCGCAGGCTCTGCGCGACCGGATCACATATGAGCTGATTGAAGGGGCGATCTGAGCAGTGAGCCGCCGGGGAGGACGCCACCCCCTCCGTGTTCCGAACCCATCCGAAGATGGGCACAGCGAGCCGGTTGCGGTGTTTACCCGGTCGTCCGGCGGCTCTTTCAGAATATAGGCTGACGCGGGCGGAACGGGAAGCCCGCCAGATCGCCGCTGGTGCGTCCGACTGTCCGGGAGGCACGGACGGGGCGGAACAGGTCCGCACCGGTTTAAAAACCGGTTTAAACGGGCGGCGCGGGGCCATCGTCTCCGATGGGGTGCCCTGCCGGCGACGCCTTCACCCGAAATCGCCCTGAACCCACCCGCAACTTGCTCCGGTTTCTGGCGGGTGCGGACCCGCCAGAATGGCGGCATGACGATCCCGACAACGCTCCATCCGCCCATCGGCGCCGGCACCCGCAACGTGCCGGCGCCGGCTCTGTGTGCCGCCGGCCTGGCCGAAACGGTCGCCACCTGTGCGGTCTTCTCCGACCTCTCGACCGGCGGCACGCCGCCCCGCCGCATCCGGCTGCTGCCGGCCGGCGCGGTGCAGCCGAACGACGGCCGGGCGGGCTGGACGGTGAAGGATGCGGCGGCGGTGGTCGCCGCCTCGCTGGCGACGGCCCCCCATGGGCTGCTCGCCATCGACTATGACCACGCCGCCGATCTGGCCGCGCCGAAGGGCGGGACCGCACCGGCGGCGGGCTGGATCACCGGCCTGCAGGTGACGGCCTATGGCATCGAAGCCGACGTCGAATGGACCGAGGCCGGCGCCCGCGCCATCGCGAGCAAGGAATACCGGTTCATAAGCCCGTCGTTCCTGCACACCGAAGATCGTCAGGTCACCCGCATCATCGGCGCCGGCCTTACCAACCGGCCGGCGCTGTCCCACCTCCCCGCACTCGCCCACCAGGGACATCACATGGATCCGATCCTCAAAGCGTTGCTGGAGGCGCTGGGGCTGCCCCAGAATGCCGACCAAGCGACGGCCGTTGCGGCGGTCACCGGCCTGAAGGCCACCGCCGCCTCCACCACCGCCCTATGCTCCGCGGCCGGTGTCGATGCCGGCGCCACGGCCGACCAGGTCGTCACCGCCGTCACGGCGCTGAAGGCGACCGCCGGTCAGGTCAAGGCCATCGCCTCGGCCGCCGGGCTGGCCGAGACCGCCACGCCGGCGGAGATCGCCGCCGCGGTCACCACGCTGAAGGCGAACGCATCCGCCGCCACCCTGCTCGAAACGCAGGTCGCCACCCTGTCCGGCCGGTTGCAGGCGCTGGAGGGCGACAAGCTGTCGGCCGAAGTCGACGATGCCATCAAGGCCGGCAAGTTCGTGCCCGCCCAGCGGGCCGAGCTGCTGGCCCTCGCATCGGCCAACAAGCCCATCTTCGACAAGCTGGTCGCCAGTGCGGTGCCGGTGGTGAAGCCGGGCGAGCAACTGTCCGGCAACCCGTCGCCCGACGGCGGCCTGACGGCCGAGCAGAAGGCGGTCTGCGCCGCGATGGGGCTGTCGGAGGACGCCTACAAGAAGTCGCTGGGCGTCCCGTCCGGCAAGGAGGGCTAAACGATGGCCGCACTGAGCAACGACCGCAACACCCCGGCCTATTCCGGCGGCTTCCAGTCGATGGAGCGCGATCTCGCTGCCTCCACGACGATCTATGCCGGTTCCATGGTGGCGCAGAACTCGGCCGGCGACGCCGTGCCGGCGGCGGCGACCAACACGCTGACCGTGCTCGGCCGGGCGGCGAACCGGGCGTCGACCGTCGCTGGCAACATTCAGATGGGGACGGTGGTCCGCATCGAGCGCGGCGTCTTCCGCTTCGCCAACTCGGCCAGCTCCGACGCCATCACCATCGCCGATTACGGCAAGCCCTGCTACGCGGTCGACGACCAGACGGTCGCGAAGACCAACGGCTCGGGCGCACGGCCGGTCGCCGGCATCATCCGCGACGTGGACGCCCAGGGCGTCTGGGTCGAGTTCTAAGGAGGGCTCCATGCTCATCACCCCGCCCGCCCTCAACGCCCTCTTTACCGGCTTCCAGACCGCCTACCAGCAGGGCTTCGCCGGCGTCCAGCCGCAGTGGAACCTGGTCGCCATGGAGGCGCCGTCGACCACGGCGTCCGAGACCTACGGCTGGATGAAGGACATCCCCGGCTTCCGCGAATGGGTCGGCCAGCGCGTCGTCCACAACTTGGAAGCCGCCGGCTACACCATCACCAACCTGCCCTGGGAACTGACCATCGGCGTCGACCGCGACGCCATCGAGGACGACAAGTTCGGCATCTTCACGCCGCTGTTCTCGGAGATGGGCCGGCAGACGGCGTCCTTCCCGGACACGAAGGTCTTCCCGCTGCTGAAGGCCGGCTTCAATACGGCCTGCTACGACGGCCAGTATTTCTTCGACACGGATCATCCCGTGATCGCGAAGGACGGCAGCACGGTGTCCGTGTCCAACGTCCAGTCCGGCAGCGGCGACCCGTGGTTCCTGATGGACCTCAGCCGCATGATCAAGCCGATGGTCTACCAGAAGCGTCGTCCCTTCACCTTCACCAGGATGGACGCGCCGACCAGCGAGGTGGTGTTCCGTCAGAAGAAGTACGAGTACGGCGTCGACGGCCGGGCCAACGTGGGTTTCGGCTTCTGGCAGCTCGCCTTCGGGTCGAAGGCGGACCTGACGCACGACAACTACTCGGCTGCCCGCGCCGCCATGCAGAGCTTCAAGCGCGATCACGGCGATCCGCTGGGCGTCAACCCCACGCACCTGGTGGTGCCGCCGTCGCTGGAGGGCAAGGCCCGCCAGGTCGTGGAGAACCAGCGCAAGGCCAACGGCGAAGACAACGAGTGGAAGGGCACTGCCAAGCTCGTCGTCGTGCCGTGGCTCGCCTGACCGGAGAACCGTCGATGAAAGACCTGCTGATCGCCGCCCGCCCCGCCGCCGGTTTCCGCCGCTGCGGCCTGCACCACCCGCCGGCCGAGGTGCGCCACCCCGCCGGCGCCTTCACCGAGGCCGAGGTCCGGGCGCTGAAGGCCGAGCCCAACCTGATCGTCATCGAGGCCGAGCCGGACGGCGGCGCTGACGCGGCGGAGAAGCCGGCCCGCAAGGCCGGCAAGGGCAAGGACGCCCCGGCCGAGGCGCCGCCCCGGCAGTCCCCGCCCCCCGAAGCCTGATCTGACGGGCGGGCATCCCTTGGGTGCCCGCCCGCCGATCACGTCAAACCAGACTGCGCCAGCCGATGCCCTACGTCACCAAATCCGACCTCATTGCCCGCTACACTCAAACCAGGCTGCGCGAGCTGACCGACCGCGAGGCGCCCTATCAGGGTGACATCGTCGACGCGGTGCTCGACCAGGCGATCGCGTCGGCCGCCAGCGTGATCGACGGGCACTTGGCCGCGCGCTACACGCTGCCGCTGGCGCAGGTGCCGGCGCTGTTGACCGACATCGCCGCCCGGCTGGCCTATGCCGCCCTGTTCATCGACACCTGCCCGGACAAGGTCACCGCCGACTACCAGGCGGCCATGCGCAGCCTGCGCGACATCGCCGCCGGCACGGTCCAGCTGGATGCCGGCGCCGTCGCGTCGACGGAGGTGTCTGGCGGTCCGGTCGAGGTGGCCGCCTCCGACCGCGTCTTCGGCCGCGACAATCTGAGGAGCTGGTGATGGCCGATCCGACCGGCGCCAGCATCAGGATCGACGATGCCGCCCTTCGCCGGCTACTGGGCGGTCTGGCGGCGTCGGCCGAGGACATGACCGACCTGATGGTCCAGCTGGCCGGTCAGATGGAACTGGACACCCAGCGCCGTTTCGAGGAGCAGCGCGGACCCGACGGCAACCCCTGGCCGCCGTCGCTCCGCGCGCTGACACAGAACGGCGAGACGCTGACCGACACGGCGCGGCTGCGCCAGTCGATCGGCAGCCGCGTCACACGCAACACTGCAGAGGTCGGCACCAACGTCGTCTATGCCGCCATCCACCAGTTCGGCGGGACGGTCCAGATGCCCGAGCGTCAGCAGACGCTCTACTGGCATCATCGCGGCGACACCGGCAGCGCCGATTGGCAGTCGTCGCGGACCTTCAAGGACTGGAAATTCAGCAAGAGGTCGCGGGCGAACTACAGCGAGGTTCACACCGTGAAGGCGCACAGCATCACCATGCCGGCCCGTCCCTTCCTCGGCATCAATGAGGCCGGCATGGCCGTGCTGGGCGAGATCGCCCGCGACTGGCTTGCCGGGGCCGCCGGGCTGGGAGCCGCGTCATGACCACGCCGATCGATCTGGTCGCGGCGGTCCAGGCCAGACTGCGCGACAAAATTCCAGAGGCGACGCTGCCGGACATCAAGGGCGAGACCGACTTCGCCCGGCTGATCGCGGAGAAGCGGCTGCCGGCGCGCATGCCGGCGGCCTTCGTGGTGGCGCCGGGCTGGAACGCCAACTACCAGCGCCGGGTCGGCGCGGTCAGCCACGACATCACGCAGGGCGTGGCGGTGGTGCTGGTGCAGAGCCATGCCGGCGACGCATCGGGAGCCCTGGCCCGCGCGTCGGTCTGGCCGCTGGAGCTGGCCGTCGTCACCGCCCTGGCCGGCTGGTCGCCCGCGGAAGGCTATCTCGCCTTCGCGGCTACCGAGAGCCGCCTGCAGGGGCTGGGCAGCGCCGGCGCGGCCGGCGCGGTCGCCAGCACCCTGTCCTTCGTCACCGAGTGGAAACTGCACGCCAAGGAAGCCCGCCCATGAAGCGCGCGATCGACACCATCGTCCACGACCAGGCCGACGGGCCGGTGCCGGCCGACAAGCCGGCGCTGGAGAGCCCGCCGCCGGAGACCGCGCCGGCCGCCGATGCACCGGCGGCCGGGCCGGCGGAGACGTCCACCATCATCAAGCGCCGCCGCGGCGGCGGGGAGTAAGCCTGCATGACGACGCTGCCCTCATATCCGGTCCACTGGGACCATAAGACCATCCTGGCGGCCGTCGAGACCGCCTTCGGTGCCGGTTCCGCCGGGCTGACCGGGGCCGACGCCGTCCGGCTGTGGGACGTGACGTGGACGCCGCTGGAGGCGGACAGCAAGGAACTGCCCTACGTCAAGCCGTTCAACGGTGCCAACGCCTCCATCCTGCTGAACAGGCGCAGCAAGCTGTCGTTCAAGGTGGCGCTGGTCGGCGCCGGCACGGGCGGCACCGGCATTCCCTGCTGGGACCCCTTCATGCGCGCCGCCGGTGCGGTGCGGGCGCAGGTCGCCGCCACGCCGGCCGCCACCATCGCCGCCACGGCGACGAAGACGTCGGGCGCCGGCGCCTTCACCTTCGCCCGCACCACGGCCTTCGGCGGCGTCCTGCCGCGCGTGGCGACGCTGACCTGCACGACGGGCGGCGGCAGCGGCGTCGCGGCCTTCACCGTATCGTCCCCGGCCGTTGGCGCCACCCCGGCGTACAATCAGGTCGGCGTCGTCATGACGACGGGCACTCCCTTCGCTTTGCCGGGCGGGGCGGTCATCACGCCCAGCGCGATCGGCACGCCCTTCGCCGCCGGCGACATCTTCACCATCGCCCTGACGCCGGCCGGCTGCACCTACACGCCGTCGAGCGACCGCGCCGGCCACAAGAGCCTGGAGCTGCTGCTGACCCTGCCCGATCCCGAGGACGACACCAAGGCGCAACGCTGGCGCATGCTGGGCGGTCGCTGCGCGATCAAGGCGACGGGTGCCGCCGACGACTACCCGTACTGGGAAGTCGAGGTGACGGCCGACTATGCGGCACCGGTGCTCGGCATCGAGATCGAGCCGGTCTACACGGCCTGGCCCGATCCGCTGGTGGTCGGGACCGAGAACACGCCGGTCGCGCGCCTGTTCGGCAATGACGTGGTGCTGGAGACCTTCGGTTTCGACGCCGGCAACACGGTCGAGTACGTGTCCCGCGTCGGCCGCAAGGGCGCCCGCATCCAGGACGCCAAGGCGTCCTTCACCGCCAAGATCGAAGCGCCCTCGATGTCGTCGGTCGACTTCTTCGCCCTCTGCACCTCGCGCGCTTTCGGCGAGTTCATGGTTCAGCACGGCGTCGCCGCCGGCGAGGCGGTGGTTCTGTCCACCGGCCGCTGGCAGCTCGACCCGCCCAAGCCGGGCGAGAGCAAGAAGGACTTCATGTTCGACCTGTCGGGCAAGGCAGTGCCGCTGACCGAAGGGACCGACTGGTCGATCTTCGCCTCGGCCGCCGCCTGACCTCCCATCCACTAGGAGACCCACCACATGAGCAAAGTCGCCTTTGTCCTGGACGACGAGTTGACGGTCGATGCCCCCGTTCTGATCCAGGTGCCCCAATCCACCCGCGTCAGCGGCGGCAACGCACGCCAGACCTTCGTCACCAAGACGGCCTACGTCACCATCCGGATCCTTCCGACGGAGGACGAGTTGGACGCCGTTCTGGAGGAGGTGGCGGCGCACAACGAAAAGCTGACCCGTCAGATCTCGGAGGTCGAGCGGGAGCGTGCCGAGGCCGCCGATGACGAAGCCCGAGCAGCCATCGACCGCAAGCTGACGGAGCTGCGCCGGACTGCCCGCCTTGCTCAGGTGGAACAGCTGAAAGCGGTTATCGTCGGTCTGCCGACCGGCCACGGCTTCGCCGAAAAGGACGGACGCGCGTGCGAGTATTCGCCCGAGCTGATCGAGCGGCTGTGCCAATTCCGTCCGGTCCGGAATGCCCTCTGGTCGGCCTTCATGGTGGTGCTGAACGGAGACCCCAAGAAGGGAAACTGATCGCCGCCGTCCACCGTTGGGCGGGCGGCGATGCCCCGGCCCGTCAGCGCGACGTCTCTCCCCGGCCAAGCGCATCCGATTGGGAGGAACTGACGGGCAAGGCGGGGGCCGATAGGGAGGAACCGGCCGAGCCGGTGCCGGACGTGGTACGGGTGTGGTCAGGTGTGTGGCCCATCTTCGAGCTGTTCACCGCGTCCGAACGGGTGTGGCGCTATCCGGCGCTGGGAGGCCCGCCCATCGGCCTGGATTGGTCGCAGGTGCGGGCGTTGGCCGATGGGTACGGGGTGCCGTGGGACCGGGAGACGCTGACGTTGATGCAGGCCGCTGAGGCCGAGGCCGCCCGTATCTGGACGGCCGAATGGAAGCGGAAGAACCCGCCGAAGCGGGGCCGATAGGGCACTGACCGGCCATAACTCGGTACGGGGCAGGGTTTGGCGTGATGGTCGAAAATGACCATCGCGCTATTCCCGTTTGTGGTGTGTAACTTGTCTTCCAGCAGCATGAAGGTCGCGTTCCAGTTCGTCGCCGATGCCTCCGGCCTGGTCGGCGGCATCCGCGTGGCGCGTGACGAGCTGGACCGGCTGGGCAAGACCACTGCAGACGCGGCCGAGGGCATGCGCTCGTCCACCGGAACCGCGGTCGAGGCGTCGAAGGGGGTTGCCCGTGAACTCAGCCGCGTCAGCAAAGCCGCGAACGAGGCGGGCGAGAGCTTGGACAGGGCCGTGGGCGGGAACACGGTCTCTGGGATTAACCGGCAGCGTCAGGCAACGAAAGGGCTTGCTGATGACATGGGCGCCGTCGGTGCGCGCGCGAACGCTCTACAACAAGCGGTTAATGGCACCGGCTCCGCTCATGCATCGGCCGCATCCGCAACCGGCAAACACAGCGAGGCTATCAAAGGCTTCAACCGGGATCTGGAGGGCGCGAACGACAACACGCTCACTTTGAGCGGTGCTCTGAGTGGTCTAAGGGGTGCCTTCAGCCTCCTCGGCAGCCTTGCGGGTGGGGAGATGCTCCGCCGGTTCGCGGTTCAGGCGATCGAGACGAGAAAGGAAATTGAACTTCTCGATATTCGCCTGAGGTCCTTGACGGGATCGACCGCAGACTATGGCGAGACGCAGACATTTCTCTCGGGCGCAGCCAACCGCTTAAGCGCTGATCAGCTAACGCTTACTCAGACTTATGCCCAGCTACTGGAACTGAAGCGCGCTGACTTGGTCACCACCGGGCAAGCCAGGACGCTTCTGGAGGGCTTCGTCAACATTCAAAAGGCGACCGGAGCATCAACGGATGAACTGAAGCTCTCATTAGTCGGCATGGCGCAAGGCTTCAGTGCCGGGGTGCTTCATGCTGAGGAACTCGCACAGGTAACTGAGCCCTTACCTGGTCTCATGCAGGCATTGGATCGTGCGTCAGGGAACACTGCCGGCGGGTTTCGGCGACTGGTCAATGACGGTCGCGTGACATCGTCCATGTTCAGAGACGTACTGATCAAGGCGCTGCAAGAGTATGCTGGAGCGGCTGAGAAGGCTGCCAACACAATCGCGGCGGCAGAAACCCGCCGCGACAATGCGCTACGGCGTTTGAAAAACGAGAGCGGCCGTCAGCTGGCCGGAGCCTGGAATGATGCGAATGACATCATTGCGGACGGTGCCAACTGGGCCGCCAGCTATCTCCAGGGGAACAGCCGTAGCCTGGATATCAATCGGCTGACCGCGCTCTATAAGAACCGACAGTACGCGACCTATCAGTTGGAGCGAGCTACGTCGCCCGATGACGCGACCAAGTACTCGGAACGCCTGGACCGCTTGAACCGCCAGATTGCCGCGGTTGAGCAGCGGCTGTCCGAGTTGGGCGCGACCGCCGAAGACACCCATCGCGGAATGTCGGAGATTTGGAAAGAGATCGACATTGGTACCAAGGTTACCGGTGATCAGATCGCGGCGTTTACTGCTGCTGCGCAAGCCGCTGGCTTGAATTATGACAAGGGAAAGCTGCTCACAACCGGTCAAGCTCAACTCGGTCAGGCGGTCAAGGCAGTAAATGAGCTGTTAGCGAAGTCGCCATCGGCATTGAAGGAAATTGGGCTTGACGCGAGCACCCTGACCATGGTGCTCGACAAGCTGAAGGAGAAGTTGGACCCAGTTACTGCAGCGATAGCCGACCTGAACCGTGAGGCGACCACAGTAGCGATCCTTCCAAAATATCGCGATTTATACACGCTCTTTGACAAGGCGACCGAAGAGAAGGGTCGACCGCTGGATGTAAACGAGAGCGCCGACCTTACTGCGGCATGGCGCAAGAAGCGCAACGCCGACAGCGCGGAGCAGGTCCGGCTCGCCAATGAGGCCGCAGCCGCCGCGACCCGGCTGGCGCAGGCACAGGACAGTGGCAGACCGGCGACGGTGGCGGCGGCGCGGGCCGATCTGCAGGTGGCAGAGGCGCTGCGCGACGGTGTGATCGTGCAGGCCGACAAGGCCAGTTACCACGCCGCGAAGTTGAAGGAGAACATGGCGGGGCTGGCCGGGCAGGCGGGAGAGGCCGCGACCGCGTCGAGCCGTCAGGCCCGTCAGGCGCTGGAGCTGGCCGCCGCGACCGAGCAGGGCGGCGCCGCTGCTGCTGCTGCCGCGCTGCGTCACCAGATAGAGAACGAGACGCTGAAGGTCGGCGCCGGCGCCCATGGCGAGTTGGCCCGCCGGCTGACCGAGGAAGACGCCGCCCGCCGCAAGCTGGCCGGTGCGCAATGGAACCGCGACATGGATCTGCAGATCCAGGCGGCCAAGTCGCTTGCCGAAGCGGAAGGGCGCGGGGCCAAGGCAGTGGCCGAGGCGACGACGGCAAACCAGGTTGCGGCACAGGTCGAGAAGGAGGGCGTCGAGGTCGACGGCGCCCGCGCCAAGGCGATCGGCGCCAAGACGGCCGAGCTGCTGAAGTGGCAGGAGCGGCAGAACTACCAGCGCTCGCTGCGTGAGGCCGACGACGACATCGCCCTGCTGCAGCGCGAGCTGGCGCTCCAGGGCGAAGGGGAGACGATCCGCAGCCGCACGCTGGAACTGGCGCGGGCCGAACTGGACATCCGCCATCAGTTCCCCACGGCGACCGAGGCCGAAGTCGCGGCGCTGCTGCGCAAGCATGAGACGGCGATCCGGCTGCGCGAGGACATCGCCCAGCAGCGCGGCTTGTGGGACGAGCTGGGGCGGCTGGGCGAGCGCGCCTTCGACCGCATCGGGTCGGCGATCACGGAAGCCTTCACGCAGGGCAAATCCAGCACGATCAGCTGGGGATCGGTCGCCAAGGCGGTCATGTCGGAGGTGATCCAGGCGGCGATGCAGCTGGCGGTCGTCAACCCGCTGAAGAACTGGGCGACCGGATCGAATGCGCCATCGCTGTGGTCGTCGTCGGGGCAGGACGCCCAAGCAGGCGGCACGGCGGGGGCTGGTGGCATCACTCTCGGCTCCGGCGGCTCCAGCCCGTTCAGCTTGGGCGGGCTGGTGTCCAAGGCGTCGGGCGGATGGCTCGACCGCCAGCTCGGCGGCGGCATCTCCAGCGCCGCCAGCTGGCTCAACACCCCGGTCTACGGCATGAGCGAGGTGCTGAACACGGGTCAGGTCGCTCAGCAGGCGGCCCAGCTGGGGACCGGTGCGCGCGAACTGGCGTCCAACAGCATGCCGCTGGCCGGGTCGCCGGGCTCCGGCGGCGTGACGCCGGGCGACATGCTGTCCGGCGTCGGCTACGGCATCAACGCGTTCATGAACTTCAAGTCGGGGAATGTGGTCGGCGGCATCGGCAACACGGCCGCCACCGTCATGAGCTTCATCCCCGGCTTGCAGGAGTTCGCCCCCTTCGTGGCCCTCGGCAGCCAGCTGCTCGGCGGCCTGTTCGGCAAGAACCGCGGCGAACCGGCTGCCGCCGCGGTTGTCGGCTACAACGGTACGAAGCAGAGCTACGCCGGGTCAGCGACCGACAATGAGGGGTCGGCCGAGCAGGCCCAGCAGCTGCTCCAGTCGCTCGACGCCGCGACCTCGAAGTTCCTGGCGCTGGTCGGCGGCAAGACGACGGGCGAGTTCGGGATCGGCGTCGAGGCAAAGGAGGGCCGCTTCCGCGTCCGTGAAGGCGGTGCCGCCGGTCAGCTGGCCGGCGACTATGCGACGCTCGACGAAGCCGTCATCGCCGGCTTCCGGTACAACGTCAGCAAGGGTCTGATTTCCGCGTCGGACGACGTGCTGAAGGCCGTCAAGAACAGCACCAAGACGGACATCAACGAGTTCCTGGCCGACGTGTCGTTCGCCAAGGACTTCCGGTCGCAGTTCGACGCGATGAATCTTTCGCTGGATCCGACCAGCAATCAGATCCGCAGCTTCACCGAACAGGCGAAGACGCTTGGCGACCAGATCGCCACCAACATCGTCGACTGGCGCACCAAGGCCAGCGAACTGGGGTTGGCGACCGAGACCGAGCTGACCAGCGCTGCCCGCAAGGGCATGCAGGCCATGCTTGGGCTCGGCGCCACAACCGACCCGCTGACCGGTCTGGCGGCCGTCACCAAGCAGGCCGAGATCAATGTCGAGACCTTCCGGCCCGCGCTCGCGACGCTGGGCTACACGGCGGCCGAGCAGGCCGACATCGTCAGCCGCTACACCCAAAAGCTGAAGGACGACTACACCGCGTCGGTCCAGCTGGTGCAGAGGCAGGGCGCCGCCGCAATCGGCGGCCTGACCGATCCGTCCGCCATCGCCTCGATGTCGGACCGCTTTCGCACCGCGCTGGGTCTGGACCCGACGATCAAGGGCGTGGCCGGACTGGTGACGACACTGCAGGCAGTCGAGGCGTCGGCCGTCCGTGGCGCTCTGACCATGGGCGATTTGCGCGCGGCCCTGGCGCAACTGGACACCGCGCTCATGGACGGCGTGGTGACGGGAGAGCAGTACACGTCGCTGATCGCAACGCTGACCAGCGCATGGTCAAATGCGCAGGGTGTGATGTCCGCGCTCCGGCAGGGCCAGATCGCGGTGGAGCAGGCCATCGACGCCGGTTGGCGGCCGACCCTCGACGCCCGGCTGTCGGATGCCGGCCTGTCAGGTGCCGCCATCGAGGCGCTGCGGCCGACGTGGCAGGCCGTGATAGACGGCGCGACGAACGGGGCCGTCAGTGCCGGCCAGATGCGCACCGCCCTGGCGGCACTGGACAGCCAGCTGAAGACGGGCACCATCACCGCCGACCAGCACAAGTCAGCTGTCGCGGTGTTGACTGCGGCTTGGCAGGACAGCACCACCGCAGCAACCCAGGCCGCCGAGGCAGCAACCCAGGCCGCCGAGGCAGCAACCCAAGCCGCTGCGGCGCGGGCCGAGCAGGTCGCGTCGACATGGTCGAGCCTGCTGTCCACCGCCGTCCAGCAGGTCGGCGAGAAATGGCGCACCGTCGCGTCGGACGCGCAGCAGGCGGCGAGTGCATGGTCGAATGTCGCCGACGCCATGTCGCGGGCCAGCCGCGACGTCATGCTCGACACCAGCACGTCGAACCTCGGTTCGAAGGGCTTGCGTGACGCGGCCAAGGAGGAATTCGAGCGACTGCAAAAGGTCATCGCCACCTACGCTGACGCGCAGAAGGAGGGCAAGGCGACCGACGCGCAGCGCACCGCGGCCCTGGACGCCGCCGGCCAGCTGGATGCGATCGGCAAGAAGTACCTGGAAGCCCAGCGAGCCTATAGCGGCGACGGCAGCGCCTACGATCAGACGCTCACGGATGTCCGGGCGGCGTGGGACAGCACCGGCGCGCTCGGCCTGACCCTGAAGTCGGCCGAGACCAAGCGGGCCGAAGACGCGCAGACGACCATCGACCGGTTGGAGCGATTGACCGGCATCGGCAGCGACCAGAGGGCGCTGCTCGATCAGATCAAGGCTGCAATCGGCACAGGCAACACGGACATGGCGCAGCTGGTCGGCCTGGTGCGGAACCTGCCAGGCTACCAGCGCTATGCGGCTCCTGCGGATGTGCAGGCGACGTGGAACGGCCTGTCGACCGCTGCCCGCAATTCGCTGGCCCAGCAGTTGGGCTACAACGGGTCGGCCAATGACGCCGGCTTCAACGATTTCCTGGTCGCCAATGGCAAGGGCGCTTCTTTCGAGGCGCTGGTTCGCGGCATGGCGTCGGCCGTCGCGACACCCTTCCGCGCCAGCAGCGCCGGCATGGCCGGCTGGGAGGCGATGTCGGCGGATCAGCGCACCGCCGTCGCCCGTGAGCTGGGATGGCAGGGCGGCGTGGATGATGCGGCCTTCAACGCCTTCGTCGTCGCGACCGCACAGGGCGGTCGGCTCGACGCGTTGCTGGCGGCGCGGGCGCCGGCCAAGCCCACGCCTCCGCCGCTGTCACCAGAGCAGCAGTATCTGGCCGCCTATCCCGATGTTGCCGCCGCCGGCATGAGCGCCGCCGACCATTACGCCATCCATGGCGCCCGTGAGGGCCGCAACAGCTTCGGCATGACGCTGACCCGCGATCAGGCATATCTGGCGCGCTATCCCGACGTCGCCGCGGCCTACGCCCGCGGCGACGTGAGCAGCGCGGCCTCCCATTACCAGCAGCACGGGGCTGCCGAAGGGCGGGCCTACCAGCGCGGTGGGGTGGTCGGGGCGTCCGGATCGGCGACGGGTGGCGTGGTGGCCAACGGCATTCGCGGCGTCGACAGCGTGTCCGCCGAGTATGCCGGCGGCGGCCGCATCTGGCTGGCCGGACGCGAGGGCATTCTGACCGCCGATGCCACCGCCGCCATCGGCGGCGAAGAGACGATTGCATGGATCAACCGGCACCGTGCGCTACCGACCGTCGTCGGCGCCTACCAGTCGGGTGGCGTGGTCGGCGACAGCGGCTGGGTTGACGCTGCTCCGAAGGCCGCCGCCACGGTCATCGACATGGCGCCGGTGGTGACGGCGGTCGGCGCCGTGCGCTCGGCGGTGCTGGAGATCGGCGGCCAGATCGCAGCCATGGCCGCCAGGCTGGCCGGAGTGGAGGACGCCATCGACAACCAATCGGCCGAGATCCGCATGCTGGGCAACCGCCTGTCGAAGCTGGTGATCCGATGACCGAGCCGACCGCCTGGATCGCCGAGATTGGCATCACTCGACCGAATGGCACCGCCGAGACGCTGTTCGTCACCGATACGCCGATCCGACCGTTTCCTCACAACGACCCCGACCGGCCGAATGTCGTCTACCGGTCGCGGCTGGCCGGGCCGCCCTCCTATTCGGTCGGCACCCATGCGGACCTGTCGCGGCTCGCCGGCGACGTGGGGGCCGGCCAGCTGGAGCTGCTGAATGGGGATGGTGCCGTGTCCTACCTGTCCGGCTGCGCCATCGGGACGGTTCATGTGCGGATGGGTCGCGAGGGGCAATACTGGCGCGAGTGGTCGGCGGTGCTGACCGTGCGGGCCGAGCCGCCGCAGCCGACGCTGTCCGCCCGCTCGGCCGGCAAGGTGACGCTGCCGCTCTATGACCTGCGCGCCAGCCTCGACAGCGACATCGTCACACGGACCTATGGCGGCGGCAACGTCGGCGCCGTCGGCTATGACGGCACGCCGGACGCCGGCAAGGGCGACACCGTACCGCTGTGCATCGGCCGGCCGCTGAACGTGCCCGGCAAAGCGGTCAACACGGTCAGCCGGACGTGGCAGATCGACGACGGTCCCATCGGCAGCGCGGGCACGCTCTACGACCGTGGCGACCTTGCGAACCTCACGCTGGTGGGGACCTCGACGCCGGCCGCCTTCGACGCCGTGGCGCTGACCGCTACGCAATATGCCCGCGACCTGTCCCGCGGCCTGGTGAAGCTGGGCGGCGCCATCGGCGGCGACTTGTCGATGGACCCGGTCGGCCGCACCGATGCCGGCGAGACCGCCGCCACGGCCATCCGCTGGGCGCTGACCAAGCGCGGGGCGGGCAGCATCGGCGACACGCTCGCGAGCTGGGCGCCGTCAGCCACCATCGGCGCCTGGTGGCCCGGTGCGGTCAGGTACCGCGAGCTGGTCGACCTGATGGCGCGATCTGAAGGGGCGGCGGTTCTGCCGGACGCTCTCGGCCGCTGGCAGGTCGCGCGGCTGGACGTGCCGTCCGCGCCGATCGACAGCATCGGCGAGGGCCAAATCCTCGACATCGGCGTTGACGACCAGGATCTCGCCGTGCCGGTCTGGCAGGTGACGGTGAAGGGGCGTCGCAACCACCTGGTACTTGACCGCAGCCGGATCGCCGGCGCGCTCTACGACACCGACCGCGAGGTGTGGCTGAAGGAGGAATGGCGCAAGGCCGTCGCCAAGGCCGAGTGGGTCAAGGCGCGCTGGGGCGACGATGCCCGCGCCGTCGAGGTGGACACCGCGCTGACCCACCAGTCGGACATGGAGGCTTTGGCCGCCCGGCTGCTGACCCTGTTCGGTCCACGTCCGGACGGAACGCCGCGCCGGTCTCTGTTCGTCGTGGTGCCGCTGACGGCCGCCCGGCTGGGCTGGCAGCTGGGCCGGACCCTGCATCTCAGCTACCCGCGCGAGGGCATCGCCGACGACATGCTGCTGCTGGGCATGCAGCCGGCAGCGCCGTCGCGCCACCTCATGCGACTGCGCTTCTTCGGTTGACGTGATGGGCACCGCTGCAATCCTCGACGAAAACCTCGCACTCACCGCCTCCCTGACCGGCGGCAACTGGGCCTTGCCGCTGGAGAACCTGCTGGAGCCGACCGTGCGCGAGACGGTCGCCCGGTGCGTCAGCGGCGATCCCGCCGACGCTTGGTTTGACGTCGTCTGGACCGGACCGGGCACGAAGTTCGACACCATCGTCCTCGCCGGCGGGGCAATCCATCCGCGCGCGACGTTCAGGGTGACGTGGTACAGCCACCGCACAGACCGCTCGGCCGCGTCCATTTTGCAGGGCGGCCCGGACGCGGCATGGCTGCGCGTCTACCCGTCGCCCGACCGCCGCCGGGACCGGAGCTACTACGCCGGCAACTACCTGTCCGGCGGCCAGACCGCCCGCGATCTGGCCGGCAAGACGCCGCAGCTGTTCTACCGGCCGCCGCTATCACCGCGGTGCCGAGCCCTGCGGATCGAGATCGACAACCGTGGACGGCCGCTCGACCTCGGGCACCTGTTCGTGGCTCGGGCCTTCCGGCCGGACTGGCCCCACAACTGGGGCATGGTCCTGGAACCGGTGGACAACAGCCCGGTCGAAGCCACGCCGGGCGGCCGCCGCATCCCGGACCGCCGGCTGGCGCCGGTTCGCAAGACCGTCCGCTTCGACGATCTGACCGAGGACGAAGCGATGCGCTTCCATGACCTCGGCCTGCGCGCCAGCAAGACGGACCCGCTGCTGATGATCGAGGACGTGACGCAAGGCCGCCACCAGTGGCGGCGGGTCAAGCTCGCCACGCTTGAAGACGGCACGATCCCGGTCACTCAAACCGAAGGCGACCTGTGGTCGGCCACCCTGAAGCTGCTGGAGATCATCGGATGACCATGCGTCCAACCGCAGAGATCGACCGTTTGTCGAACCGCTACTACAATGAGAACCCCTACAGCGCGGAGAACCCAGGCGGGCTGGATGAGAGTGACGACGGCCTGACGGCCGGCCACGTCACGAACTTTCCGGACGCGCTCCAGGCGGTCGGGACGGTGGTTAAGTTTGTCGGTGATGTAGCGCTCGATGTCATCGCCAGCGAGGTGAACGCGGCGGCGTCGGCAACAGCTGCAGCTGGCAGCGCGCAGAGCGCCCAGCTGATTGCCCAGGCGACCGCGGCCGACAGGCAGGCCACCGGGCAGGACCGGCAGGCGACCGCTGCCGATCGACAGGCCGTCGCCACCGACAAGGTCGCCGTCCACAACGACCGGCTTGCCGCCGATGCAGACGCGCAAGCCACCGCGGCTGACCGACAGGCGGTTGCCGCCGACAAGGTCGCCGTCCACGCCGACCGACAGGCCGCTGATGCCGACGCACAGGCGACGGCGGCCGACCGGCAAGCGGTGGCGCAGGACAAGGCCGCGGTACATGCCGACCGGCTGGCCACCGAAGTGGCCGCCGCTGCGGCGCAGACCTGGAACCCTGCCAACTATGTGCCGAAGACTGGCGGCGGCTTTACCGGGCAGGTAGGCGTGCCAATCGGGTTATCAGCAGTGCCGGGCTTGGCCTTTGTTGGAGACTCCGACACCGGTCTGGCGCAGGTCGCCGGGCCTAACACGCTGTCGCTGGTGACGGGGGGTGCGGAAGCAATTCGCGCAGAGGTTAATGGCGGGGCGGCATACCTTTACCTGATCGGCGCTACCGGGGCTTATGGCGCAATGCGGTTGCAGGTGTGGAGTGACGGCAACGTCTACCTGGACAACACGAGAAACGGTGGTTCTGTCATCGTGCGGACTGCACAAGGTATCGTCGGTGAATTTATTGATACTGCCGGGGCATCCCGAAATCTGCGGTTTCGTGCATCGACCACCACCCCGGAGATCAGCACAAGCGCAGGCGCGCTCAATTTGACCAGCGCCACAGGTGAGGTGTTGGTCAACGGCGCTCCTATCGGCGGCGGAGAGGACACAGCTGCGTCGATTGCCGCCGCAGCGACCGTCAACCTCGGAAGCACCAGCGCGAAAGCAATCCGGATCACCGCCGGGGCCGGGCCTATCACCGCATGGGGCGTCGCTCCGGCCGGCGCGCATCGAGACATCACCTTCGCCACCAGTGTGGTACTGACCTACAACGCCACCAGCGCCATTCTGACGGGCGGGACCAACATTACGACTGTCGCAGGCGACACATGCAGGATGGAGAGCCTGGGTGCTGGAAACTGGAAGATGCTGTCCTACCAGCGGGCCACTGGACGCGCGCTGAATGGCGCGACTGCGCAAGCACTCAGCTCGACCGACAAAGCATCTGGCATCACAATCAGCAACAACGGCCTCACTGCGACGAACTCGGCAGGCGGCGTTCTGGCAGGCAGGGCGCTATCTTCCATGAGTTCACCGGTCTACTGGGAGGTCATGATTGATGTCATGCCTGGGGTTATGGGCTTCGGTATCGCGAGCGCTTCGGTAGGCCTGACCGATTACATCAGCAACAATCCGGCTGGTTACGCCTACATCCCCGGCGGTCAAAAGGCGACCAACAGCACCCCGTACTCGTTTGGTGCAGGTTGGGGCGCAGGCTCACGGCTTTGCTTCGCGTTCGACCCGGCCAGCGGGAAGCTGTGGGCTGGACAGGTGTCTGGAGGCGTTGCGGTGTGGGGCGGCGGCGGCGACCCGACCTCAGGCGACAACCCAATGTTCATAACGTCGGGGACCATGTACCCGGCTTACTCGTTTAATGGCCAAGGCGCCGCCGTGACGTTTGCGTTCGCAGCGGCGCAACAGGTCGCCGCCGCTCCTGCCGGTTTCTCTGCCTTTGGATGAGGTGACGTAATGGAAATCATCAACACGGTCCCGACCTTCGACGCGACCACGCATCGGATGGCGTCCACCTACACCGATACGCCTGACCCGGAGCGGAACCGCATCGTCCGAGTGTGGGCCGTGGAGCCGATCCCGTTGACGGAAGTGAAGGTGGCCCGCAAGGCCGCCGCAACCGCCAAACGCCACGAAGTGGAGACCGGCGGTATCATCGTGGCTGGGGCGAGTATCCGGACCGACCGGGAGAGCCAATCCTTAATCAACGGTGCCTATTCGCTCGCTCGCGACATGCTGGCCGGTGATGTCCAGACGATGCCCATAGACTTCAAGGGCGCTGACGGATGGGCGGAGATTGAGCCGGCGACTATGCTTGCCATCGGCCGAGCTGTGGCCCTCCATGTCCAGGCTTGCTTCCGCGCCGAGCGGGCGCTGCACGAAGCCATCGACGCGGCTGAAACCGCTGAAGCCGTTATGGCCGTTGACATTGCCAGCGGCTGGCCTGACTGATGCCAGTGTCCACGTCAAACCATCCTGCGCGTCACGTCAAACCATTTTGCGCGCTACATCGGCGGCATGGGCCGCCGCCGCNACCAGGGTCTGGAAGGCCTGCACCAGTTCGTTGTCGGCGAACAGGCGGCGCGACAGAACCTCGTAGCTCGCCATGTCCGGGACCAGCAGGATCAGGATGAAGCTGGCCCTGCCGGTGACCAGATAGCATTGCTGGACCTCCGGCGCCTCGCGGAACAGGCGCTTGGCGGCGGCGATCACCGGGGAGCGGTCGTTGACCGTCTGGACCTCCACCACCACGGTCACGCCCTGGCCGACGCTGACCGGATCGACCACCGCGACGTTGCGGCGGATGATGCCGGCCGCCTCCATCCGGGCGATGCGGCGCTGCACCGCCGGGGCGGAGAGGTTGACGGCCTCCCCGATGACGCGCTGCGACGTCTTGTTGTCGTGCTGGAGAATGCGCAGGATCGCGCGGTCCTGGTCGTCGAGCTGGTCTGGCGGGCGAGCGGTTGTTGAACGCATGGGGGCTCTTGCGAAATAACGATGCGTCGATGGGGCGAAACTTAAGCGCCCGGCGCCAGTCCGTCACAGTATCTTTTCGTCCGGACCCAGCCTCAGACCGGAGCCCCGAGCGTGGCGAACACCTCCACCGATCCGACGACCGCCGGCAGGGCGGATCCCGCAGTGCTTCCCCTCCTGCTTCTTCTGGCCTCGCTGCTGTCGCAATATGTCGGCGCCGCATCGGCCAAGTCGCTGTTCCCGCTGGTGGGGGCGGAGGGCGTCACGGCGCTGCGGGTCGGGCTGGCGGCTCTGATGCTGGCGGCGATCCTGCGGCCCTGGCGCAGCCGCCCCGGCCGCGGGGATTTGCGCAATCTGCTGGTCTACGGCACCACGCTGGGGGCGATGAACCTGTCGATCTACCGCGCGATGGAGCTGATCCCCATCGGCATCGCCATCGCCATCGAGGTGACCGGACCGCTTGCGGTGGCGCTGATCGGCTCACGCCGGCTGAAGGATTTCCTGTGGATCGCCTGCGCCGCGGTCGGCCTTGCGCTGCTGCTGCCACTGCAACAGGCGGCGACCGCGCTCGACCCGGTCGGCGTCGCCTATGCGGCGGCGGCGGCGCTGTGCTGGGCGCTCTACATCGTGTTCGGCAAGCGCGCCTCGTCCCTCCCCGGCGGGCAGGCGGTGGCCTGGGGCATGCTGGTCGCCGCCAGCTTCACGGTTCCGCTGGGGATCGCCCATGCCGGCGGCGGCCTGCTGGTGCCGTCGGTGCTGGCGGCAGGCCTCGCGGTGGCGGCGCTGTCCAGCATGCTGCCCTACACGCTGGAGATGATGGCGCTGCGCCGCCTGCCCGGCGCGGTGTTCGGCCTTGCCGTCAGCGCGTCGCCCGCGGTGGCGGCGCTGATCGGCTTCCTGATGCTGGGCGAACGGCTGAGCTGGGTGCAGTGGGCGGCCATCGCCTGCATCATGTGCGCGTCCGCCGGCAGCGCGCTGGGCAAGGCGGCCGGCGATGCGAAGGCGGGCTGACCGGCGTCCGACGGGTCAGGACCGCAGGATCCGGATCCCGGCTTCGGACAGCCGCGCCGCCCGCCCGGCTTCCAGTCCACCGTCGCAACACAGGATGTCGAAGCTGTCGAGCTTCGCGAAGAAGGCCGGCTTCACCTGATCGAACTTGCTGCTGTCGATCACCAGCGCCTTGGTCAGGGCGTTGGCGATGGCGGTCTGCTTGATCTCCACCTCGTGGAAGTTGGAGCAGCTGATCCCCAGCGCCTCGTGCACGCCGCCGGCCGAGATGAAGGCGGTGTTGATGCCGATGCCGCGCAGCATCTCCAGCGACTCAGGGCTGGAGAAGGATGCCGACGAGGCATGGTAGAGGCCGCCCAGCATGACCACGCGCACGCCCGGCTTGCGGCAGACGATCTCCGCGATGTTCATGGCGTAGCAGACCACCGTGATCTGGCTGTCGGCCGGGATGCGGCTGGCGAGATGGGTGGTGGTGGTGCCGCAATCGATGAAGACCGTCTCCCCCGGTTTCAGTAGGGTCGCCGCCGCTTCGCAGGCGGCCCGCTTCATCTCGATATGGGCGTCGCGCTCCCGGTCCAGCATGTAGCCCATGCCGCCGCTGTTCTCCTGCCCGCCGGCGATGTAGCCGCCGAGATAGGCGAAACGCCCGCCGCAGGACGCGATGTCCCGCCGCACCGTCATCTCGGAAACGCCCAGCAACCGGGCCGCATCCTTCAGCCGGAGATAGCCGCCGGCATCCAGCGCGGTCTGTAATCGGTCGAGGCGATCGGCCTTTCTCATCGACATGTCCGCATCCCGTAGCGCTTCCGCAAAGCCCCTTCCACCCGGCTCCTTCCACCCGACCCAGACACGGCCGCAGCCCGCAATCCAGACGGGTTAATCCCGATGGCGCGACGCCTGAACCGGTGGTGCCGTCGCCACGCTCACAAACGCATGCATTGATCTTGACACATGCCGCGGCAGCGTGGAACTATCCTTTCAGAAAATGTTAGAATGTTAACACCAACGGTATGGCGTTGACGTTCTGGCGGCAATCGAGGAGAGGCCCGGGAAAAGGGTCTCCCCGGGAGGACCAAGATGCCTGTTCCCAGCGTCCCGACGGAGTCGGCCGGCCTGGCTCCGTTCATCGACCACACCATCCTGCGACCCGACGCCCAGCCCGCCGATGTCGAGCGGCTGTGCGACGAGGCGCGCACGCATGCCTTCAAGGCGGTCTGCGTCAACCCGATCTTCATCCCGCTGGTGGCGGAGCGGCTGGCCGGATCGCCGGTGGCGCCCTGCGCCGTGATCTGCTTTCCCTTCGGCGCCGACCCCACGGCGATCAAGGCCGACGAGGCCGAATGGGTGGTTCGCCACGGCGCCCGCGAGGTCGACATGGTGATCCCCATCGGCCTGCTGAAGGCCGGACGGGCCGCCGAGGTCCGCGACGACATCGCCGCGGTCAAGAAGGCCTGCGGCGACGCCCTGCTGAAGGTCATCATCGAGACCTGCCTGCTCAGCGACGACGAGAAGATTCTGGCCTGCCGCCTGTCGCAGGAGGCTGGGGCCGATTTCGTCAAGACCTCCACCGGCTTCGCCGGGGGCGGCGCCACCGCCGAGGATGTTGCGCTGATGCGCCGCACGGTCGGCGACGGCATGGGCGTCAAGGCGTCGGGCGGCGTGCGGACAACCGAGGATGCCTTCCGCATGATCGCGGCCGGCGCCTCGCGCATCGGCGCCAGCGCCAGCGTGGCCATCGTCGGCGGCTGACGCCGCAGGTCCACGCTGTACAGCGTGCCGGCCGGGCGGGTGTTCCGTCCGTCCCAGCCGGCACGGCATCCACAAAAACGGAACGCGGAAGGGGGTGGCAAACACCCCGGCGGCGCCGGTGGGATGTGGCTTTCCGCCCTCCGACCTGCGGCGCTCATCGCCTGCAATGGGAGTCACGCCAACATGAAGAAGTTGCTGTCCTCGCTCATCGTCGCCGCGTCGCTGGTCGCCGTGCCGGCGATGGCGGCCGATCCGGTTCCGACCCCGGATGCCGTCAAGACGCTGAAGTCCGACGCCACCAAGAAGAAATACTCCATCGCCACCGTTGTGAAGGTCGACGGTATCGCCTGGTTCGACCGCATGCGCGACGGCGTGAAGCAGTTCGCCGGCGACACCGGCCACGACACCTGGATGGTGGGGCCGAGCCAGGCCGATGCCGCGGCCCAGGTCCAGCTGGTCGAGAACCTGATCGCCCAGGGCGTGGATGCGATCGCCATCGTCCCCTTCTCCGTCGAGGCGGTGGAGCCGGTGCTGAAGAAGGCGCGCGACCGCGGCATCGTGGTGATCGCGCATGAGGCGTCGAACATTCAGAACGCCGACTATGTGCTGGAAGCCTTCGACAACTTCGCCTACGGCGCCAAGCTGATGGAAGTGCTGGGCAAGGCGATGGGCGGCGAGGGGAAATATGTCTGCACCGTCGGCAGCCTGACCTCGAAGTCGCAGAACGAATGGATCGATGGCGCCATCGCCTACCAGAAGCAGAACTTCCCCAAGATGCAGATGGTGACCAACCGTCTGGAGACCTATGACGACGCCAACACCGACTACAACAAGCTGAAGGAAGTCCTGACCACCTACCCGGACCTGAAGGGCATCATCGGCGGTCCGATGCCGACCTCGGCCGGCGCCGGCCGTCTGGTGGCCGAACGCGGCCTGAAGAACAAGCTGTTCTTCTCCGGGACCGGCCTGGTTTCGGTGGCCGGCCAGTATCTGACCCAGGGCGACATCCAGTACATCCAGTTCTGGGATCCGGCGGTCGCCGGCTATGCCATGAACATGATGGCGGTGATGGCGCTTGACGGAAAGAAGGACCAGATCAAGGCCGGCCTGAACCTGGGCCTGCCCGGCTACACCGCCCTGACCACGCCGCAGGGCGCCAAGGCCAACCTGCTGTACGGCCAGGGCTGGGTCGGCGTGACCAAGGAGAACATGGGCTCCTACGACTTCTGATGACCTGGGGACGGGCGCCGCTGGCCGGAGGACGGCTGTCGGCGCCCGTGTCTCCATCCTTTCCTCGAACCGCCGGGCGGACGTCATGTCAGACGGTTTCATCGAACTCCGGAACATCCGGAAGGTGTTTTCCGGCGTCGTCGCGCTGGACGCCATGTCCCTGGTCATCAAGCCCGGCGAGATCCATTGCCTGGCCGGAGAGAACGGGTCGGGCAAATCCACCGTCATCAAGATCATGTCCGGCGTCTACCAGCCGGACGGCGGCGAACTCCTGATCGACGGCAGGACGATGCCCGGCATGTCGCCGATCGAGGCCATCGCCCACGGCGTCCAGGTCATCTACCAGGACTTCTCCCTGTTCGGGAATTTGACGGTCGCCGAGAATCTGGCGATGAACGTCCATCTGGGCGAGAAACGGCGCCTGATGAACTGGCGGCGCACCCGCGCCATCGCACGCGAGGCGGTGGACAGGCTGGGCGTCGAGCTTGACCTGGATGCGGAGGTGGCGTCGCTGCCGACCGCCGGCAAGCAGCTGGTCGCCATCGCCCGCGCGCTGATGTCCGACGCCCGCCTGATCATCATGGACGAGCCGACCACGGCCTTGACCCGCAAGGAGGTCGAGACGCTGTTCCGCATCGTCCGCGACATCCAGGCGCGCGGCATCGCCATCCTGTTCGTCAGCCACAAGATGCGCGAGATGCTGGAGATCAGCGAGCGCATCACCGTGATCCGCAACGGCCGCAAGGTGGCGGAGGGGCCGACCGGCGACTTCGACGAGGCGTCGATCACCCGCCACATGACCGGCAGCGACATCCTCAACCAACCCTATGTCTGGACCCCGCCCCCCGGCCCGCCGCCGGTCCCCCGGCTGGAGATCCGCGGCCTGACCGTACCCGGCAAGTGCGAGGGGCTGGATCTGGCCATCCGGCCGGGCGAGATCGTCGGGTTGTCGGGGCTGCTGGGCTCCGGCCGCACCGATCTGGCGCTGGCGCTGTTCGGCATGGTTCCGCGCTATGAGGGCGAAATCCTGATCGACGGCGCACCGGTCCGGCTGCGCACGACCCAGGAGGCCATCGGCGCCGGCATCGCCTATGTGCCGGAGGATCGGCTGACCGAAGGGCTGTTCCTGCCGCAGAGCATCAAGCGCAACATGCTCGCCACCTCCTACGAACGGCTGGCGTCCAAGCTGGTGATCGACCGCGACCGGGCGGAGGAGATGACGCAGGGCATGGTCCGCGCCATGCAGATCGCCACCCCCACCGCCGAGAAGCCGGTGATGCAGCTGTCGGGCGGCAACCAGCAGCGCGTGGTGCTGGCCCGCTGGCTGCTGACCGATGCCCGCGTGCTGATCCTGAACGGCCCGACCGTCGGCGTCGATGTCGGGTCGAAGGCGGAAATCCACGCCAAGATCCGGGAGCTGGCCCAGCATCACGGCCTCGCCGTCCTGATGATCTCCGACGACGTGCTGGAGCTGGTGCAGAACTGCAACCGCATCGTGCTGATGCATCGCGGGCGCTTCATCGAGGATCTGCCCGCCGCCGACGTCACCGAGGAGTCGGTCAGCGACCGGCTCAAGACCTTTACCTGAGGGAGGAACCGATGGCCCTGCTCCGCCGGTCGGAAACGGTCATCGCGGGCATCCTGCTGCTCGCCATGGTCCTCATCGGCACGATCAACCCCGCCTTCTGGCAGCTCGACAACCTGTTCAGCCTGATGCGCAGCAACGTCATCATCGGCATCATGGCCTTGGGCGTGCTGCTGGTGCTGATCTCCGGCGGCATCGACGTGTCCTTCCCGGCCTTCGCCGTCGCCGCCATGTATCTGACGATCAAGGGCATGCTGGCGCTGGGATACAACGGCGTCGTGCTGCCGCTGCTGGCGGCCACCCTGATGGGGCTGGCGTTCGGCGCGGTGAACGGCTTCTTCGTCTACAAGTTCCGCATGATCCCGCTGATCGTGACGCTGGGCACCAGCGCCATGGTGCGCGGCTTCCTGCTGGGCGTCGTCGGCACCAGCATGATCAACATCAACAAGATGCCGACCGCGCTGATCGACTTCGCCCGCACCGACGTGGTCAGCGTGACCAAGGCCGACGGCACCACCTACGGCCTGACGGCGATGGTGCTGATCTATCTCGGGCTGGCGCTCGCCATGCATCTGGTGCTGCGCCACACCATGATCGGCCGCAGCGCCTACGCGCTGGGCGGCGATCCCGAGGCGGCGCGCCGCGCCGGCTTCGATTTGCGCAAGACCATCTTCTTCATCTATTGCGTCGCCGGCGCGCTGGCTGGCTTCGCCGGGCTGCTGCACAGCGGCATGATCTGGCTGGCCAACCCGCGCGACTTCGTCGGCCTTGAGCTGGACGTCATCGCCGCGGTGGTGCTGGGCGGGGCGTCGATCTTCGGCGGGCGGGGCAGCGTTCTCGGCACCATGCTCGGCGTCTTCATGCTGGTGATGGTCAAGAACAGCCTGATCATCATGAGAGTGGACACCACCTGGCAGCTCGTCGTCGTAGGTCTGATCGTCATCGCCGCGACCGCCCTGTCGGCGTGGCGCGACCGCCGCCGGGCGGCGTGAGGGAGGCGGAGCATGAAGACGCAAATGAACATCCGCAGCCTGATCAACCGGGACAACAACATCGTCCAGCTTCTGGTGATGACGGTGCTGATCTTCGCCGTGATGACGGCGCTCAGCCCCGACAAGTTCCTGCGCTACTACAATTTCGAGTCGATCACCTACATCTTCCCCGAGCTTGGCCTGCTCTCCATCGCCATGATGATCGCCATGCTCACCGGCGGAATCGACCTGTCGGTGGTGGGTGTCGCCAATCTGTCGGGTATTCTGGCCGGCGTGCTGTTCCACAAGCTGGCAGGGGCCGCCGGCATCGCCGACGCCGGCATCATGACCGTTCTGCTGGGCGGGGTCGTCGCCCTCGGGACCGGACTGGTGGCGGGGACGGTCAACGGGTTGCTGATCACCCGGATGGGGATCACGCCGATCCTGGCGACGCTGGGAACGGGACAGGTCTTCACCGGGCTCGCCATCGTGCTGACCGGCGGGCCGGCCATCGTCGGCTTTCCAGCCGCCTGGGCCTTCCTCGGCAACGGCAAGATCCTGGGGCTGGCGACACCCTTCGTGCTGTTCGCGGTGATCGCCGCGCTGATCGCCTTCATGCTGACCCGCACCGCTTTGGGCATCAACCTGATGTTGATCGGCACCAACCCGAAGGCGGCGCTGTTCGCCGGGCTGAAGCGGGAGCGCATGGTGCTGTACAGCTACATGCTGACCGGCGTTCTGGCGTCGGTCGCGGGGATCATCCTGTCGGGGCGGACCAACGCGGCGAAGTCGGACTACGGCAACTCCTATCTGCTGCAGGCGGTGCTGATCGCCGTGCTGGGCGGCACCAACCCGGCTGGCGGGCGCGGCACGGTTCTGGGCATCACCATCGCCGTGGCGGCGCTGATGCTGCTGTCGAGCGGCTTCCAGATCCTGCGCTTCTCCAACCACCTGATCGACTTCATCTGGGGCGCGTTCCTGCTGCTGGTCATCGTGATCAACGCCTACAAGAACCGCACCCGCTAGCCTGTTTTCCGGGAGGACCACCGATGAACGTCCGCACCGCGATCCATTTCCGCAAGAGCTTCTTCGGCGAGGCGGAGCGCCCGATCGCCGAGGCGCACGGCATGACCGCCAGCCTGTTCCGCTACGACAGCGGGATCGAGGCGGTGCGGCTGTCCAACCGGCGCGGCCATCTGGTGGTGCTGCCCTATTACGGCCAGATGGTGTGGGATGCCGTGTTCGACGGCGTCGACCTGACCATGGCGAACATGTTCGACATGCCGCGCCCGGCCAGCGAGATCGTCGGCACATACGGTTGCTTCGCCTTCCATTCCGGGCTGCTGCGCAACGGCTGCCCCGGTCCGCAGGACAGCCATCTTCTGCATGGCGAGATGCCCTGCGCACCGATGGATTCCGCCGGGCTGGAGGTGGGGGAGGATGACGAAGGCCCCTACATGGCGGTGACGGGCTTGCGCAACTATGTGATGGGCTTCGGTGCCCATTACGCCGCCCGCCCGCGCGTGGTGCTGCGCCCCGGCTCCGCCCTGTTCGACATCCGGATGGAGGTCGAGAACCTGTCTGGCGCGGCCATGGACCTGATGTACATGTGCCACGTCAACTTCGCCTTCGCCGAGGGCGCCCGCATCGTCCAGCCGGCTCCCTTCACGCCGGAGGCGACGGCGGTGCGCACGGCGGTTCCGGCCCATGTGCCGCGCAGCCCGGCCTATGACGCGCTGCTGGCCGACCTCGCCCGCGATCCGGCGGTGATGGAGGTGCTCGACGAACCGCACCGCTACGACCCGGAGCAGGTCTTCTACATCCGCGGCCTGCGCACCGACGAGGAGGGCGGCACCGCGGTGATGATGCGGCGGCGGGAGGGCGACGCCTTCCACATCGCCTACAGCACGCGGGAGTTCCCCAAGACGGTGCGCTGGGTGCTGGTCAACAGCGACCAGAAGGTCTGCGCCTTCGCCCTGCCCTCCACCTGCGAGCCGGAGGGCTACACCGCGGAGAGCGCAAAGGGCAATGTCCAGACTCTGGCGGGCGGCGAGACGCGGCGCTTCTCGGTGCGGCTGGGCTACCTGACCGCCGACGAGGCCGAAGCCGAGGAATGCGCCATCCGGGCGCTGTGAGAGGAGTAGCAGAAGATGGGCAAGATCGCCGTGGTCGGCAGCAACATGGTCGACCTGATCACCTACACCGCCCGCATGCCCGGCCCCGGTGAGACCATCGAGGCGCCCCGCTTCGAGATGGGCTGCGGCGGCAAGGGCGCCAACCAGGCCATCGCCGCCGCCCGGCTGGGGGCCGAGGTGATGATGGTCACCAAGGTCGGCGATGACATCTTCGCCGACAACACCATCCGCAACCTCAAGGAGTCCGGCATCGACACCCGCTATGTGGAGCGGGTGCCCGGCACCTCCAGCGGCGTCGCCCCCATCTTCGTCGAGCCGTCGGGCGAGAACAGCATCCTGATCATCAAGGGCGCCAACGCCCTGCTGTCGCCGGCCGACATCGACCGCGCCGCCGAGGATCTGAAGGGCTGCGACCTGATTGTCATGCAGTTGGAAGTCCCGCTGGAGACGATCTACCACACCATCGCGTTCGGCGCGCGGCACGGCATCGAGACGCTGCTGAACCCTGCCCCGGCGCCAACCGATCTCGACCCGAAGCGGATCGAGCAAGTCACCTTCCTGGTGCCGAACCAGACCGAACTGGCGACCATCTCCGGTCTGCCGGTGAATTCGGAGGCGGAGGCCGAGACGGCGGCGCGGGCGCTGATCGGGCGCGGCATCCGCACGGTGATCGTCACGCTGGGCGCGCGCGGCGCCCTGCTGGTGAGCAAGGGCGAGGAGACCCGGCGGATCGAGCCGGTGCGGGTGACGCCGGTGGACACCACCGGGGCCGGCGACGCCTTCATCGGCAGCTTCGCCCGCTATTATGTCGAGAACCGCGACCTCGATGCCGCCCTGCACAAGGCGGTGCGCTATGCCGCCGACAGCATCACCCGGCCGGGCACCCAGAAATCCTACGCCAGCCGCGAGGCGTTCGAGGCCTTCTGCGCCAGCCTCTAAACGTCGGACGAAGGAACACGCCATGACACGCGCCGTGATCGGAGTCGATGTGGGGACCGGCAGCGCCCGTGCCGGCATCTTCGACCTTGCCGGCCGCCGGCTGGCCGCTGCATCGCGCCCGATCCGGATGTGGAAGCCCGATCCGGAATGGGCGGAGCAGTCCTCCGACGACATCTGGGCCGCCGTCTGTGCCGCGGTGCAGGAGGCGCTGGCAGCTTGCGCCGAGACGCCGAAGGTGGTCGGCATCGGTTTCGACGCCACCTGTTCGCTGGTGGTGCTGGACGCCGCCGGGCGGCCGGTGACGGTCGATCCGAAGGGCGACGATTCCCGCAACGTCATCGTCTGGATGGACCATCGCGCCATCGACCAAACCGACCGCATCAATTCAGGCGGGCATGACGTGCTGCGCTATGTCGGCGGCCGGCTGTCGCCGGAAATGCAGACGCCCAAGCTGCTGTGGCTGAAGGAAAAGCTGCCGCAGAGCTGGAGCCGCGCCGCGCATTTCTTCGACCTGCCCGACTTCCTGACCTGGAGGGCGACCGGATCGGCCCGGCGGTCGCTGTGCTCGCTGGTGTGCAAATGGACCTATCTGGGCCATGAGGGGCGGTGGGACGACTCCTATCTCAGCGCCATCGGGCTGGGTGATCTGGTGGACGAGGGTCATGCGCGCATCGGCACCGATGTCGGCGCGGTCGGCAGCGCCATCGGCGGCGGTCTGACCGTCGAGGCGGCCCGCGAGCTTGGGCTGACGCCCGGCATCGCCGTCGGAACCTCCATGATCGACGCCCATGCCGGCGGGATCGGCGTCATCGGCGTGCCGCTCGCCGCATCGGCTTCTATCGATTACGACCGGCGGTTGGCGCTGATCGGCGGCACGTCGAGCTGCCACATGGTGATGAGCCCGGCAGCGCCGCGCTTCATCCCCGGCGTCTGGGGCCCCTACCACTCCGCCATGCTGCCGGGTCTCTGGCTGAACGAGGGCGGGCAGTCGGCGACCGGTGCCCTGATCGACCATGTGCTGCAGGGCCATCCCCGCCATGCGGACCTCGCCCTTGAGGCCCAGCGGCGCGGCACCACGGTCTACCAGTTGCTGAACGACGAACTGGCCGCATTGGCCGAACGCAGCAGCGGACCGGTGGCGATGCTGACCCGCGACCTGCATGTGCTGCCCGATTTCCACGGCAACCGCTCGCCGCGCGCCGACGCCAGCCTGCGCGGTGCCGTCAGCGGGCTTCGCCTGTCGGACGGGCTGGAGGATCTGGCGCTGCTTTATCTGGCGACGGTGCAGGCCGTCGCCTACGGCACCAGACACATCGTCGCGGCGATGAACGGCACCGGCTACGCCATCGACACCATCCTCGCCTGCGGCGGCGGCACCAAGAATCCGGTGTTCCTGGAGGCGCATGCCGACGCCACCGGCTGCACGCTGGTCCTGCCGGAGGAGCCGGAGGCGGTGCTGCTGGGGTCCGCGGTTCTGGGTGCGGTCGCCGCGGGAGCCTTCCCCGACATCGCCGCCGGCATGGCCGGCATGACCCGCGCCGGCCGCAGCATCGCACCGGCCGAAGACCGGCTGCGCGCCTATCACGACGCAAAATACAGCGTCTTCCTGCGGCTTCACGACGACCAGATGGCCTACCGCGCCCTGATGGCCGCAGCAGGCTGACCCCCCGCCGCCGCACTCTCTCCGCACAATCTCGACGGCGCCGCGCTTGAGTTCGGGCGGGGCAAGGTCATGCACGACCTTGCGCGGACGTGCATGCATTGGCGCAAATCCCGCGCCCGCCCAAACGCAATCACCTTGGCCTCTCCGGATCAGCGGCGGAACACAATCCGGCTGAATCGGCCATTCCGTCGGCAAGAAAAATCGTTTGTTCGGACACAAACTATTGTCTATCATATTTCAGTCAATGCAATCGTATAGCAATTATTCGGGCCGGGGATTTCCTGCTCCCGCTGCAGCCGGTTGCCTTGGGCAGAAAGCCCCCACTCGGCCCCCACCATATCCTCGGAAAGAGATACGCCATGGCCCTGCACCGCTGGTTTTCCGACCGGAAACTGGTCCATAAGCTGCTGATCCCGGCAGTCCTGCTGCTTGCCGTCATGGGCAGCGTGGTCTGGACCGCCCGGTCGGCACTGATCGACCTGACCGCCTCCACCAGCCGGGTGACCGATGTGGTGGCCGGGCGGCTGTCGGCGGCACTGGCGATCCAGTCGGCCATGAGCGATGCGATGGACGCGGAGTCGAACGCGCTGGTCGCCGGCACGCGCGAGCGCATCGACGCCGCCTTCGCCACCTACAAGGACAACATCGGCAAGGCGCTGACCGCGATCGACCGGCTGGCCGCGGCCTATGACGCCCCGGCCGACCGCGAGACCATCGCCGGGATCAAGTCCATCGTCGGCGAGTATGAACGGGTATCGCAGAAGGCGGTCGATCTGGCGCGGGCCTACGACACCGACAGCGCGATCCGCGTGTCCATCGACGTCGGCCGTCCGGTCCGGCAGAAACTGACCATGGCGCTGTCGGAGCGGGTGGAGCACAGCCTGGAAGAGACCAAGCGCGCCGAGGAGCGGGCGATGGCGCTGTCCGCCAGCGTCATGGCCCGGCTCTATACGGTCACCGGCGTCGGCCTGCTGATCGCCTTCGGCCTGTTCGGCTCCATCATCGTGGTCTTCGTCGTCCGGCCGCTGCACCGGCTGGTCGCCGACATGACGGCCATCGCCGACGGCAAGCTCGCGGTCGACATCCAGGGTGCCGGGCGCAAGGACGAGGTCGGGCTGCTCGCCCGCGCCCTGCAGGTGTTCAAGAGCAACGGCCTTGCCATGCGCAGCCTGCAGGAGGAACGCGAGGCGCAGAAGCTGCAGGCGGAGCGCGACCGCCAGGCCGCCATGCGGGCGCTGGCCGACCGCTTCGACGCCGACGTGCAGGACATGGTGCAGGCGGTGGCGTCGGCCGCGCGCCATCTGCGCGGCAATGCCGAGACCATGACCGCCATCGCCTCGCAGACGACGGAGCAGGCCTCGACCGTCGCCGCCGCCACAGCGCAGTCCTCCGCCAACGTCGCCACCGTCGCCGCGGCGTCGGAACAGCTGGGCGGCTCCATCGGCGAGATCGGCCGGCAGGTCAACGCCGCCGCCGCCATCGCCCGCAACGCCGTCGAGGAGGGCGAACGAACCAACGCGCTGGTCGCCCGGCTGGTGCAGGCGGCCCAGAAGATCGGCGACGTGGTCAGCCTGATCCAGAACATCGCCAGCCAGACCAACCTNGAGGAGATCGGCAGCCAGATCGCCGAGATCCAGACCGTGACGGACGGCACGGTGACGGCGATCCAGACCATCGGCCGCACCATCGACGACGTCGATTCCATCGCCGGCGCCATCGCGGCTGCGGTGGAACAACAGACCGCCGCCACCCAGGAGATCGGCCGCAACATCCAGCAGGCGGCCCTGGGAACCCAGCTGGTGACCGGCAACATCGCCGAGGTCAGCAGTTCCGCCGGGCAGGTCGGGCAGGCGGCCACGGAGGTGCTGGGCGCCGCCGACAGCCTGTCGCACGACTCCGACCGCCTGCGCGAGCGGATCCAGGCCTTCATCGCCGAGGTGCGCGCGGCCTGACGTGCACGGCCGGACCGGCGCCGGATGGAACGTTTGAAACGCCATGGAACGGTTTTCCGGGCCGGTTCCACTGTTCCATCCGAAGGCCGCAGGGCCGCGCAGCACCGGGTTCATGCCATGAAAGCGGCAGTTTCGCTCGATTGTTTCAGAAGAGGGGCGAGTGGACCGCCGCCACCGCGCCATGCCTTCCCTCCGGCCGATGAAACAAAGGGGTTCATCCAGTCCTACCACCGTCGCCGGCCGGCGCTAAGCACGGGATGAAAAAAGGACGGCCGCCGGGGCAGCCGTCCTTTCACTGGCGACGCGGTGCCGGCGGTCAATGCGCCAGCGTGGCGGACGCCTTCAACGCACCGGACGGGACCGGATGGCGGCGTAGGGCGAAGACCGCCAGGGACGCCAGCAGCGCCGGGCCGACCGCCGCAAGCACCACCCCTTGCGCGCTCCAGCCGGCCCCCAGCAGGGCGCCGCCGGCCACCGGGCCGATGATGGAGCCGATGCGGCCGATGCCCAGCGCCCAACCGACGCCGGTGGAGCGGATCGCCGTCGGATAGATGCCGGCGGCCAGCGCGTTCATGCCGATCTGCGCACCCACAACGCCGAAGCCGGCCAGGAAGACGGCCGGCATCAGCAGCCACAGGTCGTGCGAGCCGAAGGCGACGCCGACGATGAACAGGGCCGAGGCGGCATAGGCGCTGCCCAGCACCAGATGCGGGTTCATGCGGTCGATCATGCGGCCGAGCGCGATGGCGCCGACCACGCCGCCGAGATTCAGCACGGCGGTCGACAGGATCGCGGTGCCGATGGGCATGCCGCTGGCGCGCAGCAGCGACGGCAGCCAGTTGACCAGGAAATACATCACCAGCAGGTTCATGAAGAAGGCCGCCCACAGCAGCAGGGTGGTGCGCGCCCTCCCCTCCTGGAACAGCTTGGCGACGGTGAAGCCGGTTGCCTTCGGTTCATGCAGGATGAAACCGGTCCCGGCGTCGATGCGGGATGCGTGCTCCGGATCCAGCCGCTTCAGGATGCCGCCGATCCTCTCGCGCGGGGCGCCGCTGGCGACCAGATAGCGCAGCGATTCCGGCAGCCAGACGATCAGCACCAGCAGCACCGCCAGCGGGGCGACGCCGCCGACGATGAAGACCGACTGCCAGCCATAGGCGGCGATCAGCGGCGCGCTGATGACGCCGCCGACGGTCGAGCCGAAGGGAAAACCGCAGAACATGACGGTGACCAGCGTCGCCCGCAGCCGCGCCGGCGCATATTCGGAGGTCAGCGCGATGATGTTCGGCATCGCCCCGCCCAGCCCGACGCCGGTCAGGAAGCGGTAGATCAGCAGCTCGTTCATCGTGCCTGCCCAGGCGGTCACCAGCGAGAAGACGCCGAAGATCAGCATGGACAGCAGGATGATGCTCTTGCGCCCGAAACGGTCGGCCGCCGGGCTGAGAATGAAGGCGCCGACCGTCAGGCCGGCAAGGCCGGCGCCGAAGATCGGGCCGAAGCCGGCGACGCTCATCCCCCATTGTTCGGCGATGACCGGCGCCACATAGGCGATGGCTTGTGTATCGAAGCCGTCCAGAAGCGCGATCAGCGCGCAGAGCGCGGTGATCAGGAACTGGAACCGGCCGAACCGCGCGCGTTCGATCGCCGCGGTCACGTCGATGACGTGCTGCTGTCCGGGCATGTGCCCCTCCCATTGATGTTCGGTGTCCGGTCCGGATCGTTGTCCGGCCGGCCGGCGGCCGTCTCTGGACCGCCGGCCGTCTGCCCTTTTCGGCGAAGGGCTTGGGCGAACGGGGTGGCGCTCAGGCGCGCCGTTCGCGGTAGAGGCCCAGCTTCTCCTGGGCGGTGCGGTCGGAATAGCCGAACAGCACCAGGTCGCTGCCGGCCTGGATCGTCACCTCGTCCCAGCTCGGCACGACGATCACGTCACGCTCGGACAGGGTGAATTCCCTGTCGCCGACCCTGGCATGGCCGTGCCCCTCCACCACCACGAGGACGGTGCCGTCGGTGGAGCGGCGCGGCTTCGTCTCGAAGCCCGTCGGCAGCAGACGGACATGGGCCGAGATGGTCGGCATGATCGCGCCGCCGTCGGCCGGGTTGATGAATTCCAGCGCATGGCCGATCCAGGGATCGGGCGCTTCCGCCGCCGCCAGCGCGTCGAGGCTGGCCCGCCATTGCGGATAGGGGTAGTGGAACAGCGGCTGGTGCGCCGGCCGGCGGTCGGCGGCGGTGCCGCGCATCGGCCGCATGTTGTGGCCGTAGCGGGCGCTGCTGTCGCCGGGCCGCACCGTCTCGGGATGGGCCGGCTGGCCGAGATGCTCGGCGAAGCTGGCGTCGAAATGGCGAACGGTCGGGATGTCCAGCCCGTCGAGCCAGATCATCGCATGGTCGGTGGTGTTGCCGTGATCGTGCCACTGCCAGTTCGGCGTCAGCACGAGGTCGAAGGGGTTCATCACCGCCTTCTCGCCGTCCACCGCGGTGTAGGCGCCATGGCCTTCCATGACGAAGCGCAGCGCCGACTGGCTGTGACGGTGGCAGGGCGCCACCTCGCCGGGCAGGATCATCTGCAGCCCGGCATAGAGGCTGGTGGTGATGCCGGCGGTGCCGGGCGTGCCGGGATTCTCCAGGATCAGCACGCGGCGCTCCGCCTTCTCCGCGCTGATCAGGTCGCCGGCCCGCATCAGATGGGCGCGGGCGATGTCGTACTCCCACTTCGCCGCAACCGTCGGCGCGCGCGGCGTCGGGGTGACCAGCGCGCCCAGCACCTCCCACAGGGGATAGAGATGCTGGGGCCGCATCGCCTCGTAGAGTTGGCGCAGCTGGGCGTCGGTGTCGTTGCTGAGAAGTCCGTGGGTGTCGGGCGCCATGGCGTCACGCCTCCTCGATCTGGACATAGAGGACTCCATCCTCGATTTTCACCGGAAAGCTGCGGACCGGCACGGTGCAGGGCGCGCCGGCCGCCGCACCGGTGCGGACGTCGAACAGGCCCTGGTGCAGCGGGCATTCGATCAGGTGCCCGTCGAGATAGCCGTCGGACAGGAAGGCCTGCCCGTGGGTGCAGACATCGGAGGTGGCGAAATACTCGCCCTCCACGGCATAGAGCGCCACGCGCTGGCCGCCGGCCTGGGCGCGGGCGACGCCGTCCTGCTCGACGGCGGCGGCCGGGATGGTCTTGAACCAGGTCGTCGTCACGGGTGTCGTCACGGTCATGGGGGAATACTCCTCAGGCCGGATAGATCAGGCTGTTGGCGATCATCTCGGAATCGAAGACGACCACGCGTTCCACCAATCGCAGCCGCCCCTCATCCTCGACCAGACGGTCGTGGCAGACGCCGCACAGCACGATGCTGGGCTGCCGGTCGATCAGCGTCTGGACCATCAGCAGGTTGTGGCGGGTGCGGATGCCGTCGGCGCCCACCGTCACCCGCAGGGGGCCGGGGAAGCGGCGGTAATAGCGCGGAGCGTACATCTGGGTCTTGAGCAGGCCGGTCACCCGGTCCTGCAGCATGCCGCGGCTTTCCGCCTGCATGGTGCAGAGCATGAAGCCGCGCTCGTGGTTCTCGCGCGGGATGACGCGGTAGAGGCACTCTTCGGTGAAGAAGTCCGGCCAGTCCTCCAGCCGCACATCGTCGAGCGCATCGTAATAGGCGTCGTAGAAGTCGCGGACCCGGGCGCGCAGCGCCGCGTCCGCAGCCATCGCCGCGGCCACATCGTCGGGGCGGTCCATCGTCGGCGTGCTCATAGCCCCATCACCTCGCGCCAGTAGCGGTACATGCCGCGGATCGCGGTTTCGGTGACCATGTGGTCGGTCGGGGCGATGTCGTGCCCGCCCATCGTCACCAGCGCCTCGGCATCGGGAGAGGCGGCGAAGCCCTGCTGGCACATCTCGATCACCTCGCCGTCGTCGGCCGACACGAAGCCGGCCGGGCCGAACAGGTTGGCCTGCCGGGTGCGGCGCAGCTTCATCTCCGGCGTGTCGTCGGCATAGCACCAGTGGGTCCAGTGGAAATCGAAGCCGCCGGCCCCGGCCGGCACGATCTGGCGGGTGGTCAACGAATTGACCTGCTGCTGCAGGATGACGCTGGGGAAGATGGTGATCATGCCCACCGTCTCGTCGCCGGGGAACTCGTTCACCACGTCGAGGATGCGCGGGTCGGCCAGCTTCAGGTCGCCCTGGAAATTGCGCATGTCGGCGGTGACGTCGTTGACCTCCTGCGCGCCCTTGCGGCTGATCAGCACGCCGTGGCGGCCGGTCTCGTCGATGTCGACGGCGGATTTCTGGTCGGCGCGGAACAGGCCGAAGGTGACGAAGAACACATGCAGCAGGCCCGCATGGTACGGGTCCTTGATGTTCTCCATCATCAGCTTCCAGTTGCCGGGAATGTGCTGCCGGTTGTAGCCGAGCACCTCCAGCTTCCGGCCGTCATAGACGCGCGTGTAATGCTTCCAGAATTTTTCGCCGAGATACTCGCGGAAGGGCGGCGTGTCGTCGGAGAAGGTGGCCCACACCACGCCGTTGACCACCTCGACCCGCAGGCGGCGCAGGCCGTGCTTCGACGGATCGAAATCGGCCGGCATGCCGCCCTGGCGCCGCACGCCGCGGCGGAAGGGAACGCCGATCAGCTCGCCACGCAGGTCGTAGGCCCACTGGTGATAGGGGCAGAGCAGGTCCTTGGCGTGGCCGGACCGGCTTTGGCAGAACTTCACCCCGCGGTGGGCGCAGCGGTTTTCCACCACGCTGATCTCGTCCTCGGCGCTGCGCACCACGATCACCGGCTTTTCGCCCAGCGTGGTGGTCTTGAAGTCGCCGACCTTCGGGATCTCGGCTTCAAGGGCGCAGTAGAGCCAGTGCGGGCCGTACCAGATCCGCTCCAACTCGCGCCGGTAGGTCTCCTCGTCCGAATAGACCCAATAGGGAACCTGCGAGGCTCCATCGGTGGCCCAGCGCCGGGGTGCCGGGCGGTCCTGCTGTGTGGAGTCCCGGCTGGCGGGACTGCTGGCCGTGCTCATCGCTCCTCCGCGCATCTTGTTGGCAAAGCGTATTGCATATCGTGCGATGAATTGTATATTGCGCAACACGAACGATGCGTCAAGGGCGAACCATCAGCGACAGCGACAGTTCGTCCACGAAGGGCTCCAGCCGCCTGCGGAGGCGGGGTTCACAGCACGAAGGAGGAAGACGGGCATGAGTGCAGGCATGGATGCGGGCGTGGTCATCGTCGGGGCGGGCCAGGCCGGCGGACGGGTGGCGCTGCTGCTGGCCCAGCGCGGCTTTCCCGGTCCGGTGACGCTGGTGGGCGCGGAAACGCTGCCTCCCTACGAGCGGCCGCCGCTGTCGAAGGAGATGCTGGCCGATCCACAGCATCCGCTGCCGCTGCTGGTCCCGGCGGAGGAGTATGAGCGGCTGGGGATCGCGCTGCGGCTGGGCCGCCGGGTCACCGCCATCGACCGCGCCCGCCGGGTGGTTGCGCTGGACGACGGCCGGAGCCTGCCTTACGGGCGGCTGGTGCTGGCCACCGGCGGACGGCCGCGACAGCTGCCCTTCGCGCTGGAGCGCCTGCAGGTGCTGCGCACGGTCGAGGATGTCCGCGCCATCGCGGCGCGGGCGGAAAAGGCGGCCGGCGTGCTGGTGATCGGCGGCGGCGTCATCGGGCTGGAGGTGGCGGCGACCCTGCGCCGGCGTGGGCTGGCGGTGACGGTGGTGGAGGTCGGGTCACGCCTGCTCGGCCGCAATTTCCCGGAACCGGTCGCCGCCGCCATCGCCGAACGCCACGCGGCGGAAGGGGTGGTGGTCCGCACCGGGGTGCGCGTGCGCACGGTGAGCGAGGATGCCGGCGGGCTGCACGCCACCCTGTCCGACGGCAGCACGATCAGCGCCGACTTCGCGGTCGCCGGCATCGGCATCACCCCCGACACGGCGCTGGCGCAGGACTGCGGACTGGTCACCGACGACGGGGTGGTGGTGGACGCCGGGATGCGCAGCTCCGACCCCGACATCCTGGCGGTCGGCGACATGGCGGCGATTCCGGGACCGGACGGACGGCCGATGCGCTGCGAGACCTGGCAGAACGCCAACGTCACCGCCGAGCGGGCCGTGGCCACCATCCTGGGCGAGGCGATCCCGCCGGGAGAGGCAGGCTGGTTCTGGACCGACCAGTACGATCTGAACGTGCAGCTGACCGGCGACACCATGATCGGCAACACGATGATTGGCGGGGCCGGCCGGGTGGTGGAGCAGCGCTCCGCGGTGCCCGGCGGGCGGCTCTACCTGATGCTGGACGGCGACGACCGGCTGGTCGGCGCGGCGGCGATCAATGCCGGCCGCGACATGAGCGTCTGCCGCCGTCTGGTCGCCGCCGGGGTCAGGCTGCCGGCCACGATGATCGGGGCCGAGCTGTTCGACGCGCGGGCGGCCCGCGCCCTGCTCACGCCGGCTCCGGCCAGCGCCCGCCCAGTCGATGCGTGATCTCGCGGCAGGCGGCGATCAGCCGCTCCCTCACCGCCGGGTCCTCGTCGGTCTTGAAGGTCTGCGAGGCGATGACCGAGACAACCATCACCAGCTGGCCCTGCAGGTTGAAGACCGGCCCGGCGAAGGCGCGCAGCCCCGGCACGGTGGTGCCGTCGACCCCGGCGATCAGGTCGCGCCGCACCTGCCGGCGGATGGCGTCGATGTCGATCGGGCCGTCGGTGCGGTCGCGCACCAGCTCGCGCTGGAGAACGTCGGAGACGAAACTCTCGTTCTGGAAGGCGAGGAAGACCTTGCCCGTCGCCGACTGGGTCAGCGGCAGGCGCGAGCCGATGGTCAGCGTGGTGTAGATCGGCGGCGATCCGGGAAACCAGCGCACGATGGTCGGCCCCAGATCGGCCCACACCGCAAGCTGCAGGGTGCGGCCGGTCTCCGCCACCAGCTCCTGCGCGATCAGGGCGGCCTGTTCGAACACGTCGAGCCGCGCCATCGCCGCCAGCCCGAGCCGCAGGGCGCCGCTGTGCATATCGTAGAGCGTGGTCGCCGGGTCCTGCCGCAGGAAGCCGGTGTTCACGAAGCTGGCGAGATAGCGGTGGGCCTGGCTGACCGACATCTCGCTGGCCTTGGCGATCTCGGTCAGGCTGCTCGGCCGGCCCAGCCGGACCACGGCGTCGAGCACGCCCATGCCGATCTCCACCGATTGGATGCCCTTGCGCTTCGTCGTCATGCCGCCCGCCCCATCCGAAATCCCTGGCGTCCCGTCCGCCGGGGGGCCGGCACCATAGCGCGCCGGCGGGCGGCGGAACACCCATTCCGGACCAGGAACCGATCATCGAGGAGGGAACCAGCATGAAGATCTACGATTATTTCCGGTCCTCGGCGGCCTACCGGCTGCGGATCGCCCTCAACCTGAAGGGGTTGAGCGCCGAGCGGCACTTCATCCACCTGCGCCGCAGGGAGCAGAGCGCGCCGGACTATCTCGCCGTCAACCCGATGGGCCTCGTGCCGGCGCTGGAGACCGGCAGCCGGACGCTGACCCAGTCGCTCGCCATCATCGAGTATCTCGACGAGACCCACCCCGACCCGGCGCTGCTGCCGCGCGATCCGCTCGACCGCGCCTGGGTGCGCTCGCTGGCGCTCGCCGTCGCCTGCGACATCCATCCGGTCAACAACCTGCGCATCCTCAACCACCTGCGCGACGCGCTGGGCCAGGACGAGGCGGCCCGCAACGGCTGGTACGCCCATTGGGTGGCGGAGGGATTCCGCGGGCTGGAGGCGATGCTGGCCGGCGACGACCGCGTCGGCGCCTTCTGCTTCGGCGACGCGCCGACCATCGCCGACATCTGCCTCGCCCCGCAGGTCTTCAACGCCGAACGGATGAACTGCCCGCTCGACGACTATCCCACCATCCGCCGCATCGCCGCGGCGGCCCGAGCCCTGCCCGCCTTCCAGGCCGCCGAACCCGGCCGCCAGCCCGACGCCGAATGACCGTCTTCGAAACCGGAGGAAATCCAGAGATGACCGATTACGTCTTCGCCCCCGCCGCCATCCCCGCCGCACCGGTCCGCGGCACCGACGCCCGTTTCCCGATCAACCGCATCTTCTGCGTCGGCCGCAATTACGAGGCCCATGCGCGCGAAATGGGCGTGGAGGTCGACCGCGAGGCGCCCTTCTACTTCACCAAGTCCCCCAGCACCTATGTGCCGAGCGGCGCGACCGTCGCCTATCCGCCGGCGACCGAGAATTATCATTACGAGATGGAGCTGGTCGTCGCCATCGGGAAGCCGGCCTTCCGCATCGCGCGGGACGAGGCGCTGGACGTGGTCTATGGCTATGGCTGCGGCCTCGACATGACCCGGCGCGACCTGCAGCTCGCCGCCCGCGCCAAGCAGCGGCCCTGGGACATCGGCAAGGATTTCGAGGAATCGGCCGTCCTGGCAGAGATCGTCCCGGTGGCGCAGTGCGGCCATCCGGCCAGCGGCAGGCTGGAGCTGCGGGTCAATGGCGAGACGAAGCAGTCCACCGACCTGACCCTGCTGATCTGGTCGGTGCCGGAGCTGATCGCCCACCTGTCCACCCTCTACCACCTGCAGCCGGGCGACCTGATCTACACCGGCACGCCGGAGGGCGTCGGCGCCGTCAAGCCGGGCGACCGCATCGAGGGCAGCATCGCCGGGCTGGGCGGCATCGCCCTCACCGTCGGCGAGCCGGCCTGACGGCGGACCCGAAGCAGGGGCGGGATCGGGCGGAAAAAGCCGCTTCCCGCCGACCCGTCCCCGCTGTCACGCCGTCCTCCACACCGACGACCGGCAGGCATGCGCCGGCCCCCGTCCGCTGCCCCCGTCCACTGCATGCCAGTTGCCGCGAAACCGAAGTTGCGATGTCGGGAGCGTTCGTCTAAAGGTCGGCCCTGCCAGGCCGGGCCCCTCTGACAGTTCTCAGAACTGTGATGTCGGACTGGAAAGACGATCAGAGTGGCCCCGCCCCGTGCCTGCCGGCAGCGTTCCTTACCGTATGTCCGGATCGGCCCGTGGATGCCACTCTCTTGCCCGATGTGAGAGGACTGCATCTATGACCGATCTGTTCACGGCCGACGCCCTCGCGGCGTTGCTTCAGGTTATCGCCATCGATCTCGTGCTGGCCGGCGACAATGCCATCGTCGTCGGCATGGCCGCCGCCGCGGTGCCGCTGGCCCAGCGCCGCAAAGTCATCTTCTGGGGAATCGCCGCGGCCATCGCGTTGCGCATCTTCTTCGCCCTCATCACCACGCAGCTTCTCGCCATCATCGGCCTGACCCTGGCCGGCGGCGTGCTGCTGCTGTGGGTGTGCTGGAAGATGTTCCGCGAACTGCGCAGCCATGGTGAGGACGAGGTGGCGCCGGACGAAGCCATGAGCATGCCCGAATCCGGCGGCATCGGCGTCGCCGGTACGGCCGGCGGCGCGGCCGTCGCGGCGGCAGGCGCCACCACGGTCGGTGCGGCCATCTGGCAGATCGTGGTCGCCGACGTGTCGATGTCGCTGGACAATGTGCTGGCGGTGGCCGGCGCCGCCAAGGAGCACCCGACCATCCTGGTGATCGGGCTGGTGCTGTCGGTCGTGCTGATGGGTGCGGCGGCCAACATGATCGCCCATGCGCTGCACAAGCACCGCTGGATCGGCTGGGTCGGCCTCGTCATCATCACCTACGTCGCCCTCGACATGATCTGGCGCGGCAGCAACGAGGTTCTCCGCCAGTTGGCGTGACGCCGGCACGGGAGCATGAAGACATCGGTTCAGGACCGGACCTGATCGGCCATTCACCCCGCGTTAATCCGCCGGGTCCAGAGTGGCCATAGGTTCATCCGCTTCCTCCTGAACCAAACCTGAAGGCCGCGCCGTCTTGGCTGCGGCCTTTTTCTTTGGCGCCTTTTCTTCGCGCCGTCAGCGGTCCTCCGCATCCCCCGGAACCGCAACCTGAACCGCAACCGGCCCGATCCGGTAGGCGCAGCGCCGGGCGTCGGCCAGGATATGCTCCACCCGCCGCACCGGGGCATCGGATCCGACCACCTGCTGGAAGACAGCCAGTTCGGACCGGCAAAAGCCCTGGTCGGCACTGGCGGCGGCACAGATCGGGCAATGGTTCTCGACGAGGAGGAGCGAGCCGTCCGCCTCCTCCCACCAGTCGGCCATATAGCCTTCCCGGCTGCGGATGGCGGCGAGCCGGGCAACGCGGTCCCTCACCTGCACCACATCCTTCAACTCGGCCAGGTAATTGGCCTCGGTGTCGGCCCGGCGCGCCGCGATCAGACTGTCGAGCGCCTCCTGCCCCAGCCTTTCGGCGATGCTCCGGATCAGCTGTGCCGCCAGATCGGCATGGGAATCCGGAAAGCGGGCGTGACCGGCCGCCGTCAACTGCCAGACCTGGGCCGGCCGCCCAACCCCGCGCGGGCGGGAACGGGCCTCGACCAGCCCTTCGGCCGCGAGCCGGCTCAACTGTTGGCGCATGTTCTCCGCCGTCGTGCCGAGCGCCTGCCCCAGATCCGCCGTGGTTTGCGGGCCTTGCGTCTTCAAGACCGTCAACAGCTTGTCGGTCACGGTCCTCGGCGACCACGCATGATTTTCCAAGCTGCGGCTTGACATATTACCCGCCACCCAATAAACCAAGTTCGTACTTTGATTTTTAGCCGCTCGGCACTGCCAACGCAATGGCCGGGCGGCCTTGGCGAAGGAGGAACCGATGACCGCTGCGTTCGTTCTGCCCGATCTGCCCTATGCTCCCGATGCGCTCGGACCGGCGATGTCGCTGGAAACCATGAATCTCCACCACGGCAAGCACCATGCCGCCTATGTCGCCAAGCTGAACGAGCTGGTTCCGGGATCGGCATTCGCCGGCTTGCCGCTGGAAGAGGTCGTGCGGAAGTCCTTCGCCGATCCGCAGGCCCAGGCGATTTTCAACAATGCCGGCCAGCATTGGAACCACATCCATTTCTGGTCCTGGATGAAGCCGGGCGGCGGCGGGGCGGTTCCCGGCACACTGGAACGCCGCCTGATCGACAGCTTCGGCTCGGTCGAGGCATTCCGGAACGGCTTCGTCAAGGAGGGGGTCGCCCAGTTCGGATCCGGTTGGGTCTGGCTGACCGAGGAAGCGGACGGGCGGCTGGCCCTGATGCGCACGCCGAACGGCGAGAACCCGCTGGCGCACGGCCGGCACGCTCTGCTGGGCTGCGACGTCTGGGAGCATGCCTATTACGTCGACTACCGCAACCGCCGTCCCGACTATCTCGCGGCCTTCCTGGAACAGCTGGTCGATTGGGAGTCCGTGGCCGCGCGGCTGGGTCAAGCGTCCGGCGCGACCGCTGCTGGTTGATCGTCGTCTGACGCTGCTTTTGAAAATCCGACGGTCAGGCTGGCGTCGCGGGAAACCGTGGCGCCGTCCGTCTGTTCGGGAAGCTGGAAGCAAAGAGTTTCGCACGCACGCTGCCGGAGCGGAAAAAGACGGTGGCTGACGTTCATGCTCGGGAGGCTGACGGCTGGCTTCCGCTGTAGGTGCGTTCGAATGATTATATGATAACGATTATCATTCGCATGTCAAGCGCCGATCTGCGGTCACCCGCGCTTCGCGGCGCCGGAGGCCGCGACCATGGTGACGAACTGCGCCTCGTCGATGGTGTCGGGCTTGCCGTATTTGACGCGCCGGGCAGCGGCGGTGTCCAGCTTGGTTGCGCCGGGGGCGTGGCCGACGACGAGATAGTCGGTGTCCTTGCGGACGCTGTGATGCCAATGTCCGCCCAGCGCCAGGATGCGGGCCATCACCGCCTCGCGCGACAGGCCGGTCAACTCGCCGGTGACGGCGAAGGCATAGCCGGCGATGCCGTGCGCGATCGGGGTGGCGGGATTCCGAACCACCGGCGGCGGGTCGATCTGGTTGGTCGGCGCCAGATGGGGAACCGCGAGCATCTCGGCGCTGCCGAGGATCATTTTCTGGAACAGGCGGCTGGTGATCTCGGCATCGACGAAGGCACCGTGGAAGCGCGCCCGGATGCCGGCATCGATGCCGAACAGCGTCGCCACCGCATCGAGCGACACACGCCCGGCCACCTGCCCCCTGGCATGCTGCATGGTGCAGACCGACTGGCCCGGCACCCAGGAACGGCCGCAGAGCCGGAACTCGTGCCGCAGGAACTCGATGTCGAAGCCGACATTGTGGCCGACCAGCACCGCACCCTCCAGGAAGGCGTGGATGTCTCCGGCGACGCTGTGAAAGGGCTCCTGGTGGCGCAGCAGGTGATCCGGCAGCCCGTGCACCTTCAGCGCATGCGGGTTCGACTTGCGCCCCGGATTGAAGATGAGGCTGAGGCAGCGGCCGGTCGGCGCCGCCTCCGCCAGTTCGATGGCGGCGAAGCTGACCATGCGGTCGCCGCCGGCCGGCGACAGTCCGGTGGTCTCGCAGTCGATGACGACGAAGCGGCGGGTGGATGGCTGCGTCTGCGCGGGCTTCGCCACTGCCGAGGGACGGGCAAGCACTGCGTCGATCAAACGGCTCATGATCTCTCGCCCTCGTGGAAGGACGGCCCTGCCACGTCACATGGTCCCGGACTATAGGCGGGTCCGCCACCCCAGGTCGAGAGTCCTTGCCGTCGCAGGTCCAGTGGTTCGCACGATGTCCGATCCGGCGCCCCATCGCTCCCGTTCCCGATATTTCGGTGCCTAACTAAAAATTCCGCCTCTGCGCAAAAAGTGGATTGTTGGAGCACCAATCACAGGATATCATATTTCAGTTGATGTAATCGAATAGCGATTACAAAGACGGACACCATGCAGATCAAGGAGATCGCGTGTGGACGTGATCGCTGAGCTGTCGGGCCTGGTCGGCGCCGACGCCGTTCTGACATCCAAACCCGACCTGGAGGCCGCGACGGAAGACTGGCGCGGGCGCTACCGCGGGCCGGCCCTCTGCCTCGTCCGCCCGGCGACTGCCGAGCAGGTGGCCGCGGTGGTGCGCTGCTGCGCCCGGCACGGGATTCCGCTGCTGCCGCAAGGCGGCAACACCAGCCTGTGCGGCGGCGCCACCCCGTGGGAAAGCGGCCCGGCCCCTGTCATCCTCAATCTGGCGCGCATGCGCGCGGTGCGCAGCATCGACCCGGTCAACAGCACGATGGTGGTCGAGGCCGGCTGCGTGCTTGCCACCGTGCAGGAAGCGGCGGCGGCGGCGGGACGGCTCTATCCGGTCAGCCTGGGTGCCGAAGGCTCCTGCCAGATCGGCGGAACCATCGCGACCAACGCCGGCGGCACCTCGGTCCTGCGCTATGGCAACACGCGCGACAATGTGCTGGGGCTGGAGGTGGTGCTGGCCGACGGCACGATCTGGTCCGGCCTGTACGGCCTGCGCAAGAACAACACCGGCTACGACCTGAAGCATTTGTTCATCGGGTCGGAAGGCACGCTGGGCATCATCACCGCGGCGACGCTGAAGCTGCATCCGCTGCCGACGCGCCATGCCGTCGCCTGGGTCGGGATGGCGTCGCCGGCCGATGCGCTGACCCTGCTGACCCGCGTGCAGCAGCGTTGCGGTGCCCGGCTGTCGGCCTTCGAGATGATCAACCGCCTGCAGCTCGATCTGGTGGTGGAGCAGGTTCCGGGCCGCCGCAGCCCGATCGAGACGCCGGCCGACTGGCATGTGCTGATCGAGCTGTCGGACAACAGCGACGGCGACGCGCTGGACACGGAACTTCAGCTGATCCTGGAGGACGCCTTCGGCGACGGGCTGCTGACCGACGCGGCGCTCGCCGCCAGCGACGCCCAGCGCCACGCCCTGTGGGAGGTGCGCCACAGCGTGTCGGAGGCCAACAAGAAGGCCGGCGTCGGCCTGACCACCGATTGCGCGGTGCCGCTGTCGGCGGTGCCCGCCTTCATCGACGCCGCCACTGCCGCGGTGCAGGCACTGGCGCCGGATCTGCCGGCGATCGTCGTCGCCCATCTCGGCGACGGCAACGTCCACTTCATCCCCTTCTTCACCTTCGAGGAGTGGAGTGCCATTGCCGACCGCGAGGCGCTGGCCGCCGCCATCCGCCATGCGGTGAACGACGAGGCCGCCCGACTGAACGGCACCTTCAGCGCCGAACACGGGGTCGGCCGCGTCCAGCTGGGCGAAATGGCGCGCTACAAGCCCGCCGCCGAACTGGCGCTGATGCGCGCGGTGAAGCAGGCGCTCGACCCGCAGAACCTCTTCAACCCCGGCCGCCTGCTGCCGCCGGGCTGAGCATCCTTTCCGTTCCAACTTCCGCCGTTCCTTTGCCGTTCCGGCCCACCAAGAGGAGTTCCGACATGAGCATCCGCCAATCCGGTTGGTCCCGCCGCACCCTGCTGAAAGCCGGCGCCGTCGGCGCATCCGCCCTTGCCATGCCGGCGATCTGGAGCCCGGCGCGCGCGCAGAACAAGCGGATCGTCGTGCGCGACGACGGCGGCATCTACACCAAGGCCTATGGCGAGGTGTTCTACAAGCCCTTCACCGCCGCCACCGGCATCGAAGTGGTCGGCGTCCAGGCCAATGCGGAACCGACGGCGCAGATCCGCTCGATGGTGGAAGCCAAGTCCTACACCTGGGACATGGCGAAGATCAGCCAGCCGGCCATCCTGATGCTGACCGGCGGCGACAAGCCGCTGCTGGAGAAGCACGGGCTGGAGGCCGATCCGGCCGTCGCCTCGATCCCCAAGCAGTACATGTCGGAATACGGCGTCGGCACCAACGTCTACACCACCGTGCTGGCCTACCGCACCGACGCCTTCAAGGGCCGCAAGGCGCCGACCTCGTGGAAGGACTTCTACGACGTCGCCAACTTCCCCGGCCGCCGCGCCCTGCGCAAGCACCCGTTCGACACCATCGAACAGGCGCTGATGGCCGACGGCGTGCCGACCGCCGAGGTCTATCCCTGCGACCTCGACCGCGCCTTCAAGGCGCTGGACCGCATCAAGAAGGACATCTCGGTGTTCTGGACCAGCGGCGCGCAGGTCGAGCAGATGCTGCTGTCGGGCGAGGTCGACATGGTGCCGACCTGGGTGTCGCGTCCGCAGGCCGCCATCGCCGCCGGCGCGCCGGTCGGCATCGTCTGGGACCAGAACATCTGGGGCCTGGACAGCTGGTCGATCCTGGCCGGCACGCCGAATGCCGACGCCTGCCGCCAGTTCATCAAGTTCGCCTCCGACCCCAAGCGGCAGGCCGAGCTGGTGAAGTTCTTCCCGGCCGGCGTCACCCAGCCCGACGCCTTCAAGCACATCGACGCGAAGATCGCCGCCGATTGCCCGACCTTCCCGGCCAACATCGAGAAGGGCCTGCACATCGACGCCGACTATTGGCTGAAGAACCAGCAGAAGGGTCTTGAGCGCTACAACGCCTGGCTGCTGAGCTGAGGCAAGGCAACGCCTGTTGCCCCCTCCCCAACCCTCCCCCGNCCTTCGGCCCCACCCCCTTCGCGAGGAGGCGCGCATGTCTTCTTCCAGCCTTTCCGTCCAGGGTCTTGCCAAGCGCTACGGCGACTTCGTGGCGCTCGCCCCGACGGATCTCGTCGTCGCCGACGGCGAATTCCTGACGCTGCTCGGTCCGTCGGGCTCCGGCAAGACGACGCTGCTCAGCCTGCTGGCCGGGCTGGTGCCGCCCGACGAGGGAAGCGTGCGCATCGGCTCGCAGGACGTGACCTACGCCCCACCCTACGAGCGGGACATCGGCGTGGTGTTCCAGAACTACGCGCTGTTCCCGCACATGACCATCGAGGAGAACATCGCCTTCCCGCTGAAGATGCGGAAGGTGGGAGCGGCCGAGGCCAAGCGGCGCGCGCTTGAGGCGCTGGAGATGGTGCATCTGCCGCATATCGCCGGCCGCTATCCGCGCGAGCTGTCGGGCGGCCAGCAGCAGCGCGTCGCGCTCGCCCGCTGCATGGTCTACAAGCCGTCGATCATCCTGATGGACGAGCCGCTGGGCGCGCTCGACAAGAAGCTGCGCGAGCATATGCAGCTGGAGATCAAGCGCCTGCACCGCGAGCTAGGAACGACGGTCGTCTACGTCACCCACGATCAGGAAGAGGCGATGACGATGTCCGACCGCATCTGCCTGATGAATGCCGGGCGGATCGAGCAGCTGGGCACGCCGGCCGACCTGTATTTCCGCCCGCGTTCGCTGTTCGTCGCCGACTTCCTGGGCGAATCCAACATCCTGCCCGCCGCCCTGGGCCGCCGCAGCGGCGACGAGGTCGAGATCGGGCTCGGCACGCTGGGCGTGTCCGGCCGGGCGCTCGCCAACGGCAACGACCTGCCGCCGGGCACCGAGGTGCGCGTGATGGTGCGGCCGCAGAACCTGACGGTCGCCCGCAAGGGCGGAAATGCTCCGGACGGGCTTCAGGGCCGCGTGTCGGAGGTGATGGTCACCGGCAGCCTGACCAAGGTCTACATGGAGCCGCTGGACGGCAAGCTGCCGCCGCTGGTCGCCGCCTTCCCCACCCGCAACGACGACGACGCGGTGCGCATCGACGACGTGCTGACGCTGTCCTGGAGCGGCCGGGACGCCGTGGTGATCGCCGACAGGATCGCCGACAGCGCCCGTGCGGCCGGGACGGCGTGAGATGAGCGGACAGTCCATGACCATGACCCACGCCCCCGGCGCCAAACGCCATTCGCCCCCGCCCGCCTGGCGCAAGCCGGTGCTGATGGGCGCCCCGCTCGTCCTGCTGCTCGTCGCCTTTCTGGTCTTCCCGGTCGGGCAGCTGCTGGCGCTCAGCGTCTACAATGGCCAGGGCTTCACGCTGGCGCCCTATGCCCAGCTGTTCGCCTCCAGCCTCTACATCACCGTCCTGTGGATCACGCTGAAGATCTCGCTGGCGACGACGGTGGTCGCGGTGGTCGCGGCCTATCCGGTCGCCTACCTGATCTCCATCGCCAAGGGGCCGGCGAAAAGCCGGCTGATCTTCTGGGTGCTGCTGTCCTTCTGGACCAGCTTCCTGGTGCGCGCCTTCGCCTGGGTCGTCATCCTGGGCCGCAACGGCGTCGTCAACAGCACGCTGATGTCGCTGGGCATCATCGACACCCCGGCCGACCTGCTCTACGGCTTCGGCGCCGTGCTGGTCGGCATGGTGCACGCCATGCTGCCGCTGGCGGTGATGACCATGCTGGCGGTGATGGAGAACATCGACCGCACCCTGCCGCGCGCCGCCGGCACGCTGGGTGCCCGTCCCGGCACCGCCTTCTGGACCGTCTATTTCCCGCTGTCGCTGCCGGGCGTCGCCGCTGCGGCGATCATGGTCTTCGTGTCGGCCATCGGCTTCTTCATCGTGCCCGCCCTGCTGGGCGGCCGGAAGGAGACGATGATCACCCAGCTGATCATCGATCAGGTGCAGCAGACGCTGAACTGGGGTCTGGCCGGCGCCATCTCGGTGCTGCTGCTGACGGTCGTGCTGGTGGTGTTCGTGCTGTACGACCGTGTCTTCGGCTTCGCGTCGCTGACCGGCGAGAGTGCGGTGGTGCGCAACCGCGACACCGCCATGCGGCGGCTGGGCGGGCGCGTGCTGGCCGCGCTGGGCTCCGCCAGCGATGCGCTGGTCGGCCTGGTGCCGCGCCGCCACCCCATCCGCGGCCGGTCCGAGCGTCCGGTTGCGCTGACCGCCTTCGTCTGGCTGCTGCTGGTGCTGATCAGCCTGCCGGCCTTCCTGATGATCCCGCTGTCCTTCGGCAAGGGCGGGCTCGCCTGGCCGCCGTCGGGCTTCACGCTGCAATGGTACCAGCAGCTGCTGGACTCGCCGATCTGGATGCAGGCGCTGTGGCGCTCCATCGTGGTGGCGTTCGGCACCGGCCTCCTGTCGATGGCGATCGGCGTTCCCGCCGCCTTCCTGATGGTGCGCGGCCGGATGCGGGGCAAGGGCGCCATGCTGGCCTTCATCCTGTCGCCCATCGTCGTGCCGCGCATGATCATCGCCGTCGGCATGTTCTATGTCTTCGCCCAGATGGGTCTGGTCGGCACGATCCTGGGTCTGGTCATCGGCCACACCGTCGTCGCCGTGCCCTATGTGGTCATGACCATGATGGCGGTGCTGCGCAACTACGACACCCGGCTCGACCTCGCGGCGCAGAGCCTGGGCGCCCGGCCGGTGGCGGCGCTGCGGCACGTCACCTTCCCGATCCTGGGGGCCGGCATGCTGTCGTCCTTCCTGTTCGCCTTCGCCACCTCCTTCGACGAGCTGACCATCTCGCTGTTCTCGTCGGGCGGCCTCAGCGCCACGCTGCCCAAGCAGTTCTGGGACGAGGTGACGCTGCAGGTCTCCCCCGTCATCGCGGCGGTGTCGACCGGGCTGCTGCTGTTCGTCGCCACCCTGATCACTGTCGCGGACCGGCTGCGGCGGCGCAGCCTCGCCGCCTAATCCACCTTCACCACTCGCTTCTTCCAAGGATTAGACATGCTTGACGCCACGAAGCTTCGCGGCATTCTGCCCGCCACCCCGACGCCGGTGACAGCCGACGGCACCATCGACGTGGCGGCCTCCAAGGCGCTGTTCTCCTGGCTGTTCCGCCAGGGGATCGACGGGCTGGTCCCGCTCGGCGGCACCGGCGAGTATGGCGCCCTGGCGAAGGACCAGCGCATCCGCTTCGCCGAGCTGTCGGTGGAGGCGATGGCGGGCGCGGGAGAGAAGCGCGGGCCGGTGATCGCCGGCGTGCTCGACACCGGCTATTACGACGCGCTGTCGGCGGGCCGCGATTTCGCCGCCGCCGGTGTGGACGGGCTCTTGGTGCTGACCCCCTATTACACCAACCCGACGCAGGCCGGCATCCGCGACTATTTCCTGCGCTACGCCGACGAATCGCCGGTGCCGATCCTGATCTACGAGATCCCCTACCGCACCCGCATCGCCGTCGATCCGGAGATCCTGCACGAGCTGTCGCGGCACGAGCGGATCATCGGCATGAAGGCCTGCAACACCGACATGTACCATTTCCTGCGCACGGTGGCGGGGGTGGACTCCTCCTTTGCGGTGCTGAGCGGCGAGGACACGCTGTTCCCGCTGCATGTCGCGGCCGGCGCCCGCGGCGGCATCGTGGTGACGGCCAACCTGCTGCCGCGGGCGTGGCGTCTGATCCACGACCTCGCCTCCACCGGCAAGCTGGACAAGGCGCTGGAAATCCACCGCACGCTGATCCCGATGATGAACCTCGCCTTCGCCGAGACCAACCCCGGCCCGATGAAGGCGGTGATGGACCTGATCGGGGTGGAGGCCCCGGCGATGCTGGCGCCGCTGCGCGAGCCGGCCGAGCCGCTGAAGCGGTCGCTGCGGCGCGAGCTGTCGCGCCTGCTCGTCACCTATGAGGGAATGCCGGCCGCCCAGCCGGTATGATCGGTGGCAACCGCGCGACGCGTGGCAATCGGTCCGCCGGATGCTATGCGTTGGCGCGGAGGCGCCGGGCGACGGTGTGAAGGCGCTGGCCCGGCCGGATGAGGAAGTCTTAGGGGGATTGCCGATGACGCGGACAGCAGGACGGACGCCGAAGGCGGAAAAGTCCGTGACGGAAACGGGCACGAGTGCAACGAAGGCGGATTCGGACACGAAGAAGGCCGATCCGCGCGAGTCCTCGCTGTTCGTCGGCTCGACCGAGAAGACCTTCCAGATCCTCCACGCCTTCGACGGGCCGCACCGGCAGATGCCGCTGTCGGAGATCGCCAAGGCCGCCAACCTGGACCGCAGCGCCGCGCAGCGGCTGGTCTACACGCTGGAGGTGCTGGGCTATCTGCGCCGCGTCCACGGCACGCGCAACTATGCGCTGACGCCGAAGCTGCTGCAGTTCTCCTACAACTATCTGCGCGCCAACGAGCTGATCGAGAAGGCCTTTCCCTATCTTCTCGACATCAGCCGCAGCGTCGGCGAGACCACCAACCTGCAGGAGCTGGACGGCGCCGAGATCGTCTTCGTCGCCCGCTTCCCCGGCAAGCATCTGGTCAACATCGAGTTCATGGTCGGCAGCCGCCTGCCCGCCTATTACACGGCGTCCGGCACCGCCATCCTGTCGCGCCTGTCGGAGGAGGAGCGGGAGGACATCCTGGCCCGCACCGACCTGCGCCCGCTGACCCCCTTCACGGTCTGCGACCCCGACCGGCTGCGCGCCCGCGTACGCGAGGCGGGGGAGAAGGGCTATGCACTGCTGGTCAACGAGACGGTGATGGGCGACATCTCCGTCGGTGCCGCCATCACCGACGAGCATGGCCGCGCGGTGGCCGGCCTCAGCATTTCGGTGCCCGCCACGCGCTGGACGCCCGAGCAGGTCGAGCAGGAGCTTGCCCGCCATGTGCAGGTGGCGGCGGCCTCCATCTCCGTCCACAAATTCGGCGGCTATTCGCGATAGCGCCCAACCCGACAGGAGGCGGTTGACCCCATGGCGGCCCATCAGGCATGCCTGAACATCGACGAGTTGCGCCAGCGGGCCCGCCGCTTCCTGCCGCGCGGCCTGTTCGAGTACATCGACCGCGGCACCGAGGACGAATCCTCCCTGCGCCGGCTGCGCGACGGCTTCGATCATGCCGAGCTGACGCCGCGGGTGCTGGTCGATTGCAGCGGACGCCACACCGGCGTGACGCTGTTCGGCCGCGAGCGCCCGCTGCCCTTCGTCATCGCGCCCACCGCCGCCGCCGGTCTGGTCCGCTACGACGGCGAGGTGCTGCTGGCCCGCGCCGCCCGCGCCGCCGGCATTCCCTTCGGCGTCTCGACCCAGTCGATCACCAGCATCGAGGCCATCGCGGAGGCCGGGGCCGAGCTGTGGTTCCAGCTCTATGTCTGGCGCGACCGCAGCCTGACCCATGCCCTGCTCGACCGCGTCGCCGCCTGCGGCGTCGACACGCTGATCCTGACGGTGGACACCGCCGTTTCGCCGAAACGCGAGTATAACCGACACAACGGCTTCACCGTGCCGGTGGTGCCATCCCTGCGCGGCGCGCTGGACGTTGCGCGTCATCCGGCCTGGGCGGGCGGGGTGCTGCTGCGCCTGCTGGCCGCCGGCGGCTGGCCGGGATACGCCCATTATCCGCCGCAGTTCCGCACCCGCATCACCGATGCCGCCGCCCATGATGGGATCCGGCTGTGCGACCGGGTGAGCTGGGACGATGTGGCGGATCTGCGCCGCCGCTGGGCCGGACGGATCATCCTGAAGGGCCTGCTGGCGCCGGAGGATGCGCAGCGCGCTTTGGAGGCCGGAGTCGAGGCCATCGTGGTGTCGAACCATGGCGGGCGCAACCTGGACTGCGCACCCTCGCCGCTTGCGGTTCTGCCGCGGATCATGGACGCGGTCGGCGGCCGGATGACGGTGCTGGCCGACAGCGGCGTGCGGCGCGGCAGCGACGCCGCCAAGCTGCTGGCCGCCGGAGCGGCGGCGGTGCTGCTCGGCCGGGCGCCGCTGTTCGGGCTCGCGGCCGGCGGACAGGCGGGGGCGGAGCATGCGTTGGCGATCCTGCAGGACGAACTGGACCGGACCATGGCCCTTCTCGGCTGCCGGACGGTCGCGGAACTGCGGGGGTAGAGGCAGATCTTTCCGAAGCTTATGATACTGTGGCGCATCAATCGGATGCCTCCAACGTCATGAGGAAAGATCGGACAATGTCGAACAACGCCCCGAAAACCGCCACGGCCAAAATCGCCATCGTCACGGGCGCAACGTCCGGATTCGGCGATGCCATCGCCCGGCGGCTGGTGGCGGAGGGCTGGCGGATCGTCGCCACCGGCCGGCGGCAGGACCGGCTGGACGCGCTGGTCGAGGCGCTGGGCGGACCGGCGGTGGTCCATCCGCTGTGCTTCGACATCCGCGACGAGAAAGCGACGCGGGAGGCCCTGGCCTCGCTGCCGGACGACTTCGCCGACATCTCGGTCCTGGTCAACAATGCCGGGCTGGCGCTGGGCACCAAAGCGGCGCAGGACTGCGACCTGGACCAGTGGCGCACCATGATCGACACCAACGTCACCGGGCTGGTGACGATCACCCGGCTGCTGCTGGACCGGCTGATCGCCCGGCGCGGGCTGATCGTCAACCTCGCGTCGGTCGCCTCCAACTGGCCCTATCCCGGCGGCAACGTCTATGGCGGCACCAAGGCCTTCGTACGGCAGTTCTCGCTCGGCCTGCGCAGCGATCTGTCGGCGCAGGGCGTGCGCGTGACCTCCATCGAGCCGGGGCTGGCGGAAAGCGAATTCACGCTGGTGCGCACCGGCGGCGACAAGGCGGCCTACGACGCGCTCTATGGCGGGGCCAACCCGCTGCAGCCCGAGGACATCGCCGAGACGGTACGCTGGGTGGTGTCGCTGCCGCCCCACGTCAACATCAACGCCGTGGAGATCATGCCGGTCAGCCAGTCCTGGGCACCGTTCAAGATCCACCGCGAAACGCCGGCCTGAGAAACACTGGCCGCAAGGTCGGCGGTTGCACCGCTGGCGGCGCTCGCCGCCGGCGGTGATGCGCGCCGATCAGTCGCGGCCCTTGCCGACCAGCAGCCGTTCCAACCCATAGACGCGGTCGAGCACCAGCATGGCGGCGACCGTCAGGAAGATCAGCACCGCCGACACCGCGGCGACCAGCGGGTCGATGTTGTCCTGGATGTAGAGGAACAGGCGCACCGGCAGGGTCGTCGTCTCCGGCGAGGCGATGAAGACGGTCATCGTCACCTCGTCGAAGCTGTTGATGAAGGCCAGCACCCAGCCGCTGGCGACACCCGGCAGGATCAGCGGCAGCGTCACCCGGCGGAAGCAGGTCCAGGACGACGCGCCCAGCGACGCCGCCGCATTCTCCACCGCCCGGTCCATGCCGGTCGACGCCGCCAGGATCAGCCGCAGCGCGAAGGGCAGGATGATGATGACATGGCTCAGCACCAGCCCGGCGAAGGTGCCGCCCAGCCCGATCATGGTGAAGAAGCGCAGGAAGGCGATGCCGAGAACGATGTGCGGCACCATCAGCGGCGACAGGAACAGCGCCTGGATCGCCTCGCGTCCGAAGAACTGGTGGCGCGCGATGGCGAGCGCGGCCGGCACCGCCACCAGGATCGCCAGGGTGGAGGACACCGCCCCCAGCAGCAGGCTGTCCTTGAAGGCGCGGATGAATTCCGGATTGTCGCCGATGGCGCGGAACCAGCGCAGCGACAGTCCCTCGGTCGGCAAGGACAGATAGCCCTGCGAGGTGAAGGCGACGGCGCAGACGATCAGGATCGGCGCCAGCAGGAAGCCCAGGAACAGGACGTGGAAGATCAGCGCGAGCGGGCCGTTGCGGTTCATTCGAACACCTGTTTGTAGCGACGTTCGACCAGCCGGTTGCAGCCGACGATGATGACGATGTTGGCGATCAGCAGCAGCACCGCCACGGTGGCGCCCAACGGCCAGTTCAGCGTGTTCAGGAATTCGTCATAGGCGAGAGTCGCCGCCACCTTCAGCCGCCGCCCGCCGATGATCGCCGGGGTGGCGAAGGCGCTGGCCGCCAGCGCGAAGACGATGATCGACCCCGACAGGATGCCCGGCACGATCTGCGGCAGCACCACCCGGCGCATCACCGTCAGCGGCCCGGCGCCCAGCGACAGCGCCGCATTCTCCACCTGCGGGTCGAGCCGCTGGAGCGAGGCCCACACCGACAGCACCATGAAGGGCACCAGCACATGGGTCAGCGCGATGATCACGCCGGTCTCGGTATACATGAACTCGATGGGCGTCGCGATCAGCCCCAGCGCCATCAGCCCCTGGTTGACCAGCCCGGTCGAGCCGAACAGCAGCGCCCAGCCCAGCGTCCGCGACACCACCGAGATCAGCAGCGGCCCCAGCACGATCAGCAGGCACAGGCCGCGCCAGGGCGATTTCATCCGGCGCAGGATGTAGGCCTCCGGCGCGCCGAACACCGCGCAGAGAATCGTCACCACCGCGGCAATGCGGAAGGTGCGCAGGAAGACCTCGTGGAAATAGTCGTCGGCGATGATGTCGGCATAGTTGCCGAGCTGCCAGACATTTTCGATGCCGCCATAGAAGCTGAAGCTGTTCAGCGACAGGAGGAAGGTCATCACCAGCGGGACCAGCAGCAGCACCGCGAACAGGGCCAGCCCCGGCGCGCTCAGCAGATAGGGCGTCCAGGGCCAGCGGCGCGGCCGGCGCGGCGGCGGTGCGTGGGTGGAGGGATTTGCGGCAGTCGCCTGCACTTGGCTTTCGGTGGATGCCGCCATGCTCATGCCGCCTCCTGGGCATTGAAGACCGTATCAGGATCCGCAGGCATCACCGCCATGTCCTGCGGGCGCCAACCGACCATCACCCGCTCGCGCTCCGCCGGCAGGGGCGAGCCGTCATGCTGGCGGATCACCATCACGCGGCCGGCCGCGGTCTCGATCTCGAACAGCCACTGCGTGCCCTGGAAGACGCGGGCCAGCACGGTGCCGCTGAGACCGCCGGCATCGACGAAGCCGATCTTCTCCGGCCGGACGGCCAGCGCCCCCGGACCAGCGGGCACCGGCTGCGACACCGGCCACACGCTGTCCGCGACGGTGATGACGGTTCCTGCCGCCCCGCTGCCGACCATGCCCGGCAGCAGATTGGTGCGGCCGAGGAAGTTGGCGACGAAGGCGTTGGCCGGACGGTCGTAGGCGTCCTGCGGCGTGGCGACCTGCTGGATGCGGCCCTTGTTCATCACCACCACGCGGTCGGACAGCGCCATCGCCTCCGACTGGTCGTGGGTGACGAGGATCATGGTGGTGCCGACGGTGCGCTGGATGCGGCGCAGCTCGATCTGCATCTCCTCGCGCATCTTGGCGTCGAGGTTGGACAAGGGCTCGTCGAGCAGCAGCAGGCTCGGCTTGATCACCAGCGCGCGGGCCAGCGCGACGCGCTGCTGCTGGCCGCCGGACATACGGCGGGGGTGGCGGTCGCCATACTGCTCCAGCCCGACCAGCTTCAGCGCGTCGGCGACCATGCGGTCGCGGTCGGCACGATTGATCTTGCGCATCTCCAACCCGAAACCGACGTTTTCCGCCGCGGTCATATGGGGGAACAGGGCGTAGCTCTGGAAGACGATGCCGAGCCCGCGCTCGTTCGGCTTCTTCGCCAGCAGATCCTGGCCGTCCAGCATCACCCGGCCGCCATCGGCGTCGAGGAAGCCGGCGATCATCTGCAAGGTGGTGGTCTTGCCGCAGCCCGACGGCCCCAGCAGCGAAATCAGCTCGCCCTTCTCAACGGTCAGCGAGACGTTGTCGACCGCCGTCCAGTTTCCGAAGCGCTTGGTCAGTTGGTCGAGAACCAGATAAGCCATGCCGTCGTCTCCCTTTCGCTGTATCCCCCCTCTCCCCCGCTCACGNGGGTCCAGCGCTTGTTCCATGCTTCGCGGTTCTTGTTGATGGTGTCCCAATCCACCACCAGCAGCTTGCCGACCTGCTCCGGGCCATAGGGAATGCCGGCCTGCTTGTCGGCGGGCAGCTCGACCGTCTTGTTCACCGGGCCGAAGCCGGCGCTGACGGCCAGCGCGGTCTGCGCCTCGACCCCCAGCATGTGCTGGATGAACTTCTGCGCCTCGGGCGCATTCTTGCTGCCGGCGATCTGGCAGGCGGCGGAGCCCAGCACGATGCCGCCTTCCTTGGGATAGACGAAGGTGGCGGGGAAACCGGTGTCGGCCAGCGCCTTGGCGCGGCCCGAGCCCCACACCGCGATGACGGCCTGGTTGCTCTGGAACAGCTCGGTCATCTTGCCCGGCGACGGCTCGTAGGCCAGCACGTTCGGGTTGACCTTATCCTTGAATTCCTTGAATCCCGGCTCGATGTTGGTCTCGCCGCCGCCGTTCAGGCGGGCCATCATCACCAGCGCGTGCAGGCCGTAGCTGTTGTTGATCGGCGGCACCACCAGCTTCTTCTTGTAGCGCGGATCCTCGATGTCCTTCCACGAGGTCGGGGCCTGGATCTTGTTCTCGTCGAAATATGCCTTGTTGTAGACGATGCCGGTGCCGACCGCGCCGAAGTTGATCGCCTTGCCCGACGGCATCTTCGCCAGATCGTAGAGCTGGTCGTAGACCGGCGCCTTCTCCAGGTCGGCGCAGAAGTTCAGCGCCACCGCCTGATACATCGGGCCGTCGTCGAGGATGACGACGTCGATCTGCTGGTTGCCCTTCTGGGCCTGCAGCTTGGCGAGGTTGTCGGTCGAGTTGCCGGCGACATACTCGACCTTCACGCCCGTCGCCTTTTCGAAGGCCGGGATGATGTCCTTGCGTATGGTCTGCTCGAAGGAACCGCCATAGGCGGCGACATAGAGCGTCTTGTCCTGAGCGGCTGCCTTCTGGACCGCGGCCATGCCGCACCACAGGGCCGCCGTCGCCATCAACCCGCACATCACGGAGCGCATCGTCATTCTCCTCTTGAGCCTCGGTCCCTGTTCAGGGGTTCCTGTTCACGGTCCTGGGGTTTCATCTGAGCCTGATCTTCGGACCGCATCGCGTTGCGGATCCGGATCGCCGCTTTTACCGTCCCTCTCCTTGCCGCCGCCGTTGCTGCAGGCTGTTTTTCGGGAAGGTCGCGGCCAGGACGCAGGCCAAGGGTGCTGGTGCGGTCACATAACCGTCAAATCGAAAAACCGCCATCATTCATCCGGTAATGTTATAATTCCGTGTTCCGAACGAGTTGGGGACCGGCTTCGGTGCCGGTGCCCGGTCCAAGGAAGCGGTCGCGGAAGCGCATCGCCTCCTCCATGAAGCCGGTCAGAAAATCTTCGGCGATCATCGACAGCGGCACCTGGGCGGAGCGCAGGATGGCGATGTCGAAGCCGATGCGCGGTTCGAAGGGGCGGACGATCAGGCCGTGCGGGACATAATCCTGGGCGGTGAAGGGATCGACGACCGACACGCCATAGCCGGCCGCCACCATGGCGCAGGCGTTCATGGTCAGCTGGGCTTCCACCCGCATCACCCGCGACACGTCATGGTCGGCGAAAACGGTGTCGATGCGGGAGCGCAGCAGCGCCGGCGGGGTCGTGGAGATGAAGCTCTCCCCCTCGAAATCCTTCGGGACCAGCACATCCTTGGTGGCGAGCGGATGGCCGGGCGGCAGTATGGCGACGGCCGGAATGCCGGGGATCTTCTCGGTCAGCACCGCCGCATGGTCGATGGGGGTGTGGGCGAATCCCAGCTCGCACTGGCCGGTCGCCACCCAGTCCAGGATGATGGGCGAGGTGCTGCCGCGCAGCGCGATGTCCACCCGCGGCCGTTCGCTGAGGAAGCGCGCGACGTAGCGCGGCAGGAATCCCACGCCCAGCGCCGGCATCGCCGCCACCCGCAACGCCCCGCTGCGCCGGGCGGTCAGATCGCGCGCCGTCTGCTCGATCAGTTCCAGCCCGACGAAGGCGCGGTCGACCACCTGATAGAGCGAGATCGCCTCGCTGGTCGGCGCGATCCGGGGGCCGCGCCGTTCGAACAGCGTCAGCTTCAAGGCATATTGCAGGTCGCTGATCAGGCGGCTGACCGCGGGCTGGGAGATGTTCAGCAGTTCGGCCGCGGCGGTGATGCCGCCGGTCACCATCACGGCGCGGAAGGCCTCGATCTGGCGCGGATTGATCATGGCGCCGGTCCCTGGCCGCCAACCACAACATAACATTCAGTCATGAAACACCCCTTCGATCTGATTTGACAGTTATAAGTTGGCTGCCGATGCTGTCGCAAGGATCGAGGAGCGGCCGTGCGTTGCCGGGAAGCATCCCGCGGCGTCGGTCCCGTGAAAACCCTGCAGTTCGCAAGCCATCCATGCGCAAAACCGGCGCGGAACGGGCTTTGCGGAAGAGTACGCGATGCATCGCGAAGTATTCGGCACCGCATGCGGGAGCCGGGCCGACGGATGCGCGCATCACGACAACGGCGGCGGCCGATGCGCACGGACATGGACGCCGTGCGGCGGCGGCGGGAGTGGAGACGATGACGCAGCCCAGTCGGGGCGGAGAATACGACGTCGCCGTGATCGGCGGCGGGCTGGTCGGATCGGCGCTGGCCTGGGGCCTCGCCCGTGCCGGCCAGACGGTCGCCATGCTGGACGAGGGCGACATCGCCGTGCGCCCGTCGCGCGGCAACTTCGCCCTGGTCTGGGTGCAGGGCAAGGGTCTCGGCATGGCGGAGTATGCCGGCTGGACCAAGCAGTCCTCCGACGACTGGAGCGGCTTCGCCGACCTGCTCTACCAGCAGACCGGGCTGGACGTCGCCTACCGGCGCCCCGGCGGCTTCATGCCGATGCTGTCGGAGGAGGATCTGCAGGCCCGCGCCAACACCATGATGCGGCTGCACAACCAGCCGGACATGATCCGTTACCCCTACGAGGTGATGGACCGCGAGACGCTGCGCAAGGAGCTGCCCTTCATCGGGCCGGACGTGGTCGGCGGCACCTATTGCCCGCTGGACGGCCATTGCAACTCGCTGCGGCTGCTGCGCACCCTGCACAAGGGCATCGGCCTGCTGGGCGTCGATTACCGGCCCAACCACCGGGTCGAGCGCATCGAGCATCGCGACGGCGGCTTCCGCATGACCACAGCGGCCGGCGAGGTCCGCGCCGGCAAGATCGTGCTGGCCGCCGGCCATGACAGCGCGCGGCTGGCGCCGATGGTCGGGCTGTCGGCCCCCGTCCGCCCGCAGCGCGGCCATGTCATCGTCACCGAGAAGACCGTCCCCTTCCTGCACCATCCCACCGTCTATGTCCGCCAGACCGACGAGGGCGGGGTGATGATCGGCGACAGCTTCGAGGAGGCGGGATTCGACACCACGCTGCAGCCCGGCATTTCTTCGGCCATCGCCCAGCGCGCCATCCGCTTCTTCCCCCTGCTGGGCAAGTTGAACGTGGTGCGGAGCTGGGCGGCGCTGCGCGTGCTGACGCCGGACGGCTTCCCGATCTACGAGGAGTCGCAGACCGCCCCCGGCGCCTTCGTCGCCACCTGCCACAGCGGCGTCACCCTTGCCGCCAACCATGCGCTGACGCTGGCGCCGCTGATCGCGGCCGGCGGCCTCGGCGACCGATTTGCGCCCTTCAGCGCCCGGAGGTTCCATGTTCCGCAGGCTGCCTGAGATCGAAACCGCGGCCGAAGCGGTCGCCTTCACCATCGACGGCCGTCCGGCCAACGCACGGGCCGGCGACAGCGTCGCCGCCGCCTTGCTGGCCAACGGCATCACCGCCTGCCGCAACACCCCCGTCAGCGGCGCGGCGCGCGGTCCCTACTGCATGATGGGCGTCTGTTTCGACTGCCTCGTCACCATCGACGGGACCGGCAACCGCCAGGGCTGTCAGGTGCGCGTCGCCCCCGGCATGGCGGTGGAAACCCAGAACGGCAAGCGCGAGGTGGAGCGATGAGCGCCCCCAAGTTTGACTTCGACATCGCCGTCGTCGGCTCCGGTCCCGCCGGTCTCGCCGCCGCAGCCCTCGCCGCGTCGAAAGGCGCGTCGGTGGTCCTGCTCGACGAGCAGGCGGAACCGGGCGGCCAGATCTACCGCGCCGTCACCGAGACGCCGGTGCGCGACCGCAAGGTGCTCGGTCCCGACTACTGGCACGGCGCCGAGCTGCTGGGACCGCTGCGCGACAGCGGTGCCGCCCATTGGCCGGGTGCCACGGTGTGGAGCGTCGCCCGCCCGCGCGAAGACGGCCCGGACGGGGAACGAAGCATCCAGATCGGCCTGTCACGCAACGGTGCGGCGGCGATGCTGATCGTGCGCCACGTCATCCTGGCGACCGGCGCGCTGGAGCGTCCCTTCCCGATCCCCGGCTGGACCCTGCCGGGCGTGCTGGGCGCCGGTGCGGCGCAGGTGTTGCTGAAGACCTCCGGCCTCGTGCCGTCGGGCGCCACGGTGATGGCGGGCAGCGGCCCGCTGCTCTGGCTACTCGCCTGGCAATACCTGCAGGCCGGCGCGCGGATCGATGCCATTCTCGACACAACGCCGAAGCAGAACTGGCGCGCCGCCCTGCCGCTGCTGCCCGGTTTCCTGCGCTCGCCCTATTTGGCCAAGGGCATGAAGCTGATGCTGGAGGTGCGGCGCAAGCTGACCGTCATCGGCAACGTCACCGCACTCCGCGCCGATGGCGACGGCGCCCTCAAGAGCGTCACCTACACCCGCAACGGCACCGAGCATAGGCTGCCCGCCGACACGCTGCTGCTGCATCACGGTGTCGTCCCCAACCTGAACCTCGCCAACGCCACCGGCTGCGCCCAGCGCTGGGACGAGCAACAGCGCTGCTGGCGGCCGACCACCGACGCGTGGGGCGCCACCTCGGTCGAAGGCGTGTCGCTGGCCGGCGACGGCGCCGGCATAGGCGGCGCCCGCGCGGCGGAAGAGGCCGGCCGTCTGGCCGCGCTCGACGCGCTGCACCGGCTCGGCCGCATCGGGCGCGAGCAACGCGACCAGCTGGCGGCTCCCCATCGCGCCGCGCTCGACCGCGCGCTGACCGGCCGCGCCTTCCTCGACACGCTCTACACCCCGGCGGAAGCCTTCCGCGCACCGGCCGACGACACCATCGTCTGCCGCTGCGAGGAGATCACCGCCGGTGCGGTGCGCGAGGCGGTGCGGCTCGGCTGCTCCGGTCCCAACCAGGCCAAGAGCTTCCTGCGCTGCGGCATGGGGCCGTGCCAGGGCCGGCTCTGCGGCCCGACGGTGACCGAGGTCATCGCGGCGGAGCGCGGCGTCTCCCCGGCGGAGGTCGGCTATTACCGGCTGCGCCCGCCGGTGAAGCCGATCACGCTGGCCGAGCTGGCGGCCTTGCCGAAGACCGACGCCGACATCGACGCCGTGTTCAAGCACTGACCGGAGGCGCCCGATGACCGCGACCGTCTCCACCCGTCCTGATGTCATCGTCATCGGCGGCGGCCTGCACGGCTGCTCGGCCGCGCTGCACCTGTCGATGCGCGGCGTCCGCGTGCTGGTGCTGGAGAAGGATCATGTCGCCCGCCACGCCTCCGGCGTCAATGCGGGCGGCGTGCGCCAGCTCGGCCGCCATGTCGCCGAGGTGCCGCTGACCGTCGCCTCTATGGCGCTGTGGCACCGCATCCGGGATCTGGTGGACGACGATTGCGGCTTCGAAAGCCACGGCCAGATCAAGGTGGCGGAGAGCGAGGCCGAGCTGGCGACCTCGCACGCCCGCGTCGCCGAGCTGACCGCGCTGGGCTTCACCCACGAGGAGGTGGTCGGCCAGGACGAGCTGCGCGCGCTGGTGCCGGCCATCGCCGACCATTGCGTCGGCGCGCTGGTGTCGCGCGGTGACGGGGCGGCGATCCCCTTCCGCACCACCTTCGCCTTCCGGCGCAAGGCCATCTCGCTCGGCGCCCGCTTCCAGGAAGGCGGCGCCGTGACGCGGCTGGTCCGTAAAAACAATTTGTGGAGCGTCGAGACCGCCGACGGTGGCGTCTACGAAGCCCCGGTGGTGGTGAACGCCGCCGGTGCCTGGGCCGACCGCATCGCCGCGCAGGTGGGGGAGCCGGTGCCGCTGGAGGTCATCGCACCCATGCTGATGATCACCGCCCGCGTCCCCCCCTTCATCAAGCCGGTGGTCGGCGCCACTGGCCGCACCCTGTCCTTCAAGCAGTTCCCCAACGGAACCGTGCTGATCGGCGGCGGGCTGCTGGGCCGGGCGATGCGCGACGAGAACCGGACGGAGCTGGACTTCTCCCAGGTGTCGGTGAACGCCCGCACGGTGTGGGACCTGTTCCCGTGCATGCGCGGCGCCACCATCGTCCGCTCCTGGGCGGGGATCGAGGCGCGGATGCCGGACCAGATCCCGGTGATCGGCCCCAGCGGCACCCAACCGGACCTCTACCATTCCTTCGGATTCTCGGCGCACGGTTTCCAGCTTGGCCCTATTGTCGGGCGCATCACCGCCGACCTGATCACAGGCGGGTCCACCGACCTGCCCATCGCCCCTTTCAGCATCGGCCGCTTCGCCGCCTGACCCTTTGGAGCATCGAACCCGTGACCATCCAGCGCTTCCACCTGACCCCGCGCCTCTGCGACATGGTCATCCACAAGGACACCGTCTATCTCGCCGGCCAGATCGTCGATGACGGCTCCACCACGGTCGAGGCGCAGACCCGCGACGTGCTGCGCCAGATCGACGCCCTGCTGGCCGAGGCCGGCACGTCCAAGAGCAACCTCCTGACCGCCACGGTCTATCTCGCCGACATCGCCACCTTCCCCGAGATGAACGCCGCCTGGGACGCCTGGGTCGACAAGGCCAACCCGCCCGCCCGCGCGACGGTGGAGGCCCGCTTGGCCGACCCGTCGATCCTGGTCGAGATCGTGGTCGTCGCGGGGCTTTGACCGCCCTTCTTCCACCCCTTTCAAACAACCAAGGAGCAGTTTTCCGTGATCAAGCGCATCGAGAAGACCAAGATCATGCACCGCGTCGTCGTCAACAACGGCACGGCCTATCTCGGCGGCATCATCGCCGACGACGTCAGCGTCGGCATGGGCGGTCAGGTCACGCAGATCTGCGGCAAGCTCGACCAGATGCTGGCGATGGCCGGCAGCGACAAGACCAAGCTGCTGTCCGCCCAGCTGTTCATCACGAACATGAGCCTGAAGGACGAGATGAACGAGGCGTGGCTGTCCTGGCTGGACGGCAACGACCTGCCGGCCCGCGCCACCATCGGCGTCGCCGATCTCGGCAAGCCGGAAATCCTGATCGAAGTGGTCGTCACCGCCGCCGTCTGATTGGTGCCGTCTGAGTGACGCTGTGACGCCCCGTGCCCGACGCGCGGGGCGTCATTGTTTCGGACCTACTGTTTCGGTGTCGGGCGAAGCAGCGCGATCAGCAGCAGCGTGTCCCCCACCTCCAGCGCACGGTAATTGTGCACCGTGATCAGGAATTGGGGGACGAGGAAGGCGGTCGACAGCATCACCAGCCGCACCACCCACGGGCTCCAGGCCACCGGCGACGGCGCGGCCGGGGGCGGTGGAGGCGGGGGCGGCTGCAGACCCGTTTCCCGGATCGGCGTGGCGGCATCGGTCATCCGGGACGCTCCTTGGAAGGTTCCTTCCAAGCGACCCTACGCGATCATCCGTGAAAAGGCGCCCTGAACCATGGTGCAGCCCCGCTTGGGAAAGCGGTGACGCCTGTTCCCGGGCCGGATCACCATTTGACCGTGGCGTGGACGAGGAAGGAGCGCCCGGCCTCCAGGTAGCGGCGGCGGTCGGCGGAGGTCTCGGCGACGCTCACCACGTTGATGTAGTTGTAGTATTCCTGATTGAACAGGTTCTTGACGGAGGCGCCGAGCGACAGGTGATCGGTCGGGTTCAGGTAGGCCGACAGGTCGACCGTGGTGTAGGACGGCGCCTTCAGATAGGTGGAGCTGCTGACATCGTCGGCCTTCTTGGCGAAGGCGTGGGTGGCAACCACCTCCGCCCCCCAGAAATTGTCCGGCGCGGTATAGGACAGGCCGGCATTCAGGGTCAGCGGCGCCACCTCGTCGATGGCGGTCTTGGCGTCCAGGTCGAAGCCGCGGGCGAAGGCCGCCGCGCCGAACAGCGACCAGCCCGGCTGGAAGCGCCACTCCCCCTTGCCCTCGACGCCGAAGATCTCGACCTTCGAGATGTTCTGCGACTGGTAGCGCAGCAGGCCGCTGCTGCTGCGGCCGACCGCACGCTGGGCGATGAAGTTGCTGTAGCGGTTGTAGTAGCTGGAGACCTGGAAGCTGGAGCCGTCGGCGTATTTGGCGCGGAAACCGGCCTCGACGCCGTTGCTGGTCTCCGGCTTCAGGCTGGCGTTGGGCAGCACCTCGTAGCCGTAGGTCGGGTTGGAGAAGCCCAGGTTGGCATCGTCATAGGGCGGCGCGCGGAAACCGTGGGCATACTGGCCGAACAGCGAATATTCGCGGGTCAGCTCGTAGGTGGCGCCGAACTTCGGCGACAGCGCCAGCTTGTCCAGCTTCGACGGGGTGGAGGACGGGTTGGAGGCGAGATAGGCCGCGTCCAGCTCCGGGTTCATCCGGTAATAGTCGAGGCGCAGGGCCGGCACCAGACGCAGCCGGTCGATGGTGATCTCGTCCTGCAGATAGCCGCCCAGCATCAGCGTGCTGGTGTTGGGGAAGGTGCGGCTGGGATAGGTGTCGCCGTTGTAGCTCTTGGCGGAGGCGCCGGTCGCCGTGTTGGTCAGCGTCACGTCGCGCATGCGCTCGGTGCGGATGTGATCGACGCTGAAGCCGTAGGAGAGGCGGTTGGGCAGCCCGAACCAGTTGGCGTCGGTGCGCATGTTGACCGCGCCGCCGAAGATCCGCTGTTCGGATTCGTTGTTGGTCTCTTCGCGCAGGGTGGAGCGCGCCGGGAACAGCGTGTTGGTGGAGGTGGTAACGCCGGTGGTGCGGGTGCGGTTTTCCTGATGGTCGTAGCCGGTGGCGTAGAGCCGCCAGTCGATATGGTCGATGAAGCCGATGGGGGCGTCGTGCGAATGCTCCAGCCCGATGCGCCAGCGCGTCGCCTCGTCATCGCTGACGGAATCGGCGACGGTTCCGCGGGTGGTGCGCGACGGGACGGTCGAGAAGATGTAGCTGGCGGCGGTGCCGACGTCGTTGCGCAGGGTGGTGTCGGTGTCGCGGTGGAAATACTCGCCGGTCAGCGTCACCTTGTCGGGGCCGCGTTCCCACACCAGCTTGGCCAGCGCGTTGTTGACCTGATAGTCCTGCGGGTTGCGGAAGCTCTTGTCCTTGGACTTGTACTCCTCGCCGTCTCGACGGGTGAAGATGCCGAGCATCGAGAACTCGCCGGCGCGCATCGCCGCGGTGCCGGTTTCGGAGAAGGAGCTGTCGACGCTGTCGTAGGCCCCCTTCAGCGAGGCGTAGAAATCCTTGCCGGGATAGAGGTAATCGGCCGGATCCTTGGTGACGTAGCCGACCACGCCGCCCAGCGCATCCGACCCGTAGAGGGCGGAGGACGGACCGCGCACGATCTCCACCTGCTTGAGGGAATCGAGGTCAACCGCGTCGCGGCTGTAGCCGGCGGACGGACCGGCCGATTTCGGCGTTTCCGGCAGGCGGGTGCCGTCGATCAGCATCAGCACGCGGTTGTCGGTGATGCCGCGGATGGCGAAGCCGCCGGCACCGGCGCGGGCCGGCGAATTGCTGACCGTCACCCCCGGCTCGTAGCGCGTCAGGTCCTGCAGGCGGTGCAGGCCGCGCGTCTCGATCTGTTCCTCCCCGATCACGGAGATTGTGGAGGTCGCCTCGTCCAGCCGCCGCTGCCCGCGTTCGCCATAGACGGTCACGGCGTCGAGCACGGTTGCCGGCTGGCCCGCCTGCGGGGCTGCCGCCGTCTGCGTCGCCGTCTGTCCCACCGTCTGGGCGAGCGCGGCACCGGCGCCGGCCAGGGTCAGCGCCGACGCCGACAGCCACAGCGCCCGGCGCAACCGTCCAGGCCCTGCGATCCGCCTCGAAATGCTGGGGGTTGCGGTCATCTCTGTCTCTCCTCGCTTTTTTGGGGTCACGCCGGACCCGGCCGGCACGATGATGTCAGTTTTGCTATTGATTATTATTCTCAACTACTAGGCGCAGAACGGGCAAGTCGGCCGTCATTCCCACGAAGGCGCATAGGCGCCAACTTAAGGATTTGATGACGCTCGAAGCCAAGGACATCCCTCGTCGAGTGTCATCCCCGCACAGGCGGGGATCCAGTGTTTCCCAAGCGAAATCAATGGGTTAGACTGGATCCCCGCCTCCGCGGGGATGACGGCCGAGTGAGGTCCACAATCACTCAGAAGCTCTCATGCCGCTGACAGGCAGAGCCGGTCGCGCAGGGCCAGGAAGCGCTCCACCTGATCGGCCAGAAGCTGGCGCTTCTCGTCGCGGCCGACGAAGATCTTGAACATCGCCTCGCCGTCGCCGTTGAAGAAGATCACGGCGCAGCTGTCGCCGCTGCCCATGAAGGGACGGCGGACGAAGGCGAGGTCGGCGCAGCGGCCAAGCCGGATATGGCCGCCGATCGGGCTGCCGCCGGCCAGATTGTAAAAGCCGCGCCCGAACTGGCCGAGCGGAAGCGGTCCCTTGCATTCCAGGACCAGATCGGCGCTGTGCACCAGGAAGGTGATCGGCCCCCAGCCGGCGATGTCGGTCATCGCCGCTTCCGCCGCCGAACCGGGGGCGAAGCCACGCATGGCCTCCGGCAGGCAATCGACGACGGTACGCAGGCTGACGCCAGTCTCCGCAGCCACCGCCTCCAGCACCCCGCCGGGTTCGGCGAGAAGCCGGGCACGCAGGGACTCCAATGCTGCATCCTGGCTGGCGGCGGGGGTGTGCTGTGCGGTCATGGCGGGTTCCGAATGGGCAGGACGGAGGGGGACAGGTGTCTGTCCGGTGATATCTATGAGAATAATTCGCAGTCGCGTTTAAGCTCAACCGCGCTTCCCTTAACGCCGCTTAATGTGGCGGGGGTGTCCGGTCCATCTGGGCGTGGCGGCCGAGACGGATGGTGACGCGGAGCCCTGGCGCATTGTCCTCCAGCAGCAGCCCGCCGCCATGCAGGGTGGCGATGGCGCCCACGATGGACAGGCCGAGCCCATAGCCCGGCACCCCATTCTGCGGATTGAGCCGGAAGAAGCGCTGGACCGCCAGCGCCCGCTGGCCGGGGGCGAGCCCCGGTCCGCGGTCGGCGACGCACAGCTCCTCCCAGCCGTCGCGGATGCCGGCCGACAGCCGGATTTCCTGCCCGTCTGCCGCATATTTCAGGGCATTGTCCACGAGGTTGGCAACGGCCTGGAACAGCAGGCTGCGGTCGCCGCGGATGCGCAACCCCGGTTCGACCGCGACGGACAGCGTGACGCCCGCGTCGTCGGCCAGCGGCAGGTAGGATTCGCGGATCTCCTCCAGCAACGCTTCGGCGTCCAGCGGCTCCATGCTCAGGCTGCAGCGGGCGGTTTCGATCTCGCCCAGCCGCATGATGGCGCGGAACAGCTGCTGGATGCGCAGGGTCTCCTCGATGCCGTCCTCCAGCGCGCGGCGGATCTCGGGGTCGGCGCACTCCTCGGCGATGCCGGCCAGCCGGTTGTGCAGGTGGGTCAACGGCGTTCGCAGCTCGTGCGCGATGCTGCTGGACACGCTCGACACCTCCTCCACCAGCCGGTTGACGCGGTCGAGCGTGCGGTTGATCTCGCGGCCGAGGCCGGCGAACTCGTCGTCGGTGCGGCCGACGTCGATCCGGCGGTTGCGGTCGCCCCCGGCATAGGCGGCGAGCGCCTCGCTCATCGCACCGACCCGGCGCAGGGTGCCGGAGCTGAAATAGACGCCGAAGGTCAGGCTGGTCAGCAGGAACAGCAGCACGCCGACACCGGCCGCCAGCGGCACCGCCCGCATCTGGCTCAGCATCGGCTGGATGTCGTAGGCGTTGATGAAGCGTCCGCCATCGGGCAGCGCCACCACCAGAGCCTGCATCTTCCAGCCGTCGGTGGCGTCCTTGCCGCGGCGTTCGACCAGCCCGGTGGGGCAGGAGGCGAGACGCGCGGGATCGCAGTTCAGCACGTCCAGCAGCCGGGCCGCCGTCGCGTCGTCGCCGTAGAGCAGCCGTCCCGAGGCATCCAGCACCAACCGCTTGCGCGCCGTCTCCGTTTCGAACTGCTCGCGACGGCGCAGGTCGGCGGCCAGATCGGGGGAGTCGCCGAACCGCCCAAGCTGGCGCTGGGTCGCGGTGTCGCGTTCCAGCAGCTCGACCACATGGTCCTTGACCAGATCGGTCAGCAGGCTGCGGCTCCACAGCACCGCACCCGAGGTGACGACGACGAAGACCGCACCGATGGTCATGGTCTGGCGAAAGCTGCGGGTGTCGAGCAGCGGGCGGATGCGGGCGGGAAGCCGCTCAACCAAGCGCATAGCCGATGGCCCGCACGGTGCGCAGCAGGGGCGGATCGAAATCCTTGTCGATCTTGCTGCGCAGCTTGAAGACATGCACCTCCACCAGATTGGTCGGCGGGTTGAAGCCGTAGCCCCACGCCTTTTCCAGCAGCATGGTCCGCGTCACCGTCTGGCCGGGGTTGCTCATCAGGATGTGCAGCAGGCGGAATTCCTTGTCGGTCAGCTCGATGGGCACGCCCTGCCGCGTCACCCGTCGCTGGACCACGTCCATCACCAGATCGCCGACGGACAGCAGGTCGCCGGGAGCCGCCATCGCCTGCCCGTGGCGGCGGGACAGATGCTCCAGCCGCACCAGCAGTTCGGCGAAGTCGAAGGGTTTGCCAAGATAGTCGTCGGCCCCGGCGCGCAGCCCGGCCACCCTGTCGGAGGTCTCGTCCAGCGCCGACAGCACCAGCACCGGCGGATGGCGCGTGCCGTTCAGCCGCTTCAGCACCTCCATCCCGTCGAGCTTCGGCAGCATGCGGTCGAGCACGACGACGTCGAACGCCTCTTCCGCCAGCAGGCGCAGCGCCTCCTCGCCGTCGCCGGAGAAGCGGCAGGAATGGCCGGAGCCGTTGAGCTTGGCCCCGATCCAATAGCTGACGGCCGCATCGTCCTCGACGACCAGAACGCGCAACGCCTCCTCCCTTCGTAAAAAATGATATTAATAATCAGTCGCAAAACGGCTGTCCAGCCCGGATGGCGGCTGCCCTGTCGTGGCAAAGACGGCCCCCTGTCCGTCCGGCGCCGGCATCCGGACGAAGCGGGTGGCGAAGACCCGTTCCAGAACCGGAACCGGCAGGGCGGACATCGGGCCGCTCCACGCCTCCCGCCCGTCGGCCAGCACCAGCGCGTCGTCGCAATAGCGGGCGGCCAGCGTCATGTCGTGCAGCACCACGGCGCAGGCGCCGCCGGTCCGCTCCATCCAGGCCCGCGCCGCCCGCAGCAGGTGATGCTGGTGTGCCGGATCCAGGCTGGCGGTCGGTTCGTCGAGCAGCAGACAGGGTGAGCCGTCCGGTCCGTCGCGGTGGAGCGCTCCGGCGGCAAGCTGGGCCAGCGCGCGGGCGAAGGCGACCCGCTGGCTCTCGCCACCCGACAACTGGGGCAGCAGGCGGTCGCGCACCCCCTCGGCATCGGCGGCCCGCAGGCTGTCGGCGATCAGCCGCCGCCGCTCGCCGGCGCTGCAGGGGGCGGTTTCGACCGCCAGCATGATCGCCTCCTCCACCGAGAAGGCGAAACCGGCGGCTGGATGCTGGCCGACCAGCGCCCGGCGGCGGGCGAGAAGCCGCGGCGGCAGCTCGCGCAGATCCCGGCCGTCGAGCCGGACGGCGCCGCCGGTCGGCCGGCGTTCGCCGGACAGCAGGGCCAGCAGGGTCGATTTGCCGGCGCCGTTGGGGCCGAGGATGGCCAGCAGCCGGCCGGGAACCAGATGGACGGTCACGCCGTCGACCAGCCGGCGGCCGCCCACGGCGAAGGACACTTGATCGGCTTGCAGCAAGATGGGGTTCCTCACCCGAACGAACGTCCGCCGCGGACGCGCAGCAGCCACAGGAAGACGGGCGCGCCGACGGCGCCCAGCAGCAGCCCGACCGGCACGTCGGCCGGGGCGGCGATGCTGCGGGCGGTGGTGTCGGCGAGCACCAGCAGGGTCGCCGCCGCCAGGGCGGTGGCCGGCAGCAGCCGGCGGTGGACCGGCCCCAGCCAGAGCCGGATCATGTGCGGCACCACCAGCCCGACGAAGCCGATCAGGCCGGAGACGGCGACCGCCGCCCCCACCCCCAGCGCCACCAGCAGGACGGTGCGCACGGCGAAACGATGCGGCTCCAGCCCGAGCAGGAAGGCGTCGCGCTCGCCCAACGCATAGAGGTCGAGCCGGCGGGCATTGGCGAGCAGGCCGGCAGTGGCGGCCAGCATCAGGACCAGGGCCGGCCCGATGTGCGTCCAGGCGGCGCCGCCGAAGCCGCCCATCATCCAGAAGGTCATCTGCCGCAACGCCTGATCGTCGCCCAGATAGCTGCACAGGCCGATGCCGGCGGCGCCCAGGGCATTGACGGCCATGCCGGCCAGCAGCATGTCGGTAGCCGAACAGCGCCCGTCGCGCCGCGCCAGCGCCAGGATCAGGATCGTCGCGACCAGCGCGCCCAGGAAGGCGGTCGCCGGCAGCAGGGTGGACAGCGACAGGCCGCTGCGCGACAGCCCCAGCCCGGCAACGCCCAGCATCATGGTGACCGACCCGGCCAACGCCGCGCCGCTCGACACCCCGACCAGTCCGGGATCGGCCAGCGGGTTGCGGAAGATCGCCTGCAGCGAGGCGCCGGCGACGCCCAGCGTGACGCCGACCGCCGCCGCCAGCACGATGCGCGGCAGGCGCAGGGTGTAAAGGACGGCGGCGTCGCGGGCGCCCAGCGGCTCGCCCGGCAGGCCGACCGCCTGCGCCAGATGCGACAGCACCCGGTCCAGCGGCAGGGCGATGCTACCGGTCGACAGGGCGATCAGCACCGCAACCGTCAGCGCGGCACCCAGCAGCCCCAGGGCGGGCCCGAGGCGGGGGCGGCGGGCCGGGGCTACGCCGGCGATGGACATGCCGATGCTCATGGCCCGCCCTTTCCGGTTTGGGCGCGCAGCAGCGCCTCGACTGCTTCCGGCGTGCGCGGACCCAGCCCGACCAGAAGCGCGCCGTCGATCTGGACGACGCGACGGTCGCGCGCCGCCGGGGTCATCGCCAGCTGCGGCAGGGAGAGCAGGCCGTCGAGCCCGCCCGACCGCTCCACCAGCGCGCGGCTGACCAGCAGGATCTGCGGCTCGGCGGCCAGGGCGGCTTCGGCCGACAATGGCGGGAAGTCGCGGTCGCTGTCGATGGCGTTTCGCCCGCCGGCCAGCGCGATCAGGGCATCCGGCACCGTGCCGCGTCCGGCCGCCATCATTCCGCCGGGACCGCCGCCGACCAGACAGAGGATGCGCGCGCCCGCCTTGCCGGAACCGGCGGCCTGCTGCGCCTCGGCCGACAGGGCGGACAGCCGCCCGCCCACATCGGCGGCGAGGCGACGGCCCTCCTCCTCGCGGCCCAGGGCGCGGGCGACGGCGGCGATCTTGGCGGTCAGCCCGGCCGGGTTGGAGACTTCCGGCACCATCTCCACCGTCACGCCCATGGCGCGCAGCTGGTCGAAGGCGGTCTGCGGCCCGGCCCCCTCGACCGCCAGCACATGGGTGGGGGCGAGCGACATCAGCCCCTCCGCCGACAGGGTGCGCATATAGCCGACATCGGGCTTCGCCGAGGCGGCGGCCGGCTGGCGGCTGACCGTGTCGCGCCCGACCACCGCATCGCCGGCTCCGAGTGCGAAGGCAAGCTCCGTCACCGGCGCCCCGATGGTCACGAGGCGCATTTCCGCCGCCCCGGCGACCGGTGCGCCCAGACAAACGGCGGCACCGAAGGCGAGGGCGGCCAGCAGGCGGCGGGGGGCTGTGCGGGTCATCGTCGGCTCCCGCAACTCAGGCGACGCCCGGCAGGTCGGGCATCGACCGGGCCAACGCGCGCCATTCCGTCCGTTCCGGCTTGTCCTCGTCGCGCTGGCCGCAGAGGATCGCGCAGTTCTCCCCTTGCGCGTTGTAGAGCTCGACGGTGGTGATGCCGCCCTTGTCGGTCGGCTTGAACACCACCCAGGCGCTGGACAGGCGGGCCAGGTCGCAGCGCAGGCGGAAGGCGGGATCGTCGATGCCGAGCACGGCCCCGTCCGTCCGCAGCGTGGCGATGGTGCCGGTGTGGATCTGGATGCAGCCGGCATTGCCGACGAAGATCATGATCTCCATCCGGTCGTCGCGTGCGGAGTCTAGCAGGCCGGTCACCGCCGCCAGCGGGATTTCGCGGGCGAACTCGCCGCCCGCCAGCCGCATGGCGTCGAGGCGGGCGACGCCGAACCGCTTCAGCATCCCATGGAACTCGTGGACGTCGGCCATCGCCGCCCAGGCGGCGCGCAGGCCGGCGACGTCGATGTCGGCCGGGACGGTGGCGACGGCCTCGACCGGGGGTTCGCCGCTGTCGAGGCCGGCGGCCACGTCGCCATCGGTCCGGTGCTCGGCCAGGAAGGCGTCCCAGGCCGCGGCGTCGGTGTCGGCGGTACGATGGATGGCATGGACCGGGCGCCCGGCCGCATCCTGGACCAGGATGGCTCCGGCAGCCGGATCATAGGCGGTCCGGCGCCAGTGACGCGGGAAGATCCGCAGGTCGACGTCGCGGTTCAACACGATGATGGCGTGACCGTTGCCGGACACATTGCCGAACCGGCCGGTCTTCTCGTGGATGATGGCGCTGTTGGCGGTGACGACCCGGACCGGTCCAAGAGCGTCCAGCCGCGGCAGGACCGTCGGCCAGTCGACCTCGAGCCGCAGGAGGCCGGTCGCGCCGGCGGTGACGGTGGGCGCCTCGATGGTGGGCAGGGAGGTGTCGGGCATCGGGAAAATCCTCGGGAATGGCTGGTGCTGTGCCGGGTGGTGACGTTTCCCAGATGATTATGATAGTCATTATCAATGACAAGGCGGGGTTCATTAACCCGCATTAATTCCGGATTGCCGGGAACGGGAGGGGCGAGATTGCGCTTCCGGTCAGGGTCTCCATCACAGCCGTCGCCACCCACCTGTCGCGACTCTGCCGATTTCGGAATGCAAGCCGTTCGCAACCGGGCTATATGTCACGTTATAACATTACTATAAGCCCCTGATCGGTGGAGACGGCGGCTGAACGCCGTCTCCGGCCAACCAGTTGAAGGACCAAGGAATCGTGTCAGGACACGCTATTTGCCGCCGAATGCTCGGCGCACTCGGCATCGGTGCCATCGCGGCTTTCGCGCTGGCGCCAAGCGCCGCTTCCGCTCTGGACCGCACCCTGAGCATCGTGGCGCCGTGGGAGATCGGCAGCACCGATCCGTCGAAGTCCGGCTATGTCTTCACCCGCCTGGAGGTGGCCGAGACGCTGCTCGACGCCGACGACAGCGGACAGCCCCGCCCGGCACTGGCGGCATCCTGGACCGTTTCGGACGACCGGCTGACCTGGCGTTTCCGCCTGCGCGACGGCGTGCGCTTCCATGACGGCACGCCCATGACCGCCGAGGCGGCGGCGGCGAGCCTGCGCCATGCGCTGGGCAAGCCCGGTCCGCTCAAGCAGGCGCCGGTCGCCGCCATCGACGCGGACGGCGGGGAGATCGTCATCCGTCTCAGCGAGCCCTTCGGACCGCTGCCGGCCACACTCGCCCACAACTCCACCCTGATCCTGGCCCCGGCCGCCTACGCGGAAAACGGGCAGGTGACGCAGGTGATCGGCACCGGCCCCTACCGCATCGAACGGCTGGAGCCGCCGCAGCGCCTCGTCGCCGCCCGCTTCCCCGACTATTGGGGGGCCAAGCCGGCGGTGGAGCGGATCGGCTTCCTGGCCGCCGGGCGGGGCGAGACCCGCGCGCTGATGGCGGAGAGCGGCGACGCCGACATCGTCTTCACCCTCGACCCGGCCAGCCAGAAGCGGCTGCGCGGCAACCGCAAGCTCCAGGTCCATGCGGTGCCGATCCCGCGCACCGTGGCGCTGAAGGTGAATGCCGGGCACCCCTTCCTGCAGGACGTCCGCGCGCGGGAGGCATTGAGCCTGACCATCGACCGCGCCGGCATCGCCGCCGCCATCCTGCGCACGCCCGACGCCGCAGCCGGACAGCTGCTGCCGCCGAGCCTGCCGGAGTGGCATGTCGCAGGGTTGCCGCCGCTGGGCCGCGACATTGCGCGGGCATCGGCGCTGCTGGCCGAACTGGGCTGGACCAAGGGGGCCGACGGCATTCTGGAACGCGGCGGCCAGCCCTTCCGCCTGACCCTGCGCACCTTCCCCGACCGGCCGGAACTGCCGCTGATCGCCACCGCCATCCAGGATCAGGCACGCGCCGCCGGCATCGACCTGCGCGTCTCCATCGGCAATTCCAGCGACGTCCCGGCGGGCCACCGCGACGGCACCCTGGAACTGGCCCTGATGGCGCGCAACTTCGCCCTCATCCCCGACCCGCTGGCGACCCTGCTGGAGGATTTCGGACCGGAGGGCGGCGATTGGGGCGCCATGGGCTGGACCGAGCCGCGCATGGCGGCGGTGCTGGCCGAACTGCGCGACGCCACCGACCCGGCGCGCCGGGCGGAGCTGCGCCGGCAGGCCGTCACGCTGCTGCAGGCCGGACTGCCGGTGATCCCGGTCGCCCGGTATCAGCAGACCGCCGCCGTGTCCAAGCGCGTCGAAGGCTTCACCATCGACCCGTTCGAGCGCAGCTACCGCATCTCCAGCCTGCGGTGGGCACCGTGAGGCATTCCATGATCGTGAAGGCGGTCGGGCACCGGCTGCTGCAGGCGGTGCTGGTCGCGCTGGCGGTGGGAGTTCTGACCTTCCTGCTGACCGGCATGCTGCCGGGCGACATGGCCTTCCGCATCGCCGCCGGCCGCTACGGCTACGACCATGTCACGGCCGCGGCCGCAGAGGCCGTGCGGGCCGAGCTGGGCCTCGACCGTCCGGCGGCGATGGCGCTGGGCCATTGGCTGTGGGACCTGCTGCGCTTCGACCTCGGCGACTCGCTGGTCAGCGGCGATCCGGTGGTCGAGGAGATCGCCCACCAGCTCGGCCACTCCGCCAGGCTGGCGCTGACGGCCATCCTGTTGTCGACCCTGCTCGGGCTGCCTCTCGGCATCCTGGCCGGGCTGCGTCCGGGCGGGCTGGTGGACCGGGCGTCGCTGGTGCTGGCGACGGCGCTGCGGGCGGTGCCGCAGTTCGTGGTCGGCATCCTGCTGATCCTGCTGGTGGCGGTCGGGCTGGGCGCCCTGCCGGTGGCCGGGCACGACAGCGCGGCGCATGGGCTGCTGCCGGCGCTGACGCTGGCGCTGGGGATGGCCGCGGTGTCGAGCCGGGTCACGCGCGACGCCACGCTGGCGGTCGTCCGCTCCCCCTACTACGCCTTCGCCCGGACCAAGGGCCTGCCGGAACGGGCGGCCTTCCTGCGCCACGGGCTGCGCAACATCGGCGTGCCGGTCCTGGCCTATCAGGGGGTGCAGCTGGTCTATCTGATCGAGGGGGTCGTGGTGGTCGAGACGCTGTTCGCCTGGCCGGGCATCGGGCATGCGCTGGTCCATGCCGTCATCGCCCGCGACGTGCCGATGATCCAGGGCACCGCGCTGGTGATGGGGCTGACCTTCGTCCTGCTGAACGGGCTGGTGGATCTCGCCTGCGCCGCCATCGATCCGCGGAGGGCGCAGGCATGAGGGACAGCCTTCTCAACGGCCGCCGCATGACCGGACTGGCCGTCCTGGCGGCGGTCGCCGCCTTCGCCTGGGCGGTTCCGCTGCTGGCCGGCGCCGATCCCAACCGGCAAAACCTGACCGCCATCCTCGCCGCCCCGTCCTGGGCCGAGCCGCTGGGCACCGACCATCTCGGCCGCAGCATGCTGGCGCGGCTGGCTGCGGCGCTGCGGCTGTCGCTGAGCCTCGCCCTGTTGGGGGTGCTGTCGGCCGCTGTGCCGGGGGTGCTGCTGGGCATCGCGGCGGGCTGGCGCGGCGGCTGGGTGGACCGGGGCCTGGGCGTTCTCGCCGACACGGTGCTGGCCTTGCCGGGGCTTCTGCTGGTCCTGCTGCTGACGGCGCTGGCGCCGGGCACCCTGTGGACGCTCTATGTCGGGATCGCGCTGGTTTTGTGGGTGGAGTATTTCCGCGTGGTGCGCGCCACCACCCGGACGCTGGCCGGCTCGCCGCAGATCGAGGCGTCGCGGCTGCTGGGCTTCGGCCCCGCCTATATCCTGCGCCGCCATCTGTGGCCGGAGATCGCGCCGGTGGTGCTGACCCTGGCGGCCTTCGGCGCCGCCACCGCGATCCTGGCCATCGCCGCTCTCGGCTTCGTCAGCGTCGGGGTGCGCCCACCGACGGCGGAGCTGGGGCTGATGATGACGGAGCTGCTGCCCTATTACGACGAGGCGCCGTGGGTGCTGCTGCAGCCGATCCTGGCCGTCTTCCTGCTGGTCCTGTCCCTCAACCTGCTGGCGGGGAGCCGCAAGCCATGACCGTTCTGCTGAGCGTCGAGGAGCTTACAGTCGTCTCGAACGGCGCCATCCTGCAGCCGATCGGCCTGACGCTGCGGGCCGGGCGCCCGCTGACCATCCTGGGACAGACGGGATCGGGCAAGAGCCTGTTGGCCCAGGCCATCATGGGCGTGCTGCCGGACGGGCTGAGCGCCGCCGGCCGCGTCCTGCTGGACGGCCGCGACCTGCTGGCCCTGCCGATGGCCGAGCGCCGGGCGCTGTGGGGCCGGACCATCGGCCTGCTGCCGCAGGAACCCTGGCTGGCGCTGGATCCGACCATGCGGGCCGGCGCCCAGGTGGCGGAGACGCACCGCCTCGTCGCCGGCCGGACGGCGGCGGATGCCGACGCGGCGGCATGGGCGGATCTGGCGCATCTCGGGCTGGCCGAGGCCTTCGGCAAGCTGCCCGGCGAGCTGTCGGGCGGCATGGCCCAGCGCGTCGCCTTCGCCGCCGCCCGCGCCGGCCGGGCCCGCATCGTCATCGCCGACGAGCCGACCAAGGGGCTGGACGCCGACCGCCGCGACGACGCGGTCGCCCTCCTTCTCCGCGAGGTCGAGGAGGGCGGTGGCCTGCTGACCATCACCCACGATGTTGCGGTCGCCCGCCAGCTGGGCGGCGACGTGATTGTGATGCGCGAGGGCGAGGTGGTGGAACAGGGTCCGGCCGAGGAGGTGCTGCGGGCGCCGCGCAGCGCCTATGCCCGCGACCTGCTGGCGGCGGAGCCTTCCTCCTGGCCGAAGCTGCCGCACCAGCCGGCAGGCGATCTGGTGCTGCGGGCGGAGGGGCTGGCCAAGGCGCGCGGCGGGAAAGCGCTGTTCGACGGGCTCGACCTGGAGATCCGGGCCGGCGAGATCGTCGGCGTCGGCGGACCCAGCGGCTGCGGCAAGAGCACGCTGGGCGGCCTGCTGCTCGGCCTCGTCGCGCCGGACCGCGGATCGGTGTGGCGCAAGCCGGGGATCGGGCGGCACCGCTTCCAGAAGCTCTACCAGGACCCGCCAGCGGCCTTCCCGCCCCATGCCAGCCTGCGGCAGGCGCTGACCGATCTGATCCGGCTGCACCGGCTGGACTGGAGCCAAGTGGAGCGGCTGATGGACCGGCTGCGGCTATCCCCCACCCTGCTCGACCGCCGCCCGCGCGAGGTGTCCGGCGGCGAGCTGCAGCGGCTTGCCCTGTTGCGGGTACTGCTGCTCGACCCGGTGTTCCTGTTCGCCGACGAGCCGACCTCCCGCCTCGACCTCGTCACCCAGCAGGAGACGGTGGCGCTGCTGACCGGCATCGCGCGCGACCGCGGCTGCGCCGTCCTGCTGGTCAGCCATGACGCCGGGCTTCTCGACCGGACGGCCGACCGGCGGATCGCGCTGGCCTGACGGCGTGGCGTCGCCTCCCCGCCGCCGGTCATGCTGCCGGCGGCGGGGAGGCGATTTCCCATGCCGATCCATTTGCAGTACGCACAAAGCACAGTTGATATGTGCTAAATAGGTATTGGATTCCCTTGTTAGGGAATATTCTTTCCTGTAGCGTGACGGGAACCGCCCAGCGCCGGAGAGCGCCCCGAGGTGGCGGACCAACCCAATACCCATTCCATAAACACCGGGCATCAACCGATGAATTGGCTGAAATCGCTTCTCGTCGCCGGCCTCCTGCAGGTCGCCGCCGTCTCCGCCGCCGAGGCCCAGGGCGACCTCGACCGCATCAAGGCCGACGGCGTGATGAAGATCGGCACCGAGGGCACCTATGCCCCCTTCACCTATCATGACGCGTCGGGCGCGCTGGTCGGCTTCGACGTCGAGATCGGCCGCGAGGTCGCCAAGCGGATCGGCGTGAAGGCGGAATTCCTGGAAGGCAAGTGGGACGGGCTGATCGCCGGCCTGGATGCCCGCCGCTACGACGCCGTGATCAATCAGGTCGGCATCACCGAGGCGCGCAAGGCCAAGTACGACTTCTCCGACCCCTACATCACCAGCCGCGCCGTGCTGATCGTCCGCGGCGACAATGACGCCATCAAGAGCTTCGACGACCTGAAGGGCAGGAAGTCGGCGCAGTCGCTGACCAGCAACTTCGGCAAGCTGGCCGAGGCGTCGGGTGCGCAGCTGGTCGCCACCGACGGTTTCGACCAGTCCATCCAGCTGGTCCTGAACGGCCGGGCAGAGGCGACGGTGAACGACAGCCTGTCCTTCCTCGACTTCAAGAAGCAGAAGCCGAACGCGAACGTGAAGATCGCGGCAACACGCGACAATGCCGACCAGTCCGGCATCATCGTCCGCAAGGGCGAGGCCAAGCTGGTCGCCGCCATCAACGAAGCGCTGATCGCCATGAAGGCCGACGGCACTTACGGGACGATCTCGCAGAAGTATTTCGGCGCCGACGTTTCCAAGTAACGGCCGGGCCAAGATCCGGACCGTCCCCAATGCCCCCTGCCCCGTCCGGGCCGGGGGCATTGTCGTTCCTTCACCACGAGAGGCACCTTCCCCCTTGCTGCACTGGCTTACCCTGATGGCGGACTCGCTTCCGTCGCTGCTGTGGGCGGCGCTGGTCTTCACCGTGCCGCTGACGCTGGCCTCCTTCGCGCTGGGCCTGACGGTCGGGCTGGTGGCGGCGGTGGTCCGGCTGTTCGGGCCGGCGCCGCTGGCCGCCGCCGTCCGCTTCTATGTCTGGATCATCCGCGGCACGCCGCTGCTGGTGCAGCTGTTCCTGATCTTCTACGGCCTGCCCAGTGTCGGAATCGTGCTGGACGCCTTTCCGGCGGCGCTGATCGGCTTCACGCTGAATGTCGGCGCCTATACCTCGGAGATCATCCGCGCCGTCATCGGATCGGTGCCGAAGGGCCAGTGGGAGGCCGCCTATTCCATCGGCATGAGCTGGTCGCAGGCGATGCGCCGCACCATCCTGCCGCAGGCCGCCCGCGTCGCGGTGCCGCCGCTGTCCAACACCTTCATCTCGCTGGTCAAGGACACCTCGCTCGCCGCCGCCATCACGGTGCCGGAGCTGTTCCAGGCGGCGCAGCGCATCGTCGCCACCAGCTACGAGCCGTTGATCCTCTATGTTGAAGTGGCGCTGATCTATCTGGCGCTGAGCTCCATCCTGTCGGCGCTTCAGGTCCGGCTGGAACGGCGGTTCGGGCAGTATGGCGGTTTCCTGGAGGCGAAGTCGTGATCCGGCTGTCGAACATCGAAAAGCGCTTCGGCGAGTTGACCGTGCTGAAGGGCGTGAGCGTGACGGTGGCGGAAGGGCGCGTCACCGCGCTGATCGGACCGTCAGGCGGCGGCAAGAGCACGCTGCTGCGCTGCATCAACCTGCTGGAAATCCCGACCGCAGGAACCGTGCGCATCGGCGAGGAGGAGCTGGCCTTCCAGCCCGGCGGCAAGCCCGGATGGAAGGACATCCAGCGGCTGCGCGGCCAGACCGGGATGGTGTTCCAGAACTTCCAGCTCTTTCCCCACCGCACGGCGGTGGAGAATGTGATGGAAGGGCTGGTGACCGTGCAGAAATGGCCGGATGAGAAGGCGCGGGAGCGCGCGATGGCCCTGCTGCACAAGGTCGGCATGGCCCACAAGGCCGATGCGTGGCCGGCGACCCTGTCGGGCGGCCAGCAGCAGCGCGTCGCCATTGCCCGCGCGCTGGCCCCGTCGCCCCGCGTGCTTCTGTGCGACGAGCCGACCTCCGCACTCGACCCCGAACTGTCGGGCGAGGTGGTGGAGGTGCTGGGCACGCTGGCGGCGGAGGGCACCACCATGGTGATGGCCACCCATGACCTGCGCCTCGCCTCGCGCATAGCCCATGAGGTGGTGTTCCTCGACGGCGGCGAGGTGGTGGAGACCGGCCCCTCGCGCGAGCTGTTCACCCGCCCGGCGCGCGAACGCACCCAGCGCTTCATCGCCACCCTGACCCAGCAGGGGCAGCAGGGCGAAGGGGTCTGAAAACACGGTGGAGGCCGCCGGGCACGGGGTTGCCACCCCGACCCGACGGCCCCAGACGGTCATGCAAGGTTGCGCTTTATTCGGCAGCCGACTTCGTGGCGCCGACCACGCTCAGCACCGCCGGGCTGATATCGCTTTCCGGCTCGGCATAGGCGCGTCCATAGTAGCTGTCGAGCAGCAGTTGCCTGATTTCGGCGACCAGCGGATAGCGCGGGTTGGCGCCGGTGCACTGGTCGTCGAAGGCCGCCTCGGCAATCGCATCGACCCGCGCCAGGAACGCCGCCTCCGGCACGCCTGCCGCCTGGATCGAGGCCGGGATCTCCAAAGCCTGCTTCAACTCCTCGACCCAGCCGATCAGCTTCTCGACCCGCTCATGGTCGCGGCTGCCGCCGAGATCCAGATGGCGGGCGATCTGCGCATAGCGCGCCACGCCCTTGGGCCGGTCATACTGGCTGAACGCCGTCTGCTTGGTCGGGATGTCCGCCGCGTTGTAGCGGATCACGTTGGCGATCAGCAGGGCGTTGGCGATGCCGTGCGGAATGTGGAACTCCGCCCCCAGCTTGTGCGCCATCGAATGGCAGACGCCGAGGAAGGCGTTGGCAAAGGCGATGCCGGCCAGCGTCGCCGCGTTGTGAACCAGCTCCCGCGCCTTCGGGTCCTTC
>NZ_CP028902.1:657958-702691 GCF_001639105.2 Azospirillum humicireducens
TGATCAGGATGCGGGCGGTCTTCATCCGGTCGCCGAAATGGCGGATGCGGTCGGCCTGCTGGTCCTGGTCGGTGTAGAGGACCGAGGTGTGGCCGATTCCGCCCAGCGCCACCAGGGCGGCGGCCTTGTCGCAAGCCTCGGGGAAGTCCTTGGCGCGGTAGAGCGCCAGGGTGGGCGACAGCTTCTCGTGGGCGAAGGGTTCGCTGTCGTCGATGTCGGTGACTTCGGCGATCAGCACCTTGGTGGCATGCGGCACGGTCAGGCCGGCCATGGCGGCGATGGCATGGGCGGGCTGGCCGACGATGTCGGCATTCAGGTGGCCGTCGGTCAGCAGCACCTTGCGCACGGCGTCGGCCTCGCGAGCCGACAGGATGTAGCCGCCATGATGGGCGAAGCGGTCGCGCACGGCGTCATAGACGGCATCGACCACCACCGCCGACTGTTCGGACGCGCAGACCACGCCGTTGTCGAAGGTCTTGGACATCAGGATGGAGGCCACCGCGCGCTTGATGTCGGCGAACTCGTCGATGACGGCCGGGGTGTTGCCGGCGCCGACGCCGATGGCGGGCTTGCCCGACGAATAGGCGGCCTTGACCATGCCCGGCCCGCCGGTGGCGAGGATCAGGTTGATGTCGGGATGGTGCATGACGGCGTTGGAGAGCTCCAGCGAGGGCTCGTCGATCCAGCCGATGATGTCGTCGGGCGCGCCGGCCTCGACCGCGGCGGCGAGCACCAGGCGGGCGGCCTCGCAGGTGGATTTGCGGGCGCGGGGATGGGGAGAGAGGACCAGCCCGTTGCGGGTCTTCAGCGCGATCAGCGCCTTGAAGATGGCGGTGGAGGTCGGGTTGGTGGTGGGGACGATGCCGCAGATCAGGCCGACCGGCTCGGCGATGGTGAGGATGCCGGCGTCATCGTCTTCCGACAGCACGCCGCAGGTCTTGTCGTCCTTGTACTTGTTGTAGATGTATTCGGCGGCGAAGTGGTTCTTGATGACCTTGTCCTCCATCACGCCCATCCCGGTCTCCGCCACCGCCATCTTGGCGAGCGGGATGCGGGCGTCGGCGGCGGCAAGCGCCGCGCTGCGGAAGATCAGGTCCACTTTCTCCTGCGGATACTCGGCAAAGCGCGCCTGCGCAGCCTTCACCCGCGCAATCAGGGCGTTCAGGTCGGTGAGGGTCGTGACGGTCATGGTCATCATCCACTTGCTGTCCGGGGGGCGCCGTTCGGGTGCGCCGATGCGGTTCCGGACGCCGATGCGCCCGGACCACGGCCAGAATTTTGAAAGGAAGCGGTAAGGGTCAGAACTTGTGAGTTCTTATGGGTTTTTTTGGTCGTCATCCCCGCGGAGGCGGGGATCCAGTCTAACCCATTGATTTCGCTTGGGAAACACTGGATCCCCGCCTGTGCGGGGATGACACTCGACGAGGGATGTCCTTGGCTTCGAGCGTCATCAAANGTTCAAACTTCAAACGTCTCTCAGCAGCACTCACAAGAACTCGAAAACTCTCAAAAGCCGCCGGCGAGGTCGGCCAGGGCATCGCGGTCCAGCAGGTCCAGCTTGCCGCCGACGAGGATACGGATCAGGCGGGTCGACTTCAGCTTGGTCAGGGTGCGCGACACGGTTTCGGTGGTCAGGCCGAGATGGTCGGCGATGTCGCTGCGGCCCATCGGCAGGTCGATGATCTGCTCACCGCCCTTGCGGTCGCTGAGGCGCAGCAGGAAGGTGGCGACCTTCTCGGCGGCGGTCTTGCGGCCCAGCAGCACCATCTGATCCTGCGCCGCCATCAGCTCCGAGGTGGTCGCCGACAGCAGCTTGCGGGCGAAAGCCGGCTGCGCGTCCATCAGGGCATCCAGCTCCAGCCGAGGGATGCGCTGGATGGTGGTCGCGGTGACGGTTTCGGCGGTGTAGAGATACTGGGCGGCGAAGGCCAGACCCATCATGTCGCCGGCCTGCAGAAAGCCGATGATCTGGCGCCGGCCGTCGGGCAGCATCTTGTAGAGACGGACCATGCCGCTCATCACCCGGAACACCGAGCCGGCCGCATCGCCTTCGCTGAACAGCGTCGTCTCGCGCTCATAGACCTTGGCGTGGCCCAGGCTGGCGAGCGGGTCGGCGGGATTGCGCGGCTGGATGGCGGCGCCCACCCCGGCGGTCGGCGCCATCGCCAGGGCGGAGACCAGATAACCAGGAACGGCGCGGTTGGCGTGGGCGGCAATGGCGGCGTGCGTGGACATGGTGGCCTCGACCTTTGCGGTGCGGTGCGCTCCGGTTCGTTCCGGGGTGCATCTGATGGCCCGAAGCTATCGATCCCCCGCCGCCCTGTGCAGTTCGGTGATGTACCTAAGGAAGTTTGCGTACGTAAGTGTACCTACGTAGGGGACCGTATGGGGCTGCGACGAATCCCCCTCTTCCGTCCCGGGAGAGGGAGATGATACCGCCGGAACTCAGGCGGCGGCGGGCGCCGGCAGCAGGCGGTTCAGCATGTCGATCAGCTGATCCTCGTCGAACGGCTTCTCCAGCACCGCCACCACGCCGGCCTCCTTGGCGCGGGCGAAGGTGGAGGGGTCGCCGCGGCCGGACACCATGATCACCGGCATGCCGTGCAGGTCGCCGCCATGGCGCTCCAGGAACTCCAGCCCGCTCATCACCGGCATATGCAGGTCGAGAACGAGGCAGCCCTGCGGATTGCCGTCGAAGGTGTCGAGGAAGTCCTGGCAGGACGGGAAGTCCCGCACGTCGAAGGAAAAGGCTTCCAGCAGGGCCTTCAGGGAGTCGCGGACCGGCTCATCGTCGTCGACGATGTGGACGACCCCGGCACCCGGCATCCCGCCCGGCCCGCTGTCCAAATGATCCATGACCGCCTCCGAACTTCCATGCAAACACGATGGCGCCGACGGTGCGGCGCGTCATGGAAGATAAAATGCGGCGGGAGGCGCCGATATACGGACCAATGCGTATGCGGCGCGCTTTTGATGCAGATCACCCGCCGCCGGGGACCACACCCGCGGCGATGGCCATGCGCACCAGGGTCGGCAGGCTGTCGGCGCGCATCTTCTCCATCACGCGCGCTCGGTGGATCTCCACCGTGCGCGGGCTGATCGACAGTTCGAAGGCGATGACCTTGTTCGACTTGCCGGCCACCAGCCAGCGCAGCACGTCCAACTCCCGCGGCGTCAGGGCGGCGAGACGGTCCAGAACCTCCGGCGGGGCGGATGCGGCAGGCGGCGGAGCAGGCTGTTCCGGCACAGGCTGCGCTGTCTCCGCCGTCCGGCTGTCCGCCGCGCGGGCAAGGGTAAGGGCAGAGCGCACGGCGGCGAGCAGCGCCTCCTCCTCGAACGGCTTCTCGACGAAATCGACCGCCCCCGCCTTCATGGCGCGCACGGCGAGCGGCACGTCGCCATGGCCGGTCATCACCACCACCGGCATGGCATGGCCGCCGCGGGTCAGCCGCTCCTGCACGTCCAGGCCGCTCATCTGCGGCATCCGCACATCGACCAGCAGGCATCCTGGCCGCGACGGCGCACCGGACTCCAGGAAGGCGAGCGGGGTGGAGAAACTTTCCGCCCGGAAGCCGGCGCAATCCAGCAGGACCTCCAGGGAGTCGCGGATCGCGTCGTCGTCGTCGACGATGAAGACGGTGAGGTCGGACTCGGCAATGGGCATTGCGTCAGCGGGCATCGCCGGTCTCCTGGCTGGCATCCGCACCGGCATCCGTTGCGGACAGCGGAACGGTGAAGGCAAAGCTGGCGCCCGTGCCGGGGGGAAGCGCCGCCGGCTCCAGCCACAGCCGGCCGCCATGGGCCTCGATGATCGAGCGGCAGATCGACAGGCCGAGCCCCATACCGCTGCTCTTGGTGGTGACGAAGGGCTGGAACAGCTGGGCGCGCACCGTCTCCGGCACGCCGGGACCGCTGTCGCTGACGGCGACGCGGCGGAAGGCCGGCTCGCCCGGTTCCGAGCCGGTATGGACGGTCAGCACCCGCTGCGCCCCGGCCGGGCTTCCCTGCGCCATTGCCTCGATGGCGTTGCGGACGAGATTGAGGATCACCTGCTGGACCTGCACCTTGTCGATCAGCACCTGCGGATCGGCGGCGTCGAAGTCGAAGCGCACATGCAGCTCCCGCTCCTTCGCGCCGACCAGGGCGAGGGCGCTCGCCTCCTCCACCACCTTGTTGAGCGGCTCGACCGAGCGGTGGGTCTTGCCCTTCTCGATGAAGCTGCGCAGGTGGCGGATGATCTGGCCGGCGCGGGTCGCCTGGGCGCTCGCCTTGTCGACCATGTCCATCGCCTTGACCACCGTTTCCGGCCGCTCCATCAGCCGCTTGGCCGCCTTGGCGTAGTTGATGACGGCGGTCAGCGGCTGGTTCAGCTCGTGGGCCAGCGTCGAGGCCATCTGGCCCATGGCGCTGACCCGGCTGACATGCAGCAGCTCCGACTGGAGCTCCTGCAGGCGCCGTTCGGTGGCCTGACGTTCGGTCAGATCGCGGACGAAACCGGTGAAGCGGCGCTGGCCCGCCAGCAACACCTCGCCCACCGCCAGTTCCATCGGGAACACCGACCCGTCGCGCCGCTGGCCGGAGACGACGCGGCCGATGCCGATGATGCGGCGTTCGCCCGTCCTGCCGTAGCGCTCCAGATAGCCGTCATGCTGCTCCCGGTAGGGCGACGGCATCAGCATGCTGATGTTGCAACCGATCGCCTCCGCCGCCGCATAGCCGAACAGCCGTTCGGCCGCCGGGCTGAAGGATTCGATCAGCCCCTTCTCGTCGATGACGATGATGGCTTCCGGCACCGTCTCCAGGATGGAGGTGAGGCGGGCCTCGCGCTCGCGCAGCTCCGCCTCCGCCCGTTTGGCCGCGGTCAGATCACGGATGATCCCGATATAGACGGGAGCGCCGTCCTGGCTGGCCTCGCCGATCGACAGATCCATCGGGAAGCAGGAGCCGTCCTTGCGCAGGCCTGTCACTTGGCGGCCGATGCCGATGATTCGGCGCTCGCCCGTCCGGTGGTAGCGCTCCAGATAGCCGTCATGCTCCTCCTGGTAAGGCGACGGCATCAGCATCTTGACGTTGCGGCCGATCACCTCGGCGGCGGTCCAGCCGAACAACCGCTCGCAGGCTGGGTTGAAGGTCTTGATCCGGCCGCGGTCGTCGATGATGACGATTCCATCGGGCACGGTGTCCAGCATCGCCTGCAGCTGAGAAAGCGCGTCCAGGTTCCCATCCCGGATGTCGTCGGCCACGTCGAAACCCTCTTGTGAAATCAATTGTCTGTCATTCGTCTCCACCCACAGAGTAGTTGAGTGCAACCGTTGGTCAAGGCTGCAGATCGGGCGACGCGGCCACAGCCACGCTGCCGAGGGCGTCCAGTTCCAGATCGTCGACCGCGAGGTTCTTGGCCTTGGCCTCCACCTCGAAATCTGCCCAGGAGAGATGGTCCGCCACCAGCCGGTTCACGGCACGGTTCCACATCCGTTGCGAATGGGCCCGCAGATCCTTCGTCGTCAGCCCGCGCGCCGCCAGCGCGGCATAGTCCGGCAGGCTGTCGGACGGCCAGTCCGCCAGCAGATCCTCGCGCGATACGCTGATATGGGCGACCGGGCGCACCCCGCGCCAGGAGCCGATGACAGTGGCGATTCGCGGATCGTCGGGACGCAGATACTCCCCTTGCGTGCGGACCCAGTGATGGTGGATGTCGAGCACGATCGGCACGGCATCGGTCAGCGGCAGCAGGTCGTCCAGGCCGAAGGACATCTCGTCGTTCTCGACGGTCAGCAGGTTGCGGGCATCCTCCGACAGCAGGGCGAGGCCGCGGCGGAAACCGGCGATGCCCTCCCCGCGCCCGCCGCCATGGATGTTGACATGCGCACCTTGCGGGTGCCAGCCGCCGGCCAGCCCCATCATCCGCAGGATGTCGGCATGGTATTCCAGCTCCGCCACCGCATTGTCGAGGGTGGATGGATTGGCGCTGTTCAGCACGCAATACTGGTCCGGGTGCAGCCCGATGCGGATGCCCGCCTCCATCGCCTTGCGGCCGGCATGCTCCAGCCCGCTCTGCACCAGCGACCGGATGCCGGGCTGGCGGTAGAGCGGCCGTCCGATCTCGTGGGTGTAGGCCGGCAGCAGCCCACTGTTGACGCGCAGCAGGCGACGGTAGGCCGGTTGCCGGGCGACCTCGTCCAGTTGCAGCTGGAGGGCCAGCAGGTTGCGACGCAGCACCTCGGTCAGTTTTTCCTCGGCGCGGGCGGGGCCCAGCTTGCTCAGTGTCGCGATGGTGACGGTGCCGGGATTCATGCGCTTGGCAAGTCCGGCGTCGCCATCGGGCGGAATATACTGGCAGCACCAGCCGAAGCGGGGAACGGACGGGGATGGGATATGAGAGCTGTCGGGCATCGGTCGGCAACGTGAAGCGGACGGGTTCCTTGATATGGACCGCTGGCAGGCACCGTCCACCGGATGGGCCGAGGGGACTCATCCCATCCCGCCCATCCGGCGCAGCGCCCCGGTCGCGACCGCCCGCAGATCGGTGCCGCCGGCATCGCGCGGGACAGCCGCGGCGAGCGTGCCCAACCGGTCGGCCAGCGCGCGTTCGGGTGCGCACAGATCCTCGCACAGGGCACGCATCTCGGCGATGGAGGGTCGCCATTTCCGGCTCCGGCGCCAGTTGCGGGCGGCGGCGTCGATCACCCAAGCCGGGTATTCGCCCAGATCCTCGGCCCAGTCGAGCGCCATCATGCGTTCCACCTCCGGCGACAGTCCCTTGGCCGGGAAATGGCTGAGCAGGGTCAGCACACGGCCGAGCAGATGGTCGCTGTCGGCCGGGGCCAGCACTGTGGCGTACAGCTCCTCAAGACTCTGGCGGGCGAGCGCGGCCTCGGCGGCGGTTACGCCGTCGGGCGCGGACCACAGTTCGATCATGCCGTCGAAGCCGTCGTCACCGAAGCGCGGACGGCGGTCGATCCGGCCCTGGGCGAGAAGCCGCTGGAGCATGGGCGGCAGCGCGGCGGTCAGGCGGGCCTGCCGAAGAGGGGCCGGCAGCGCCGGGTCGAAGGCCTCCGTCGGGGAAGACGGAACCGGGCAGCGCGGGAGGGCGGTGATGGTGGCGCTTCGCTTGTGGACGGTCATCGGTCTCCCCTTTTTACGACCAGGAAGGCGTGGCTGTGCGCTGGCGCAGTTCCGAGGCAGCGGCGGCCCAGGCACCCAGGCGCTGTTCGGCTGCGGATGGATGGGCAGTCGTGGTGCTCGCTATCGCGGACGGGCGGTTGCGGACGACGGGTGCCTTGCCCGCCGCGGCATCCTGCGCCAGCCATGCCCGCCAAGCCGATGAGATGTCACGGTAGCGATAGCCGTGGGCCCGACAGCGCAGGATGAACCCCTCGACATGGCGGCCAAGGTCGATCTCGGCATGGCGCGCCTTTGCCCAGGCGAGATCGTCGGCAGTCGGCATCCAGTCTTGCGGAACCGTTTGCGCCCGGTCGTGCCCGCCCGAAGCGTGCGAGTCTGGAATCTGTTTGGAATGGACCTGTTCCTGACTCGTCGGCGGACAGGGGCTGTGCATGTCCGAGTCATCCCTGTCGGCCGGCCGGACAGGGCGGGCGGAGACGCAATCCCTGTCGGACCCATCGACGGTATCGGCCGGTGTGAAGCGCAGGCGGTAGAGGCAGGACAGGCGGGCGCCGTCGCGGCCGCGGCGGTGTTCGACTCCGACCAGGCCAATGTCGCTCAGGCCCTGGATGATGCGGTTGATTGTGGGGCGCGACCGCTTCAGCTTGGCGGCCAGCGTCGATTGCGACGGCCAGCACAGGCCGTCCTCGTCGGCGAAGGTGGCAAGCGCCGCCAGAACGGCGAAGCCGTCGGCGTCCAGGCCGGGATGGTCCAGCCACCAGGCGGGAATCCGTCCCCACCGTCCGGTATCGGGGGGATTTGCCGCTGCTGCGGACGGTGTCGGTGTGGGCATGGGGAAAACTCCGCGAGGCTTGGGGGCCGGCATGGATGGGGCCGGCGAACTTGCACGAAGGATTCCGCCGGCTGCTGCGGTCGTCGAATCGCGGGCAAAAGGGACTGATTCGGTTGTGTCCCCTTCGCCCGCGGTTGTGTCCCATCGGCCCGCGCCTGTGTCCCCCTTGGTCGCGGATATGTCCCCTTTGGCCGCGTTTGGCTTGCGAATCGGATTCTATCCCGTTTGCCCGCACTTTGCCGGGGACCGGCGCTATCCGCGCCGCCGTGGGCTGTCCCGCTTGCCCGCGATTCGCGGCCATGGTCCGCGGTCCGCTTCGCGGAAGGCGGCTGCTGGCCAGCCTCGCCGGCCGGATCTGTCCCATTTGCCCGCGCTTCGCGGTTCGGCTGGCCGCATCACGGAATTCGATGTGTCCCTAATGCTCGCGTTTGGGAGCCCTCCGGCGCCGGGACTGTCCCGTTTGCTCGCGCTTCGTGGCCCCATGACGGGAATCCGCGCCCCCGAGTCTCTATCCCATTTGCTCGCGCTTCGCCGAACCGCGGTGCGATTCGCAGCGATCCACCCCAGCGGACGCCTGCGGGGCGGCGCCATCCGATTGCCCAAGGACGAAGCGCGGGCATTCGGGACACAGCTGCGGGCATTTCCTACACAAGCGCGGCCAAACGGGACACAGGCCTGCAGACGGACTCGGCCCTGCCGGTTGCCACCATCCGATGCCAGCCCCTATCGTGCCGTTTGGCGAGGAGGGATGAGCCATGAGCAAGGCGAACGCGGTCCAGCTGACTCTGTTCGAGATGGAGGACCGCAGTCAGTCCCATATGATCGCGCTTTACGACACGGCGCCGCGCTTTGTCTTCGTGTCGAAAGGCCGGGGGACCGAGCCGGAGCTGCCGGCCGCCAACGCGTTCGTCCAGTCGGTGCACAAGGAGTTTCCCTTCAAGGACGCCCTGTTCACGCTGACCCTGCAGCCCGCCCGCATCTATCGCCCGGCCAAGCCCGCCCCCGGCGACGATCCGGCCGACAAGCGCATGGTCGAGTATGAGGTGTTCCCGTCGGAGCGCGAACAGATCGTCGAGCAGGTGGTGCGCCGCCTCGCCATGGACCGGTCGCGCCTGTCGCTGATGGGGGACAAGCAGGACCGGGTGCGCGTCCATTTTTCGCTTTATGAGATTCGGCGGGAGTTGCGCGCGGTCAACCGCACCATGGACACGGCGGAGATCCGCGAGGCGCTGGAGATCCTGGCCCGTACCCGCATGATCATCAGCAAGGTGCCGGAGAACGGACGCAAGTCTGCGCGTCCGGTTCTGGAATCCTCGGTCTTCCCCACGCTCTACATCCGCCCGCGCACCGGCGAGGGCGGCGAGGAGGACGAGAACGATACCTATCTGGAGTTCAACGCGCTGGTCGCCTCGGCCATCCGCAACCTGGAATTCAAGCCGATCTCCTACCAGTGGATCATGCGGCTGAAGAGCCCGGTGGCGCGCTGGCTCTACAACCGGCTGTCGATCGAATATGGCGACCTCGATCTGGCCCGCCTGCCGGACGGGATGCACAGCGTGCCGCCGATGACCCTGTCCGCCGACGACATCATCAACAACAGCGGCATGAACGAGTGGAGCCGGCGGCGCGACACGCTGCGCACGGTGACCCTGGCGGTCGATTCCCTGGTCGAGGAGGGCATCCTCGACCGGGTGGAGAAGACGGTGTCGAAGGACGGCCGGCGCATCAACGACATCGAATACATCATGATGCCGAGCCAGAAATTCCTGGATCAGGTCCGCCGTGGCAATGACGTGCAGGAGGCCAACGCCGCCACCTACCGAGCCATTGCCGGCAGCGACGAGCGCCCGAAGGAGTTCCTGCCCATCACCCCCGGCCAGAGCGTCGAGGTTCGCCGCCGCCGCGGCACCCTGCTGGGCGCACGCTCCGGTCAGGGTGAAGGCTGACGACTGACGTCCGTCGCTCCGTTGGGAGGCGTATCCGCCAACCGCAGGCGGATGCGCAACCCGCCCAATGTTCCCGGCTCCATCCATTCCACGGGAATCCCCATGCGCTGGGACAATTCGCCGACGATAGACAGTCCTAGCCCCACACCATCGCCGCCGGACTGGCCAAGCCGCTGGAACCGCGCGAAGGAGCGCTGGAACTCTTCCGCGGTCAGGCCGGGACCGTCATCCTCCACCAACAGATCGATGGTGGCCGGGCCGGTAGCCGTAACGACCGTGACAGCGACGCGCCCCGGTGTTCCGGCATATTTCATCGCGTTCTCGACGATGTTGCGCAACATGATGGCCAGCAGTTCCGGGCGCGCCGTGACGTGAAGGGAACGGGGCGATTCCAGGACGACCTCGACTCCGCACCTGTTCGCCAGCGGCACCAGATCGGCGATGACGGACTGGACCAACCCCACGAGATCGATCCGGTCGGCGGGCGTCTGGATCAGATCGACCGATTGGGAGCGGGTGACGTCGAGCAGCTGCGAGATCATCCGTCCGGCCCGGTCGGTGGCCCGAAGGATGTTGGCGAAGCGGGCGTGGCTGCGGTCTGGCAGATCCTCGCCGAGGGCTTCGACCTGCGCACGGATCGCAGTCAGCGGAGTGCGCAACTCGTGTGCCGCGTTGGAAACGAAGTCACGCTCGTGTGCGAGAACCAGGTTGAGCCTTGCCATGAGGCCGTTCAGCGCATGGGCCACCCCCTGCAGCTCCTCCGGCACTTCGGTTTTGTCCAGCGGCGCAAGATTGTCCTCGCTGCGCTCGCCCACCTGTCTGGCAAAGGCGCCGAGCGGCGCCAGCCCTGACCGGATGCCGATGATCAGGATGCCAATGATCAGAACCGTTGCGGCCAGCACATAGGCGGCCAGCAGTCCGGCGACATGGATCGAGGAGAACAGCGGATCGAACATGTCGACCCCGATTACCACCCGCGTGCCGCTGCGCTCGTCCTCCAGACCGTGGAAGATGCGTGTCCTGTCGCCGGTCTTGGCCTTGCCGTGCAGGGGCAGAGTCAGCAGTTGGTCCGGCGGTAGCGCCTCTGAACTGTAGAAAAGCACGCCCTTGCGACTGATCACGACCAGATATTCGTCCGCGTGGAAGTCCGGTTCCCAGGGCTGATCCGGAAACGGCATCGTGATGAGCGCGGCGGGCTGGGTCGAGGTGAAGGCCAGCAGCAGTCTTGCGATTTGGGCAGCACGGCTGTGGTGCGACTGCCGATATTCCATCGCCACTGCCGCGACGATCAGGACGGAGGCCGATATCCAGACGACTGCAGTCAGCCAGACCAGCCGGCGGCGCAGGCGCGCGCGGATCGACGGCATGTCATTCCCTCGGCAGCATGTAGCCGACCCCGCGGATCGTCTGGATCAGGTCGGCCCCCAGCTTGCGACGGATCTGGGAGACGAACACCTCCAGCGTGTTGCTCTCGGCTTCGCCGTTCCAGCCGTAGAGATGCTCCTCCAGTGCGTTGCGGGTGAGGACCCGGCCCTGGTTATCGATGAAGCGGAGCAGCAGCGCGAACACCTTCGGGGTGAGTGTGATGCTCTCGTTGCCGCGCTGGACCGTGAACGAGGTGGGATCGATCCGCAAATTCCGGTATTGCCGGAGTTTGGAGACGTGGTTGCCGCGCCGGCGGGCCAGTGCCCGGCATCGGGCCATCAGCTCGTCCATTTCGAAGGGCTTGACCAGATAGTCGTCGGCGCCCAGATCGAGTCCGCGTACCCGGCTGTCGAGTTCATAGCGCGCGCTCAGGATCAGGATCGGGACCTTCTGCCCATCGGCCCGCCTTTCGCGCAGGATGTCCAGTCCGTCGCGGTCCGGCAGGCCCAGGTCCAGAATCAGCAGGTCGAACCCGTCCAGGGTCGTTATCCCGTCGAGACCTGCCGCGTCCTCCAGCCAATCGACGGTCATGCCATTCCTGGTCAGCCTCGCCCGGATGGCGTCGCCGATCAGGGGATCGTCTTCTATAAGCAGAATGCGCATCACTGGTTCCCGGTCGATTGGCTGTAGACTTACCGGGAAATCCTGAAGCCAATCTGAACCGCCCTGTCCGGAGGAGGGCGTTTCCGCATCGCTTCGTACGCGCCGGTCGATTTTGGATCAGTCCAGCCCGACCTTGCCTTCGGCCCAATACGCCTTGGTCAGGATGCGGTCGGTGCTGACGCCATTCTTTCGCAAAGCCTTCAGCAGATGCTGGATCGTCCGGGCGCGCCCGGCCAGGACGAAGCCAGTGTCGCGGCCCGGCAGGCGGAGCAGGATGTCGGCCAGCGTCTCCAGATGGCCGTCGTCCTGCTGCCGGGCGATCAGTGTGGCTGGCAGATCCAACCGGTCGGTGACGCTCTGCGCCGCGGTCCGATCGCCGACCTCGAAAACGGTATGGGTGGGATGCCATGCGGCGGCGAGACCGATTGCCGTTTCGTCGCCGACGAGCACCCTTGTTTGCGTGTCGAGTCGCGACAGATCCAGCGATTTGCGCGGTCCGAACAGCCGAACAGGCTCGCCGGGCCGGGCGTTGCGCACCCACAGGCTGCCGGGTCCAGTGGTCAGCGCATGGGCGATGAACCGGGTACGCCCCTGTTGTGCCTCCCAGTCGATGGGGGTGTAGGTGCGCGTGGACATCCCGGAGCCGAGTTTGACCTGAATCTTGTCGCCGGGCATCCAGGCGAGATCGCGCAACGCCGGTCCTTCCAACGTCAGCAGATGCAGCCCCGAAGCCAGTTCGCGGTTCTCGACGATTTCGGCCTGTCGGAACAGCAGCCGGGTCAGCAGGCGCGACACCACGCCATCGCCGGCCGGCGGCCGGCCGGACGCCGCCTCGCGCGGTTCGTTCAGGGTCGGGGTCATGGCAGGGGAAGTCATCGCGGAGATACCTTTTGAAAGTCAGCCGCCGAAGCGGTAGCTGGAGACCGTGACGAAGCCCATCAGCCGGTCACGGTCGATGCAGGGCGCCGGATCGATCCATCCGGCACGTTGCGACCATGATCGTAGCCGCGGGCGGCGCTCGTGACCGTGAGGGCTTGTTCTTCCCAACGGGCCGATATCACCAGGATGGCGCTGGGACGGATCGGCCATTGGGCGGTAACGCGCAGCGGATCCTGCATCCGCGGCCAGGGGCCGCCGCCATGGCACAGGAAGTGAGTTGGCATGCGCATGACGATCGACCGGGCTTATTGGGGTGCGTTTTCGGGGAGCGAGAGGGAGACCGGCCACCGTCAGCGGGGCTGAACAGGCAGGGCGCGACCACGTCCCCACAGAACGAAGGCCGTCAGAGTCACCAGAACCATGTTCATCGGAACGACGGCCGCTTCGCCGCGGGTCAGGTGGAACAGCAGAGCCAGAACCTGCAACAGAATGATGCCGGCCGCGGCGAGAACCGTCAGACGCGGCTGGATGCGGGTCAGGGACGGCAGCAGGATGCCGATGCCGCCGAGCAGATCGGCGATGCCGGTCACGGGCACCAATCGCGGATGATCCGCCGTCCACGGCATCATCGCGGCGAGCTGGTCCGCCGGCGTGGCCAGCTTGGTAAAACCGGCATAGATGAAGAACAGCGCCAGCAGGGTCTGGACTGTCCACAGTCCGAGACCAAGGAGGTGGCGGCGGGGAGCAAGGGTCGCAGTGCTCATGGGAAGGGTCCTTCGGATGGATGATATCGGCGGGCATCGTTGCCTGGATCCAAGGTGCCGGTCGCCAAGCATCCATGGAAGTGATATGATTTCGATGAAAACCATCGAAATTGGAGATGGATCGTGATCGGTGCGCTGACGTTGGACCAGCTGCGTGTGCTGGTCGCCATTGAGAAGACCGGCAGCTTCTCGGCCGCCGGACGAGAGCTTCGCCGTGTGCAATCGGCCATCAGCCATGCGATCCAGACGCTTGAGGACACGCAGGGCGTGCAGCTGTTCGACCGCAGCGGCCGGACGCCGCGCTTTACCGACGCTGGCCGCGTGCTGGCCACCCAAGCGCAGCAGATTCTGCGCCAGGCCGAGGCGTTCGAACGCACCGCGCACTCCATCGCGGCGGGATTGGAGCCGGAACTTTCGATCGCGGTCGACAGTTTCGTGCCGACTGGGCCGGTGATCCGGGGACTGGCCAATCTGCAGCACAGATTTCCCGATCTGACAGTGACGCTGTTCACCGAGGGACTCGGGGCGGCTGAGCGGCGCGTGCGTGACGGCAGCGCCACGCTGGGGCTGTGTGCGCTGCTGCCGTCCATTGCGCAGGATTTGCAGGCCGCTGCGCTGATGCAGGTCGCGTTGGTGCCGGTGGTGGCGCCCACCCATCCCCTGGCATGCGAGACGCGCCCCCTGACGCGGGATATTCTGTCCGAGCATGTCCAATTGATCCTGACCGATCCGCTGCAACGCCCCGGTCCCAGCTTCAGCGTCGTCAGCCCGCGCGTATGGCGGTTCGTCGACATCGCCCGCCGTCTGGAGTTTCTGCTGGCCGGTTTCGGTTGGGGGACGATGCCGCATCATCTCGTGGAGGAGGCCCTGGAAAGCGGTCGTCTGGTGCGCTTGGCCATCGACGATCCGGCGGTGCTGCCTGGATCGGTCGGGCTGTTCGCCGTTCACGACCGCAAGCGCCCGCTGGGAATCGGCGCCCGCTGGCTGCTCGAGGAGCTGCAACGCCAGGGCTGGGACGCCTATTCCCGGCAGGGAGCCGGCGGGTTTGCCGGGGGTGGACCTACCAGCGATAGCTGAGGCCGGCGAGGGTGCTGAACTGGTCGGCGCTTCCCTCCTGCTTGACCAGCGGACTGTCGGCGGCATCGCCGAGTATGCGGGTATAGCCCAGCCGGCTCACGGCCTGGATCGAGTCGGTCACGGCATAGCTGACGCCGATCGACAGACCTGCATCCTTGAACCCCGCCCCGGCGTCGTAACGGGCCAGGTGGTGTACGGAGCGGGCGGATTGGGCCGCGGTGATGCCGAAGCTGCTGCTCATGTAATTGTCGTCGGCCCAGGTGACATGGGGCGACAGGCTGAGACGGGCCCGGTCGCCGAACAGTCGGATCGCATACTCCGCCTCGACGGTGGCCGAAAGGCCGTCACGGTCGCCGCCAAGGTCGCGGGCGACCTGCAGTCCGACCCCGACGGGACCCATCCGATAGCCGAGCCGGGCGGTCGCCACAGCGCCGCCGTCCAGGTTGCCGAGCCCTTTCAGGGCGTCGTTGTCGCTTTCCTTGCGTCCGGCATGATAGCCGATGCCGACATCGACCTTCAGGGCATCGGTCGCGAAGGGCGTGGCGACGATCCCCGCTCCGCCCCTGGTGGTTAGCCGAACCCGGTCGCGCCAGGACACCTCGACGATAGGGACCGGCATCGCCTTGTAATCGTTGGACCCTTCGTAATCCGGCGCGTAGATGGCGCCGCCGCCGAGCATGAATGTCCAGTCCTTGGAGGGTTTGCTTCCCTCGTCATCCGCCGCCGCCCGCGTGGCGGTGCCCGCCAATGCAGTGCAGAGGGTGGCCGCCAGGACCGCTCCGCGGCTGAACGATGTAACCATCATGGTGATGTGGGCCTTATCCAGAAGGGGGTCGCGGCGGACCCTGCCATCGCTTGCTGAATCGGACCTGAACGGAGCGAGGCGACTTTCCGGATTGATATGACTGCCGGCGGCAGCCATTGCCGCCGGAGCTATTGATCCTCGAAGGTCAGGATCAATAGCCGCTGGTATCAGGCGGCCCCCGGTCCGGGAACCGCACCCGGCGGGCATTTGCCAAGGATGATCATCCCCAGCACCTCGTCCTTGGTCACGTCGGACACGCGGGCGGTGCCGACCAGCTTGCCGTTCTTCATCACATGGATGCGGTCGGCCAGATCGAACACGTCGTGGATGTCGTGCGAGATCAGGAAGATGCCGATCCCCTCCTGCTTCAGCTGCTTCACCAGCTCGCCCACCTGACGGGTCTCGGCGGGACCGAGGGCGGCGGTCGGTTCGTCCATGATCAGGACGCGGGCGTCGAAATGGATGGCGCGGGCGATGGCGACCGACTGGCGCTGGCCGCCGGACAGGGCCTTGACCGGTTCCTTGAAGCGGCGGAAATGCGGGTTGAGGCGGCCCATCACCTTGCGCGCCTCCGCCTCCATCGCGTGGTCGTCCAGGGTGCCCCAGCGGGTCAGCTTTTCCCGGCCGAGGAAGATGTTGGCGGCGGCGTCCACATTGTCGGCCAGCGCCAGCGTCTGGTAGATCGTCTCGATGCCGCAGCGCTTGGCGTCGCGCGGGCTGGTGATCTGGACCGGTTCGCCGTTCACCCGGATCTCGCCATGGTCGGCGGCATAGGCGCCGGACAGGATCTTGATCAGCGTCGATTTGCCGGCGCCGTTGTGGCCGAGCAGCCCGACCACCTCGCCGGGATAGAGGTCGATGCTGACGCCGTCCACCGCCTTGATGCCGCCGAAGGCGATGGAGACGTCGCGCATCTCCACCAGCGGTGCCGTTGCGGCGTGTGGAGCCGCCGTAGCGAGAGCGCTCATTTCAGCCCCCATCATTTCAGGCCCCTGCGATAGAGCGTGTCGACATAGACCGCGGCGACCAGCACGAGGCCGACGACGATGTTCTGCATCGGCGCGTCCACCCCCAGCAGCACCATGCCGGATTGCAGCGACTGCATCACCATGGCGCCCAGCATCGCGCCGAGGATGGTGCCGACGCCGCCGGCCATCGAGGTGCCGCCGATGATCGCCGCGGCGATGACGTACAGCTCGTCCAGCGTGCCGTTGGCGTTGGTGGCGGCGTTCAGCCGGGCGGTGGCGATGCAGGCGGACAGGCCGCACAGCGCCCCCATCAGCCCGAACACCATCACCATCACCCGCCGGGTGTTGATGCCCGACAGCTCCGCCGCCTCCGGGTTGCCGCCGATGGCGAAGACGTAGCGGCCGAAGCGGGTGCGCCGCGACAGGAAGGTCATCCCCACCCCCACCGCCAGCGCGATCAGCACCGGAATGGCGAAGCCGTGGGCGACGAAGGGCAGCCCGCGGTCGGTGGACAGCCCTTGCGCCTCCATCATCCGGCGCACCACCGGGACGGGAAGCGGGTAGCTGTTGACCACCAGCACGGCGCCGACGATGGCGGCGGCGACCAGCAGGATCACCACCCCCTCCGCCCACAAGGGCCGGACGGGAAAGCCGAAGCCGGCCCGCCTCCGCCGCGTTACCAGGATGGCGGCGACCGACAGCAGGACGGCGGCGATGCCGACCGCCCAGCTGGGGCCGGCGCCGATGGCGCCCTCGAAGCCGCCGCCCAACCGCTTGAACAGCCCGTCCATCGGCGCCACCGTCTGGCCGGTCGTCACCCACCACGCCGCCCCGCGCCAGACCAGCAGGCCGCCCAGCGTGACGATGAAGGACGACACGCCGAGATAGGCGATGACGGCGCCCTGCACCGCCCCCACCGCCCCGCCGACGGCGACCGCCGCCAGCACCGCCACCACCCAGGTCAGCGGATGGTCGAAGCCCCAGATCTCCGGCAGGATGCGGGCCTGGAGCACGCCGACCACCATGCCGGTGAAGCCCAGGATGGAGCCCACCGACAGGTCGATGTTGCGGGTGACGATGACCAGCACCATGCCCGTCGCCATCACGCCGACGGACGCGGTCTGCACCGACAGGTTCCACAGGTTGCGCGGGGTCAGGAAGGCGCCGCCGGTCAGGATGTCGAAGCCGATCCAGACGATGGCCAGCGCCCCGATCATCCCGACCATGCGGGTGTCCAGCTCCAGCGCGCGCAGGGCGTCGCCGATGCCGGCCCGCCGTCCGGCCGGCGCTTCCGAGGAAGGCGCCGGGGGGGACAGGGTGGTGGACGGTTCCGTCATCAGTTGCAGGCCTTGACGCTGCCGGGCTTCACGCCCTGGCACACCACGTCCTTTGTCACCCAGCCGGCGTCGATCACCGTGCCGAGATTGTCCTTGGTGATGGCGATCGGGGTGAGGAACAGCGAGGTCATCTTCTGCTTCTTCGGACCGCCGTCGAAGGTCGCGGCCCCGGCGATGTCGGTCATCTTCTTGCCGCCGGCCAGCTCCATGGCGATCTCGGCGGCGCGGCGGCCGAGTTCACGGGCGTCCTTCCACACCGACACCGTCTGCGTGCCGAGCGCGATGCGGTTCAGCGCCGCCTTGTCGCCGTCCTGGCCCGACACCGGCACCGTCCCGGCCAGACCCTGCGCCGCCAGCGCCGCGACCGCACCACCGGCGGTGCCGTCGTTGGAGGCGACCACGGCATCGACCTTGTTGCCGTTCTTGGTCAGGATCTGTTCCATGTTCTGCTGGGCGATGGCCGGCAGCCACTTGTCGGTGTAGGCCTCGCCGACATTCTTCACGTCGCCGCGGTCCATGGCGGCCTTCAGAACCTCCATCTGGCCGGCGAACAGGAAGTCGGCGTTGGGATCGGTGGAGCTGCCCTTGATGAAGGCGTAGTTGCCCTTCGGCTTCATCGCGAAGACGCTGCGCGCCTGGAGCCGGCCGACCTCCTTGTTGTCGAAGGTGATGTAGAAGGCCGACGGGATTTCGATCAGCCGGTCATAGCCGACGACCGGGATGCCCTCCGCTGCTGCCTTCTCCACCGCCGGGCGGATGGCGTCGCTGTCCTGGGCCAGGATGATCAGCGCGTTGGCGCCGCGCGAGATCAGCGATTCGATGTCCGACAGCTGCTTGGCCGGCGAGGACTGGGCGTCGGCTGACAGGTACTTGCCGCCTGCCTTCTCGATCACGGCCTTGATCGCCGCCTCGTCGGTCTTCCAGCGCTCTTCCTGGAAGTTGGACCAGGACACGCCGACGGTGGCGCCGGCGGCCAGCGCCGCCGTCGAGGTCATGGTGGTCGCGGCGGCCAGCGTCAGGAACAGGCCGGCGGCGGTGGCGGTGAGGCGGTGCTTCATCGTGTTTCCTCCCTGTGTGGCCGTCCGGTCGTGGCGGCCTTGTTGATCGACGGAAGCAGTGGAGCGGGGATCACCTCCCTCTCCCGCCCCGGGANACGATGTTCTCCAGATACTCCTGACGGCCGGAGCGGGGTTGCGGGTTGAGGTTGCCGGTCAGCGCCCGTTCGGCGAGCGTGGCGAGATCGCGCTTGCCGGACAGGATCGCCTGACCCTCCGCTCCGTCCCAACCGGCGTAGCGCTCGGACAGCGGCTTGGTCAGGGCGCCGTCCTCCAGCATCTGCGCCGCCTGCAGCAGGGCGCGGGCGCAGGTGTCGACGCCGCCGATGTGGCCGTGCAGCAGATCCTCCGGGTCGAGCGACTGGCGGCGGATCTTGGCGTCGAAATTCAGGCCGCCGGTGGTGAATCCGCCGCCCTTCAGGATGTCGTGCATGACCACGGTCAGTTCGCCGATGTCGTTGGCGAACTGGTCGGTGTCCCAGCCCAGCAGAGGATCGCCGCGGTTCATGTCGAGCGAGCCGAAGATGCCGAGCGCCAGCGCCAGCGCCACCTCGTGCTGGAAGCTGTGGCCGGCGAGGATGGCGTGGTTCTGCTCGATGTTCACCCGCACGTCGGCCAGCAGGTCGTAGCGTTCCAGGAAGCCGTAGACGGTGGCGACGTCGAAATCGTACTGGTGCTTGGTCGGCTCGCGCGGCTTCGGTTCGATCAGGATCGGGCCGTCGAAGCCGATCTTGTGCTTATGCTCCACCACCATCGCCAGGAAGCGGCCCATCTGGTCCAGCTCACGCCTCAGGTCGGTGTTCAGCAGCGTCTCATAGCCCTCGCGCCCGCCCCACATGACGTAGTTGGCGCCGCCCAGCGCATGGGTGGCCTCCAGCGCCGCGCGCACCTGCCCGCAGGCATAGAGGAAGACGTCCGGGTCGGGGTTGGTCGCCGCACCGGCCATGTAGCGGCGGTGGGAGAACAAATTGGCGGTGCCCCACAGCAGCCGGACCTTGGCCGTCTCCATCTTCGCCGCGAACAGCTCGGTGATCGCCTTCAGATTGTCGACGCTCTCGATCAGCGTGGCGCCCTCCGGCGCGGCGTCGAGGTCGTGGAAGCAGAAGAAGGGGATGTCGAGCAGACGGAACATCTCGAAGGCGACATCGGCCTTGGCACGGGCCGCCGCCATCGGATCCTGGCCGGGGCGCATCCACGGGCGCTGGAAGGTCTCGCCGCCGAAGGGGTCGCCGCCCGGCCAGCAGAAGCTGTGCCAGTAGCAGGCGGCCAGCCGCAGATGGTCCTCCATCCGCTTGCCCAGCACCACGCGGTCCTTGTCGTACCAGCGGTAGGACAGCGGGTCGCGGCTATCCGGCCCGCGATAGGCCACGGGGGACAGGTCGCCGAAGAAAGAGGCGGTGCTCAAGACGCGAACTCCTTGGCAAGGGGGTAGAGCCGGCGCCAGCGCAGCCAGGCCTGGCTGTACGCGTCGGCGCGGGCCGGATCGGGGGTGAAGGTTTCAAGACGGCGGGGCTTGCGGCAGACGGTCGCCGCAGGCTCGCCGGTCGCGGCCATGCGGCCGAGATGGGCGGCACCCAGCGCCGCACCGACCTCGCCGTCCTCGATGCGGTGGATGGTGACGCCCAGCGCGTCGGCGCAGATCCGCGCCCACAGCCGCGAGCGGGAGCCGCCGCCGGCAAGGTCGAATGCCGTAGGAGCGCCCGCCCCCAGCGCCACCAGATTGTCGCGGGCGGCGAAGGCGACGCCTTCCAGCACCGCCTGGATCAACGCGTCGCGCCCGGTCTCCGCCGACAGGCCGGCGAACAGGCCGCGCACGGTGGCGTCGTTGTGCGGGGTGCGCTCGCCCGACAGGTAGGGCAGGAAGGCGACCGGCGACGGGCCGTCCACCGCATCGCCGAGCGGGGCCAGCAGCTCCGCCTCCGGCGTGCCGAAGATGGAGGCGGCCCAGGCAAGCGAGGCGGCGGACGACAGCATGACGCCCATCTGGTGCCAAACGCCGGGCAGCGCGTGGCAGAAGGCATGGACCGCCATCGCCGGATTGGGCAGGAAACGGTCGGTCGTCCGCCACAGCACGCCGGAGGTGCCGAGGCTGAGGAAGCCGTCGCCCGGCGCGATGGCGCCGAGCCCGACCGCGCTGGCGGCGCAGTCCCCTGCCCCGCCCGCCACCACCGGCGGTTCCCGCATGCCCCAACGGCGGGCGAGATCGGGCGACAGCCGGGCGACGGCGTCGGAGCCTTCGGCCAGATCCGGCATGTGGGCACGGGTCATCCGGGTGGCGGCGAGCAGGTCGTCCGACCAGTCGCGCCGGGCCACGTCGAGCCACAGCGTGCCCGACGCGTCCGACATCTCCTCCACCATGGCGCCGGTGAAGCGCCAGCGGACATAGGCCTTCGGCAGCAGCACCTTGGCCAGCGCGGCGAAGATGTCCGGCTCCTCCTCCGCCACCCACAGCAGCTTCGGCGCGGTGAAGCCGGGCATGGCGATGTTTCCGCTGATGGTGCGGAGCGTCGGGAGCCTTTCCTCCAGCGTCGCGCATTGGCGGTGGGAACGGCCGTCGTTCCACAGGATGGCCGGGCGCAGCACCCGGTTGTCGGCCCCAAGCAGGACCGCGCCATGCATCTGGCCGGAGAAGCCGATGCCGAGCACGGCGGCGAGCGCGGCAGGCTGCCGTTCGGCCAGCTCGTCCACCGCGGCGACGGCGGCGGCGACCCAATCCTCCGGCTCCTGCTCCGACCACAGGGGGTGGGGGCGGGAGACGGTGCAGGGGCGGGACGCGCTGGCGGCGACAGCCCCGTCGGCGTCGGTCAGCACCGCCTTGACGCTGGATGTGCCGATGTCGATCCCCAGAAACATGACGGTCGACCTTTTCTGATGCCCCTTCAGGGCAGGTTGTCGCGCAGGATGACCTGAACCCGGATGTGTTCCTGCGCCGCGACGATCTCTTGGCCCGTAACCAGGGCGTGGAGCACCCGCGCCATCGAGCGCACCTCGTGCCCCGGATCCTGGGCGACCAGGGCGGCGAAGGTGCCGTCCAGCAGCATGCGGCGGGTGGCGGGCGTCAGCTCGTGGCCGACGCAGAGGATTTTGCGGGCGAGCCCGGCCTCTGCCAGCGCCTCCCCAATGCCGACGGAGCCCTCGCCGGTGTTGTAGATCGCCACCAGATCGGGGCTGTCGGCCAGCATGCGGCGGACCAGATCGCGGTTGCGGTCGGGGTCGTCGCGGCCCTCGACCGGCGGCAGGCGGATCAGGTGGGGATATTCCTCCGCCAGCACCTGCCCGAAGCCGAAGCGCCGTTCGGCATGGTCGCGCAGGCTGCCCGATCCGGTGACGATGCCGACGGCGCCGCCCGGTTCCACCTTTCCCGCCTCGCCAATGCGAGGCGGGCCGAGGAAGCGGCCGACCAGCGAACCCGCGGTGCGGCCGGCGGCGATGTTGTCGATGCCGACATAATGCTGGCGCCGCGACGACGGGGCGTCCGACACCAGCGTCACCACCGCCATGCCGCCTTCGACCAGATCGTCGATGGCGGCGCGGATCCGCGGATGGTCCAACGCCACCAGCGCCACCGCATCGAAACGGCCCGGCAGCATGGACAGCTCCGCCGCCAGGGTATCGGCATCGAACACGTCGGTCTCGACGATCTCCACCGCAATGCGCCGGGCGCGGAACCAGTCGGCCTGGGCGCGGATGTTGTCGGCGATGTCCAGCATGAAGCGGTTGCCGCCGCCGGGCAGGACCACGGCGAAGCGCCAGGAGCGCGACCGCGCCAGCTCCGCCGCCGCCGCCAGCGGGCGGAACCCCAGCCGCTGCACCGCCTCATGCACCTTGAGCGCGGTCTTGGCGCTGACGCCCGGCCGTCCGTTGATGACCCGGTCGGCCGTCGCAAGGCTGACCCCGGCCGCCGCCGCCACGTCGCGCAGGGTCAGAGGTGCGTCGTTGATTTGATTGTTCATGCCGCAAACCATATTCCCGCACTTTGAGGTACGCAACTCAATTGTTGAGGCGAGCACGGCTCTCTGCCGTTTGGATTATCCATGCCGATGCTGGGCGGATTATCCTGTGGCAGCTTTCAGGTGCGTACGTCAGTATGCGGCAGCCGGTCGCCATCATAGGGCTTGGGCGGCGCGGTTCGCTGCCCCCGACCGGAGACGGAACTACTCCCGATGGGGTTCCTCGCCTCCGATTGCACCCATGACCGGGGGACTCGCGGGAATTTAGGCTTGCTCCTCCCTCGTCCACAGCGAGAGCAAGGTCGAATGCCGCAGCTGAGAACCCATCAGCAACTGGTCAGCGCCATCGCCGACGCCATCGGCCAGCAGCAGACGGAGGTTCGCGACGTTCTTGCGGCGGTGACGCCCGGCGGGGGGAAATCGCTGCTGCCGGTCATCATGGCGGCAGCACTGCACAAGGCGGGGCGGATCGACCGGGTGTGCTGGATCGTGCCGCGCGACAGCCTGCGCCAGCAGGCGGAGGAGGCCTTCGTCGATCCGCGCTGGCGCGAGGTGTTGGGACACAATCTCGCCCTGCGCGCGGCGGAGAACGGGCGGGACCTCTGCCGTGGCCTGCAAGGCTACATCACGACCTATCAGGCGGTGGCCGCCGCGCCGGACCTGCATTTGCAGGAGTTCCGCCGTCACCGCTATCTGCTGGCGGTGGACGAACTGCACCATCTGCCGGCGGTGTTCGACACCGACCGCATGGCGGCGGTCGAGGAGGAAACCGCCTGGAGCCGGTCGATCCTGCCGCTTCTGGAGAATGCGTCGGCCCGGCTGCTGATGAGCGGGACGCTGGAGCGCGCCGACGGCCGTCCGATCCTGTGGCTGCCCTATCGCGCGCCGCAGGGAACACGCAAGGTGCGGGAAATCGACTTCAAGGCGCCGGGCTGGGCGGTGGTCGGCTATTCCCGCCGGCAGGCGCTGGCCGAGAAGGCGATCCTGCCCGTCACCTTCGGGGCGATGGACGGCTCGGCCTCCTGGCTGGATGCCGAGCGCACCAACCGCTGGGTCGATGCCCTGTCCAAGGCGGGGGAGAACACGCGCGACGCCCTGTTCACTGCGCTCCGCACCGGCTTCGCCCAGGCGATGCTGCGCGAGGCCTACCGCTCTTGTCGGGAGCATCGGGCGAAGCGGCGGGCGGAGCTGAAGCTGCCGCGCGGGCGCGACGATGCGGGACTGGGCAAGCTGCTGGTGATCGCGCCCGACCAGGGGACGGCGCGCTTCTATCTGGAGACGCTGCAGGGCTGGATGCCGAGGGAACAGGCCGGGCGCATGGCGCGGCTCGCCATTTCCGACTGCCGCGACGCGCAGGAGGTGGTTGCCGCATTCCGGCTGCGGGCCGAGCCGGCGGTTCTGGTCTCCGTCGCCATGGCCTATGAGGGGCTGGATGCGCCGTCCATCACCCATGTCGCCTGCCTGACCCACATCCGCTCCCGCCCCTGGCTGGAGCAGGCCATCGCGCGGGCGACAAGGGTGGACCCGCATGGCGGTCCCTATGACCGGCAGCGGGCGCTGATCTACCACCCCTCCGACGCGCTGTTCGAGCAGTTCCGCACCATGGTGGAGACCCAGCAGGGCACCCGCGCCATGGTGAAGACCCGCCGCCCCCAGCAGGAGCTTCCCTTCGAGCGCAGCACGGAGCGCGAGCCGGAGATCATTCCGCTGGAATCCAACGCCACCGCGCTCAGCTTCGCCGTGGTGGCGCCCGGCCCGGACTTCGGCTCCCACTCGCGCGATCCGGGAGAGCTGCCGCTGACGCCGAGCGCCGCCGAGCATCACCTGCGCCAGCGCATCGGCCAGCTGGTCGCGGCGCAGGTGATCGAGGACGAGGACAACAACCTCGTCGCCGAGGGGCCGACCGGCTACCACATCTACAACGCAGTGCTGAAGCGGCTGATGAAGAAGGCGCGCTCCGAAATGACGCTGTCGGAGCTGGAGGCGGCCGTCGGCTGGCTGGAGCGCAACCGGCTGTCCGACCACCGCCACCTGATCGCCGACGACCCGCAGTTCCGATGGTCCACGCGGCGGCGGGGGGCGCACCGGGCGGGTTATGGGATGCCTGCGGCTCGCGGCGCCGGCGGAATCCCCTCTCCCCCCCGTGGAGAGGGTTAGGGTGAGGGGGATGCACCGCTTGCCTTCCCGAGAATCCTCGTCGCGCGTCACCCTCTCCCCGCGGGGGAGAGGGTGATTTGGGCGGAGAGAGGGATACCCCCCGGACAGCGCCCCTCCAGCAGGTCGCGCTCGCGGGTCAGCGCGTCGGCCATGAAGTCCAGGAAGGCGCGGACGCGGCCCATGTGGCGGAGATCCTCGTGCGTCAGCAGCCAGAGCTTGGCGTCGGCCTCCGGCACCGGATCGCCGATGCGGCGGAAGCCGGGGTCGCGGTCCACCACCCCGCAGGGCAGCAGGCCGAGGCCGATTCCGGCCCGCACCGCCTCCACCGCCCCGGCGACCGAATTGACCCGGTAGCCGATGGAGGCCGCCGGCACAGTCCGCTTCATCCACTGGGCGAGGGAGGTGTGCTCGAAGGACTCGTCCAGCCCCACCCACGGGTGGCGGTCCAGGTCGCCGGCATCCCCGGCCCGCTCCAGGTAGGAGGACGCCCCGTAGACCGCGAAGGCCAGTCCGGAGACGGCGCGCCCAACGAGGTTCTCCGGCGGCCGGCTGGTGGCGCGGATCGCCACGTCGGCTTCGCGGCGGGTCAGGCTGAGCGATGCCTCCGCCGCCACCAGATCGACGCGCAGCTCGGGATGCAGCCGGCGGAAGGCGGCGATGTGGCGCGGCAGGATGTAGAGCGTCAGGATGTCGACGGTGGTCACGCGCAGGCTGCCGCCGATCCGGGTGTCGCGGCCGGACAGCAGGCGGTTGGCGGCGGCCAGATCCTCCTCCATCTTCTGCGCCACCCGGTGCATCTCGTCGCCCGCCGCGGTCAGCACATAGCCGCCGGGCAGCTTGTCGAACAGCCGGGCGCCCAGCGCCTGCTCCAGCGCCGTCACCCGGCGCAGAACCGTGCTGTGGTTCACCCCCAGGACGCGGGCGGCGGCGGACAGGGAGCCGTGCCGCGCCACGGCCAGCAGGTAACGCAGATCGTCCCAATTGTTACCATTTCCCATTTATTCCCGCTCATTCCCGCATATGCTTTTTGCAAAACTCGCCAATTTGCGCTCACCAGAGCACAGGTTAGGGTCCGTACCAAGCGCATCCTGCGCAATGCCATCCCATTCCGGCTGTCCGCATGTCCGAGCTGCTTCAAGATCCCTTCGTCCAGTCCAGCGCCCTGCCCTTGGCAGTCAGCCTGATCCTCGTCGGCGCACTGCACCTGCTGCGGCGTCCGCTGGCGGCGGCCGGGATCGCGGCCGGGTTCCTGGTTGTCTTCGCGATGGTGGTCGGCCTGCCGGCCCTGCCCCCGCCGTCGAGCATGGGCAAGCTGTTCTGGTCGTCCGCCATCGGTCTGCTGCTCGGCGTCGCCGCCGATGCCGCTGGCTTGCGCGGCCGGGCGGCCTCGGCCGGGTTGGCGGCGTGGCTGGCCGGTTCACTGCTGTGGATCGCCCTGCCCGCCCTGGACTCCGTGGCGGCCGTCGTCAGCTTCGCGATCCTGCTCGCCACCGCCGCGTGGATCGCCTTTGCCCGCGCGTCGCAGACGCATGGATCGGCGAGGGGCGAAAGCCCGACCGCGCCGGCCGCCTCGCTGCTGGCGCTGGCGCTGGCCGTCGGCGGCACCGCACTGATCGGCTCCTCGGCCTCCATCGCCCAGATGGCTTTGGCGCTGGCCGCGTCGGCCGGCGGCTTCCTGCTGTGGAACTGGCCGGTCGAGCGCCATGGCTGGGGCCTGTCGGGCCGGGTCGCGACCGGCATCGCTGTGCTGCTGGCCTGCGTGCTGACCCTCTTCACCCAGGCGCAGACCGCCGTCCTGCTGCTGGCGCTGCCGGCGCTGCTGGCCGGTCATGTCAGCCGTTTCGTTCCCCAGGGCCACGGCCCGGTCGGCCGGGCCGCCTCGTCGGCCGCCGTCACGGTGGTCGCGGTCCTCCCGGCGCTGGTCGCCATCGGTGCGGCCTATGCGCTGACCGGCGGCGAAGCGTCGCCCTACTGATCCTCCATCCCCATCATCCGAACCCAATCCCCGGAGCTCCGTTCATGAAGAAGACCCTGTTCGCCGCCGCCCTGTTCGTCGCCACCGCCGCCGGCAGCCTGACTCCCGCCTTCGCCGCCCCGGTCAGCTACAAGATCGATCCGGCGCACACGGCCGTCGCCTTCATCGTCAACCACATCGGCTTCTCCAACGTGATCGGCCGCTTCAACACGGTCGGCGGCGACATCAGCTTCGACAAGGACGCGGTGGAAAAGAGCACGGTGAACGTCACCATCGACGCCGCCAGCATCGACACCAACCACGCCAAGCGTGACGAGCATCTGCGCTCCCCCGACTTCTTCAACGCGAAGGAGTTCCCGAAGCTGACCTTCAAGAGCACCAAGATCGAGAAGACCGGCGACAAGACCGGCAAGCTGCACGGCGACCTGACCATGCTGGGCGTGACCAAGCCGGTGGTTCTGGACGTCACCTTCAACAAGGACGGCGTCAGCCCGGCCAGCAAGCTGGAGACCGCCGGCTTCTCCGCCCGCGGCACGGTGAAGCGCACCGATTTCGGCATGAAGTACGGCGCCCCGGCCGTCGGCGACGACATCCAGCTGCTGATCGAGATCGAGGCGGTCAAGTCCTGACCGAAGGACCGTACCGGTCTGTTGCAGTGTGGAGGGGACCGGTTCGCCGGTCCCTTCCCGTTTCTGCCCCCCGTTTCCACCCCCTGCCGATTGGAGGCCGCGATGCCGCAGCTTGTGAATGGTGTTTGGGAGAAGGGCGACATCGCGGCCAGCGAGATCAGGAACGGCGCCTTCCACCGCGAGCCGACCCGCTTCCGCGACTGGATCACGCCGGACGGCGCACCGGACACCGAGGGGCGCCCGACCCTGCCGGCGGTGGCCGGACGCTATCACCTCTATGTCTCCTACCTGTGCCCGTGGGCCTCGCGGACGCTGATCGTCCGCGTGCTGAAGGGGCTGGAGGGGGTGATCGGCCTGTCCGCCGCCGAACCGGTGCTGGGCGAGGACGGCTGGGTCTATGCCGAGGATCAGCACGCCGGCGAGGGCATCGGCCCCTTCCGCCACCATCACCGGCTCTATACCGCGAGCGATCCCGCCTATACCGGCAAGGTCTCGGTGCCGGTGCTGTGGGACCGGCAGGAGCGCCGCATCGTCAACAACGAGTCGGCCGACATCATCCGCATCCTGAACAGCGCCTTCGACCGTCTGACCGGAAACCTGCTGGACCTTTATCCCGAGCCGCTGCGGCCGGAGATCGACCGCTGGAACGGGCTGGTCTATGACAGCGTCAACAACGGCGTGTACCGCTGCGGCTTCGCCAAGTCGCAGGCCAGCTACGACGAGGCGTTCGACGGGCTGTTCGCCATGCTGGACCGGCTGGAGGATCGTCTTTCGGCCAGCCGCTATCTGGCGGGGGAGCATCTGACCGAGGCCGACTGGCGCCTGTTCGTCACGCTGGTGCGCTTCGACGCCGCCTACCATGGCGCCTTCAAATGCAACCTGCGCCGGATCGAGGACTACCCGAACCTGTCCGCCTATTTGCGCGAGCTGTACCAGTGGCCGGGCATCCGCGACACGGTAAGGCTCGACCACATCAAGGCGGGATACTACACCAATCCCGCCATCAACCCGACCCTGATCGTGCCGAAGGGGCCGGCGCTGGACTTCGACCGCAGCCATGACCGCGACCGGCTGCCGGGCAAGGGGATCTGGCAGCGGGGGTGAGGGATCATCGCTTTCCCCGCCTCGGCCGGGTGAGCAGGACGGCGGCGGTCAGAAGCTGGGAGAGCGTCCAGCAGGCTCCCGCCGCCGCCAGCAGCGCCATCGAGGGCGACCACACCGCCGCCAGCCGCAGGACGGCGGCGGCGGCCATCAGCGTGACGGCAATGGTGGCGGCGGGCGGGAAGCGCTCGGGCTCCGCCTCCCGCTGCAGGGTGGTACGGATCATCATGGCGCTGGCGAGGATGCCGAGTGCGCCCACCCCCAGCATATGCCAGGCGGCAGCCGGCGGCAGGTCCAGAAGCGCCGTGGAAGCGGTCAGCAGCCAGCCGACGCCGAGGCAGAGATAGCCCAGATGCAGCGCGGCGATCTCCGGCTGCCGCAGCAGGAGAAGCGGCTTCCAGCGGGCCAGCCGCAGCAGCGCGCTCGCCCCCGCCATCGCCGCACCGGCGGCCCCCAGCGGCGGCAGCAGGCCGGTCGCCGCCGAGACCAGGCAGAGTAGGGCACCAACCACCCCCATCGCCTCCAGCCGCGGCTGCACCCGCTGTGCCAGGGCGATGCCGCGGCGGCGCAGGGCGCCGGCCGTCGCCGCCGGGATGACGCGCCCGCCCATCGTCAGCAGCAAGGTCGCGATCAGCAGCAGCCCGACCGGCAGCCCGTTGGCCGGACCGAGGCCGAGCTCCGATGCCCAGAACAGCGCCTCCGCCAGCAGGAAGGCGCCGATCAGCGGACCGAACACCGCGTTGTGGCCGCTGCGGCTGGTGCGCAGGAACGGCAGGCCGGCGACCACGAACAGCAGCAACGGATAGGCGAGCCCGACCGGGATGGCCACCGCCGCGGGCAGTCCGCCCAGCAGCGCCAGCCGCCCGGCCAGCCAGGACAGGAAGGCCACCGCCACCATCCGCCGCGACAGCCGCGTCATCAGGAAGCCGCCGACCACCGCCAGCGCATAGCCCAACGTCATCTCGTGGGCATGCAGAGCCGGCGACCATTCCACCGGCAGCAGGCCGCCGACCGCCGCCAGCCACAGCGGCACGGCCAGTGCGGCATGGAAGGCGGCTGCCGGGTAGATCAGCCGGTGTATGCTGGTGACGGAGGGGACGGGGGCGGAGGCATGCATGGGTCGGCGGGCTCTTCGGTGGTCCGGTCCAACCAGTCTGGCCGATGGCGGACAGACGTGCTTTGACCGGCAACAAATTCGCTTACGACTGGGTATGGTTTGACCGCTACAGTGTTGGGCCAGACCCGGACCGAGCCAGGACGACCGCCATGCCTCCGCCCCCCGATCCCGCAGTTCTGCGCGGCATGCCGCTGTTCGCCGGGCTGGAGGCCGATGCGCTGGCGGAGGTTGTGGCGCTCGCCCGTCCCCGCCGGCATGCGCGTGGCGGCGCCCTGTTCACGCAAGGGGAGCCGGCAGCGGCCGGCCATGCGCTGATCGACGGGCGGGTGAAGATCGTGCAGACCGGCCCCGACGGCCAGCAGGTGGTGATGCGCTTCATCGGTCCCGGCGAGATGTTCGGGACGCTGGCGATCTTCACCGACGGGCTCTATCCGGCCGATGCCGTCGCGGTTGCCGATTGCGTCCAGCTGTCCTGGCCGGCCGCCGCGATGACGGAGTTGATGGACCGGCATCCCGCCATCGCCCGCAACGCGCTGTCCATCGTCGGCAGTCGGTTGCGGGAGGTGCAGAACCGCCTGCGCGAGGTCGCGACCGAACGGGTGGAGCGCCGCATCGCGCATGCCCTGCTGCGTCTGGTGCGACAGGCCGGCCGGCGGGTGGAGGCGGGTGTGGAGATCGATTTTCCGCTGTCGCGCCAGGACGTGGCGGAGATGACCGGCACCACGCTGCACACTGTCAGCCGCACCCTGTCGGCTTGGGAAAGCCAGGGGATCGTCGAAAGCGGCCGGCAGCAGGTGGTGATCCGCAAGCCCCACGGGCTGGTCGCCATCGCGGAGGATCTGCCGCCGCCAACGCCGCGCGGCTGAGTGCGGGGGGCTTGCGGTGGCGCAAAGACTGCTCGTCACCGGACGGCTAAGGTGGTTGCCTGTCCCCAGCGCCGGAGCACGCAGCCATGGCCTCCCCTTCCTCCATGGCCCGGACGACGGCCAGGACGGCGCTCGCCGACATGACCATGGCCGATCTCATGCGTGACCGCCCCGCGGTGGTGCCGGTCCTGCTTCGCCGCGGGCTTGCTTGTCCCGGCTGTGCCATGGCCCCTTTCATGACCTTGCGGGAAGCGGCCGAGGCCTATGGGCTGGAGTTGGGCGCCCTGCTGGACGATCTCGCCGCCGCAGATGGCCGGCTTTTCCTTTCCCTGGAGATCCGGTGATGCACACCGACAGCCTGACCGGCCGCATCCTGCATGACGACCACCACCGCGTGCTCGACCTGCTGGACCGGCTCGACGCCCTGCTGCCGGCGGACGACGACCGCACCTTCGCCGGGGCGATGGCGGGAACCTGAGCGAAAGCCGTCATCGGGCCGCGCCCGTTGCATGCACCGCCGGTCTGCCCGTCTTCCACCCCCGCGTCTTCGGCGTTTGTCCTGGAGCAAAGAAGGCGGCGGCGATCCGGGGTACAGCGGTGCATGGCGATCCTGCCCCTCCCCCCTCAGCCAGACGGACGACGATGCCGACCACCACCCTCCATGGCACCCGGACCACGCAGGCCGAACCGGTCCTGGACCTTCGCGCCATTCCGCCCTACCAGCGCCACCAGCTGATCTTCCAGTCGGTGCAGGATCTGAACCCAGGCGACGGCTTCTCGCTGGTCAACGACCATGACCCGCGCCCGCTGCACCACCAGCTCCTCAGCCTGTTCGGCGCCGGCTTCTCCTGGGAGTATCTGCAGCAGGGTCCCGAGGTCTGGCAGGTTCGCATCGCCCGTCCGGAAGGGGCGGCGGCGACCAGCCTGCGCGTGCGCATCGCCCGCAACGGTGACGTGGCTGTCGCAGCCGACGATGCGCGACTGGGGCCGGACGGCAGCGGCGCCTCGGTCTGCGAGGTGACGGACTGCCCGCCGGGCACGCTGCAGGCCGACGTGCTGTCGCTGCTGCAGGGCGTGATCCCGCCGGCCGGCACGGTCAGCATCGCCTATGAGCGGCTGCTGGCGCGGCGCAACGGCTCCTGTTGCGGCGGCATGTGCGGGTGAAGGCATTTTGTTTTACGATGTGTTGGTATGAATGATTGCTGAGGAACGCCAGCTAAAATCTGACGATGCCTGCCGTTAGCTTCAATAGCTCATAAGGCGGTTCCGAACGGCGCGGCTTGACGGTCGCGCCGTTTTGCGCTCCCGCACGAAGAGAACGAATGGCAAACAAACTGACTTGACAACGACGGGGTTTCGCGGCCTGTTGGACTGGTCAGGGGCATCCGGGTCAACGGCGTGGCCCCCGGCCCGATCTGGCCCCCGTTGCAGATCAGCGGCGGCGCCACCCAGGAGAAGCTGAAGCAGTTCGGCGGCCATATCCCTCTGGGCCGTCCCGGCCAGCCGGAAGGGCGCCGGAGGCCAATTCCGCCCCACCGCTATCCCATGATGTCTTCGCCGAGCCGTCTGCCGGAACAGCGAACGGCCGTTCCCCCCCACCATTTCGGAGGGCGGATCGATGCGGAAGCCGACTCCGACCAGCAGTGCTATGCCGAGGAGCGACAAGGCGATGGCGATGAAAAGGACGGTCATGGGATAGCTCCATCAGGAGGCCTTGCATGGTGCAGGCCGGCGTCTATTCGGCGGTCCTGAGCCACCTGAAGGCCATCGACGCCAGCGGCACCGACAAGGTCCTGACCGTGGTCAACCAGCTGAAGACCATGCCCATAGAGGACCTGTTCGCCCGCAACGGCAAGGTCCGCGCCGACGGCCGCATGGTCCGTGCCGCAACAATCCATGTGGCCGGTCAGAGCGTCGAGCGGACCATTTCGGCATAGACCCCGCCGCGTGCAACCAATTCATCATGTCTGCCTTGCTCGACGATCTGCCCTTTGTCCATCACAACGATCCGATCGGCATGCCGGACCGTGGAGAGCCGGTGGGCGATGGTGATCGTGGTGCACTCCCTGGCAATCGATTCAAGCGCCTGCGACATCGCCCGCTCCGTGACGGGATCCAACGCGCTGGTCGCTTCATCCATCAGCAGCACACGGGGACGCCGCAGTATGGTGCGCGCCAGTGCGATGCGCTGCTTCTCGCCGCCGGAAAAGCGATAGCCACGCTCACCGACCAGCGTGTCGTAGCCGTTGGGAAGCGCCGATATCATATCGTGGACCTGCGCGACCTTCGCGGCCGCGACCAGATCGTCATCCGAGGCATCCGGTTTGGCAAAACGGAGATTGTCGGCGATGGTCGCGTTGAGCAGGTAGGGTTCCTGGGTGACGACACCGAGCAGGTCCGTCAACGACTGCAAACTCAGATCGCGAACATCGACGCCGTCGTAGCTGATCGAGCCCGCGTCCACATCGTAGAGCCGGGCAAGAAGGTGGCCGAGCGTTGTCTTCCCGGATCCGGTCGCGCCCACGATCGCCACATGCGATCCGGCAGGAATATCGATCGAGACCCCGTCTATCGTCGGCCGCTGAGACCCGGCGTAGGCGAAGCTGACCTCATGGAGGCGGATCGCGCCGCGGATGCTGTCCTGATCGGGAATGGTTGGGTCGGGCCGTTCACGGATCTCGACCGGCCGGTCGAGATAATCGAAGATGCGCGCAAACAGGGCACGCGTCGTTCTGATCTCGACGCTGGACCTCAGAACCTCCTCCAGCGGCCAGAGCAGTTGCTCCTGCAGGGCGATCATGGCGACCAGCGTGCCGATGGTCACCACCGATGTCCCCTGGCCCATGAGAATGCCGCCGAGCAGCAAGGTTGACGCCGGCAGTGCCTGCAGCACCAGGTCGATCACCGCCCATTGCCACTGACCGGCGGTGTGGGATCGTACCTCGAGCGCCGCCACTCCCTCGGAGCTGCGGACGAACCGCCGCGTCAGATGGTCGGTGCGCCCCATCGTGCGTGCGAGGATGATGCCGGAGATCGACAGGGATTCCTGCACCATGGACGACATGTCGGCGATCCGGAGCTGCTGCTCGTAGGTGATCTCCTCGCGCAATATCCCGACACGATGGCTGATCCAGATCGCGACCGGCAGAACCAGAAATGAGAACAGGGCCAGTCGCCAGTCCAGCGCCAGCATAGCGACCATCGTCATCACGACCGTACTGACGTTGCGCGTCAGCTCGCTTGCGGTGTGGGTGACGAGCGCCTGCAGGCCGCCGATGTCGCTGGCGATGCGGGACTGCACCTCGCCCGTCCGGGTCGTCGTGAAAAAGCCGAGGGACAGGGTTTGCAGATGTGCGTAAACACTCACCCGCAAGTCATGCATGATCGCCTGTCCGACCCTTGACGTGATCGCCACCTGAAGGGCGCCCATTGCGGCCCCAAGGCAGGCAAGAACGATCAGGCTGCCAGCGAGACGTGCCAGAAGCCCAAGATTGCCGTTCGGCAGCGCATCATCGATGATGGCGCGCAACAGGAAAGGCGAGGCGACGCCCAAAGCCGATGATGCAACGATCAGGATGAGCAGCAAGACCAGGCGGGTGGCATAGGCCTTGAACAGACCGAGCACGCGACGCACAGAAACGTGCTTCTCGGCAAGCTCGTCGTAAGAGGAATCCTTGAATTCCCCGTTTTCATTCACCATAGGTCATCTCTGATCGAACGATGGGTTTTGCCTGGCGCCGAGCCGAACGATGATGGCCGCTGCAAAGAGGAGCGCCATCGCAACGTCTTTCCAGACCGCGAATGCTTGACCCGAAGGCGGTGCGCACGGGCGTAAGGCAGGTCATCCGATATCGGACCTGCCGATGGCCGGGCAGCATGCTTGCGGGTTGATGGTCAGAGTTTCGGCAAGCGGATTTCGAACGTCACGCCCTGGGGTTCCGACGCCATCGCCACCGCGATCCCGCCATGGGCTTGCGCGATGGCCTGCACCACCGCCAGGCCCAGGCCACTGCCGCCGCTCTCCCGCGACCGGGACGCGTCGCTCCGCCAGAAGGCGTCGAAGACCTTAGCCTCGGCCCCCTTCGGCAATCCGGGACCGTGATCGCAGACCCGCAGAATGGCATGGTCGCGCGTCACACGGGTTTCGATGCGAACGTCACACGGAGCGGCGTAGCGCCGGACGTTGTCGAGCAGGGCGGTCAGGACCTGCCGCATGCGGGCGCCATCGCCGCGGATCACCACGGACCCCAGGTCCATATGGATCGACACGCCGGCCAGTTGCAGCATGGGCGTGGTGACGGCCACCACCGAGGCGACTTCCCGGGCAAGGTCGATGGTCTCCAGCCTCAGCTCGAGACGCCCGTTCTGCGCCAGGGTCAGGACCTTCAGATCGTCGACGATCCGGCTCAGCCCCTCGACCTGGACAAGGAGCCCCTGAAGCGACGGGGTGTCGGGTGTGAACACGCCATCGACGTAGCCCTGGATCTGGCCGCGCAGAATGGTCAGGGGCGTGCGCAACTCATGGGCGATGGCGGCGTGCCACGCCCGCATTTCCGTTTCCGCCCGGTTCAGCTGCCCGGCCATGTGGTTGAAATCCTCGATCAACTGGCGGGTTTCGGCGAAGGACGCTTTCGTCGGCGCGGCGCGCGCGCTCAGATCGCCGGCTGCAACCCGTCGCGCTGCCGTCGCGACCGCCTCCAGCGGCTGGATGAGCCGGCGGGCGAAACGTGTCGCCGCAACGATCGCCCCTCCCAGTCCCATGGTCCACAGCACGAGGTAGGCGATCCATTCCGGCGGCGTCGGCCAGTAGCTGTCCGGTTCGGGAAGGCCCTCCAACCCCTCGGGTGCCCAAAACCGGAAATAGACGAACTCGTAGAACAGGAAGAACCCGGCGCACATGATGAAGAGCGCCAGCCCGGTCACCCCCGCCATGGACGCAACCAGCTGCCGGTTCAGTGACTTGGCCGACTTCATGGAACGGTCGACAGCCGATAGCCGACGCCCCTGATGCTTTCGAAAAGAGTCACGTTTCCGGCGGCATGGAGTTTGCGCCGGATGTTGCTGGCGTGGGTGTCGATGGTCCGTTCCAGCGTGTTGCCTTCCGGCAGGCAGGCGTCGATCAGGTCGGCGCGGCTGAAAACGCGGGTCGGTTGCCGCGCCATATGCGACAGGATGCGGAACTCCGTCGCCGTCAGGTCGATGCGGGTCCGGCCGTTGGAACCTTCGACGACGACGGCATGGGCCGTCAGGTCGATCTCCAGCGGGCCGACCCGCAGCACCGCGATGTCGCTCCGGCCCATGGCGCGACGCAGGACCGCCTTCACCCTGGCAACCACCTCAAGCGGGTTGAACGGCTTGACGATGTAGTCGTCGGCGCCGATTCGCAGCGCCTGGAGTTTGTCGAGATCCTCGTCGAGCGCCGTGACCATGATGACCGGGGTATCGCCGCGCCGTCGAATCGCCGACAGAACCTCGTAGCCGTCGAGCTTGGGGATCTTGACATCGAGGAGCACGATGTCGGGCTGCAGCTGATGATGCAGATCGAGGGCGATCTGCCCGTTCTCGGCACGGACCGTCCGCAGCCCCTCACGGTCGAGATACCCCGTGATGATCCGGGCGACATCGGGCTCGTCCTCCACAACCAACACCAACACGCTCATTTCCAACTCCAGATTTCGGCCACGAGGCTCATGGTAACGCCGCTTTATGGACGTTCCATGGAGAACGTGCAGAGACTGTCGCGCCGTCAGCGGAATGACGGGCCGGCCTTATACCAGCGGCTCTTGATCCTGANCGATAGAGGGCGGCGGCATTCTCCAGCCTTGCCCTCCTGGCGTCCAGCAGTGCCTGGTCGGCGGCGAACAGGCTGCGTTCGACGTCCAGAACCTCCAGATAGCCGACCGCACCGGCCAGATACCGGTTCATCGTCATCGTCCGACGGCGCGCCTCCACCTCGCGCAGGGCGGTCCGGGCCGCGACATCGCGCTCCAGCGAGGCCTGCCCGGCCAGGGCATCGGACACCTCGCGGAACGCCGTTTGAATGGCCCGTTCATACTCGATGACGGCCGAGTTTTCGCGCGCCCGCGCCAGATCCAGATTGGCTTGGTTCCGCCCGCCATCGAAGATCGGCAGGCTCACCTGGGGAACGAATTGCAACGCACCGCTGCCGGGGGTGAAGAGTTTGCCGAGTTCACCGGAGGCGACACCCCCCATTGCCGTCAACCGGATCGACGGAAAGAAGGCGGCGCGGGCGGCGCCGATCTGGGCATTGGCGGCCTGGAGCCGCTGCTCCGCCGCGACGATGTCGGGACGCGCCGTCAGCAGTTCGGACGGCAGGCCGGCGCGTGCCACCCCCCATCCCGAACCGAAGGCGGGGGAGGTGAAGGGCGGCGCATCCTTCGTTCCCGCCCTGTCGCCGTAGCCGGTCAGCAGGGCCAGGGCATGTTCGGCGCGCGCGTGGACCAGTTTCTGCTCGATCAGGTCGGTGTCGGCCGACCCGACCAGCGATCTGGCCTGTTCCATCTCCAGCGGGGAGGAAACGCCGGCCGCGACGCGCCGGTTCAGCAAGGCGACGGCGGCCGTCCGCGAGGCGACGGCACGCCGCGCAAGGTCGACACGGGCCGCCGCCGCGCGCTCCAGCACATAGCCCCTCACCACTTCGGCCACCACGCTGATCCTCGCCGCCCTCTGCGCCTGCTCCGTCGCCAGATACTCGTGCAGGGCCGCATCGGACAGGTTCTTGGCCTTGCCGAAGAAATCCAGCTCATACGCAGCCAGGGAGACTCCCGCCTGATGGGCGGACTCGTTGTTTCTCGCCGGATGGGTGGTCGTGCCTTCGAGGGCGACGGTGGGAAGGCGGGATGCCGACTGTACTCCGTGCAGGGCACGCGCCTCCTCGACCCGTGCCGCCGCCAGCTTCAGATCGCGGTTGTGCTCCAGCGCCGCCGCGACAAGGCGCCTCAGCGCGGGGTCGGGAAATTGCGTGCACCACGCCGTGCTCCGGATGGCGGGTGCGGCCTCTCCCCCCACTGTCCGCAGATCGGCAAGCGATGTGGTGGCGACCGGATAGCCGGCGGGGATCGGCGCGGCGGGCCGCTCGTAGAGGGGGGCCAGCGAACAGCCAGACAACAGGGCAATGGCACAGACGGCGGCGAAGGTCGCCGGCCGGCGATGAGTCTTCGACCGGGCGGTCATCCCCGGGACTCCTTCGGAAACTGGGGCGACGACGTTTCCGGCGATGCTTCACCGGGACGTTGCTGGATGGTGAGGAACTTCGCAAGTCCACGCTGGCCGATCAGGAAGCGCTGGCCGTTGCGGGGGGAAAGGGCGACGACCGCCTCCACCACGCGCTCGTCGACGCGCTGCGTGGCATCGCTCGGGTCGATCTTCCGCTGCCCGAGGATCTCGCCGATGCGCAGAACCTCGCCGGACAGCGGCTCGGGCGTGCTGTCCAGCGTGACCGTCACCGGCTGGCCGGAATGGACCTGCCGCATCAGCCGTTCCTCGACGTCGACGCGGAAGATGAAGCGCTCGTTGGGCACCAGCGTGAACAGGGTGGAGACGCTGAGGGTCGAGGCGCCGCTGCCCGGCCGGGCCTGAAGCCGCACGATCCGTCCATCGACCGGGGCCCGGATCTCGCGCTGGGCGATCTCCATCTCGGCGGTCGCCAGACGCGCCTGGGCGAGGCGGATCGCCGCGTCGTGGGCCTTCAGGTCCGCCTCGGTTTCCTCCAGGCGGCTTTGAGCCTCGTCGATCAGCTTGACCGCTTCGGCCCCGTCCCGGCGCAGGCGGTCGAGCCGGTTGTGTTCACGGCGGGCGGCGGCGGCACGGACCCGCAGAACGGCACCGCGGGCCTGCGTTTCGGCCAGTGCTGCACGGGCTTCGTCCAGCGCGGCGCGGGCCGCCCGGTCGTCCTGCCGCGCCAGCAGATCGCCGGCGCGCACATCGGCGCCTTCCGACACGAAGATCGCGGAGATCACACCGTCCCGCTGGGCGGCGATCTGGATCATGCCGCCTTCGACGTCGATCCGGCCGCGCCCGGCCGCAGCGACCGGCGCCTCCACCGACAGAATCTCGCGGTCTCCCGAACCGGCACCGGACAGCTCGTCCGTCATTGCGGTGGAGACGGCCAGCCCGATGGAGGATGCAATGGCGATCACCGCCAATCCGCTCAGCATCAGGCGCTTAGGACGCGGCATTTTCAATGTCCCGTTGATGGAAGGTGTCATGGGTTTCGGGCCGTTCGTCGCTCACGATCCGCCCGTCATCGATGGTGACGATCCGGTCGGCGTGGCCGATCAGGCGGCTGTCGTGGGTTACACAGAGGACCGCCGCCCCATTGCGGTGGGCGATCCTGCGGAGGATGCGGATCACCAGATCGCCGTTGGTGCGATCCAGGGCGGAGGTCGGTTCATCGGCGAACAGCAGGGTCGGCTGCTTGACCAGGGCACGGGCGATGGCCACCCGCTGCTTCTCGCCGCCGGACATGGCCGATGGCTTGAGATGGGCCCGGTCGCTCAACCCGACCTCCTTCAGGCTCTCCCATGCGCGGCTGTCGATGTCCGCCGCCGGGGCGCCGGTCAGCTGAAGAACCAGCCGCACCTGATCCAGGGCGCTGAGAGCGCCGAAGAGGTTTGGACTCTGGAAGATGAAGCCGCAATGCCGCAGGCGCACGGCAGTCAGGTCGGCCTCGCCGAGATCGGCGATCGGTTGGCCCAGAATGCTGACCGTGCCGCGGTCGGGACGTGACAGGCCGGCCAGCACGGCCATCAGCGTGGATTTGCCGGAGCCGGACGGTCCCATCAGCAGGGTCAGCTCGCCGCACTGGGCCGACAGGTCGATCCCCTTCAGGATGTCCATCCGGCTGCCGCCGCTGCTGTAGGATTTGTAAAGGCTCCGGGCGGAGAGCGCCGGCGTGTCCGAGGAAACGAGCATCGTTGTTCTCCTATCGCAGCAGATCGGCCGGTTCGCTGCGGTACAGCACCGACAGGGCGACCAGTCCCGACAGACAGGCGATGGCGGTGACGAACAGGGTGGTGATGCCGCCGAGCCACCAGGTCAGCACCAGCGGGATTCCCAAGAACCAGGCCAGCCCGCTGAGGAGGGCGGCGATGACGAACATCAGGAGGTTGCCGACAAGAGCGACCCACAGGGATTGTTCGACAACGATGGCGCGCAGCTGGCCGACAGTGACGCCGAGGGCGCGCAGAGTCGCATATTCCTTCAGCGAGGCGATCACCGCTCCGCGCAGGGTCTGGCCCGTTACGCCGACGCCGACCAGAAGCGCCAGCAGCATGGAGAAGCCGAACGAGGTTCCCGCCCCCGACTCCTCCAGCCAGAACAGAGCGGACTTGGTGGTCAGCTCCTCCGGCGTCGCGACGCCATAGGTCTGCACCCCGCCGGCGGTTTCCAGGTCGTGCCGGACCTGTTCGACATCGAAGCGGGGGTCGAGCTTCAACAGGAAGTACGGGGGCCCGCTGCTGGTCCAGTCCGCGTTGATCCGCCGGAGCGACTCGGCTGAGGTGAAGATGAGCGGCATGAGATTGCTGCGGAATCCGTGAACGAAACCGCCGACCGTCACCCGCCTGCCGGCGATCTCCGCGGTGCCGCCGATGGTTGCCCCCAGCTTGGCCGCGTCGGCCTGGTCCACCAGCACCGTCTCGGGATTGGACAGAACCGCCAGCGTGTCCGCCGTAATGCCGTCAAGCCCGCTGAGCGCGCCCGGCCGGATGTTGACGCCGACGATCATGACGTTCTGCCGCGCGCCATCCCCGGTCCGCCAGTCGGTGTATCCGAGGCTCATCTCGTGAACGTCCAGAACAGCGGGGTGCGACCAGAACAGCCCTTCGACACGGGCCGGAACGACCGTCGACTGGTCCCAACTCTGAATGTTCGGGGCGGTGATCCACAAATCGGCCTTGGACCGCGTGAGCGGGAGGGTGAAGGCGTCGAGCTGGCCCAGCAGCAAGCCGACCTGGACCAGGATCAACAGACCGGAGAAGGCCAGCGTCAGGATCGCCGCGGCGAACCGCCTCCATTCATGCACAAGATTTTGTCGAGCAAGCGAAACCATGAAATGTCCCCAGGGCTTTGTGCCCGAACCAAGTGCCATCCAGTCGTGGAGGGACCATCCATCGATTGTCGAGATTGTGCAGAGGCGGCGGAACGGCGGGTGAAATGCGGGAGCCGACCGGGCCTTGATCGAAGCTCCATGAAATCTGCACAGAGCGATGGAAGGTTTTGGGCAAGCCACGGTCGCCGCGGTGCGACGCAGCTTCTTTCCCTCAAGGACTCGATACAGATGACCACTGTTCTTTTGACCGGCGCGACTGGCTTCATCGGCGGCGCCGTTCTCGCTCACGGCCTCTCCCACGATCTGGATTGGCATTGGATCTGTCTTGTGCGGGGCAAAGGGGAGGAGCAGGCCCGTGCCCGGCTTGCCGAGAACCTGGGCCGCTTCTTGGGCGTCGATGCGGCCCGCAAGGCCATTCGGCGGGTCGAGATCGTCGTCGGCGACATCACCGATCCGGCAAGCCTCGAAGACGGGCGTCTGGATGCCGTGACCCACATCCTGCATCTCGCCGCCGACACCTCCTTCCGTGCCCAGGAGCTTTGCCATCTGATCAATGTCGAGGGCACCAGGGCGCTGGCCTTGCGGGCGCGGCGCATGCCGCATCTGCAGCGCTTCCTCTATGGCGGAACGGCGATGATCTGCGGCGGCAACCCACCGCCCGTGGTCACGGAATCCGACGCGCCGGCCGAAGCGGCCCAGCATCTCGTTCCCTACACCCGCACCAAGGTCGCCGCCGAGGCGATGCTCAGGCACGAGTTTGCCGACCTGCCCGTCGTGATGGTGCGCCCGTCGATCGTCACCGGGCACCGGACGCTCGGCTGCATCCCCAGCAGCAGCATCTTCTGGATGTTCCGTGCCGGCGACCGGCTGCGTCTGGTGACGGGCGAGCTGGCGGGCGGCATCGACGTGGTTCCGGTCGATTGGACCGCCGAGGTCCTGGTCGGGCTTCTGGCCAAGCCGACGCTGGCCCATGACGTCTATCATCTTTCGGCCGGCGAGGCGAAACGCACGACCTGGGACAGCCTGGCCGTCGCGTTCGAGCGGTGCGATCCCCAGGGCGGCCCCCGTTGCTACAGCCGGTTCGACGATGGCGATTGGAAGACGCTGCGGGCACGGTTCCAGGCGGTCTTCGGCCTCGACCAGCCGATCAAGCTGGCGATGCTGCGGGCGATGCGCGCCTATTACCAGTTCAGCACGCTCGGCGTCGTCTTCGCCAACGAGCGGCTGACCGCGGAGGGCTTTTCCCTGCCGCCGACGCTTTCGGACTATCTGCCCGCCTGCCTCTCGGCTCCTGCCAACCTCTCGATTCTCGACCAGTTCGCCGACGATCTCGGCATGTTCGACGAAGCCCCTGCGGTGCAGGAGCTTTCGGTTCAGCCGGCTTCGGTGGCGGCATGACCGCGGCCGGCGCTTATGGGGTTCTCGGCCTCGCGATCCTGGCGGAAATCACCGCCACGATCGCGCTGAAAGCCGCGGAAGGGATGACGCGGATCGGCCCGATGGTGATCGTTGCCATCGGCTATGCCCTGTCCTTCTGGCTTTTGTCCGTGTCCCTCCAACGTTTCCCCATCTCGCTCGTCTATTCGGTCTGGGCAGGGTTCGGCATGGCCGGTGCCGCCATCGGCGGCTGGTGGCTGTTCGGCGAAGTCCTGGCTCCGTCTGCGCTGCTCGGCATCGCCGTCATCGCCCTGGGCGTCTTCATCCTGGCAAGCGCGATGGATCCGTCTGCGGCCTGATCCCCGCGGCGCAACCGCTCACGACCACCCTTCACCAATCGAACGCCCGGGATCTCGGCTTCGGTTCCGCCCGATGCAGGGGGCGGGGCAAAGCCTCTTCCCGGCCGGGAAGCCTCGACGACCATCATGCTGAAACGGTTCGCCTCGCTACAACCTTTACAGCTGCCCTTGTGCTTGTCCGATCCCGATACCCTGGACCCGCCCGTCGCAGCCGATCGCACCACGCCCCGCCTCGGGCTCGGGCTCTGGCTGTGGGCGATGATGACCGCGGTGATCTCGATCATCGCGGTCATTCAACCGCACCGCTGCATTTCCTGGATCTATCGGCAGGCAGCCGAAGCCTGGGCAACGGCATCCCCGCTTTACGCGCCCGGACTGCACGGGTTCCTGTATTTTCCCACCGGCACTCTGGTGTATGGGCCGTTCGCCCTGCTCCCCCAGCCGCTCGACAGCCATGCATGGCGCCTCTTCCTCTCGGCCAGCCTGGTTCTCGCGGTGCGGCGCTACGCCAATATGCTGGCTCCCGGTGCCGGCGCCGCAGTCGCCGGGATGATCCTGGCGCTCGCCATTCCCGCGGCGGTGATCGACCTGCTGCGCGGGCAGATGACCTTGCTGATGGCCGCAATCCTGCTGGTCGCCGCGGCGGACGGCAACCATCGACGGGCCGGCTTCTGGCTGGCCTTGGCTGTCTTCGTGAAGCCTCTGGCGCTTGTCCCGGCCATGCTGATCATCGTGGCGCTTCCCGCAGCCGGCCCGAGCTTTGCCGCGGGCCTGCTGATCGGTGTGGCGGCCGGCATGCTCCATCCCCATCCTGATTACGCGATGGCGCAATGGGTGGCGATGATCGACAAGCTGCGCTTCGCCGCGGCCCCGGACAGCGGAACCTGGTTCGACATCGGTGCGCTGCTCAAGCGATTGGGACTGATCGGACCGACGGAGCCTCTCTTCGGACTGCGCCTTGTCGCCGCCCTGTCCACCCTGATCCTGGCGCTGCTGGCGGCACGCCGGTTCGATACACGGACCGCCGTGGTCTGCTGCCTCCATCTGGGTTGTTGTTACCTCCTGCTGTGGAATCCCCGCGTCGAAGAGGGGTCCTACGTCATGCTCGCCCTTCTTGTCGGCAGTCAGGCCGCCGTTGCCATCAGAATCCCCGGCCATGAAAGGCAGGCCTTGCTTGCCATGTGTCTGTGCCTTGCGGTGGGAACGCATATGTACGGCGACTGGATTTACCGGCCGACCGCGTCCTGGATCAAGCAGGCGGCGGCACTCATTCATCTGACGGCGCTGTCGTGGAGCATTCTCGCTGGTGGCCTGTTTCGTCGGTCTCTACAGAACATCCACAGTCCCTCGATACAAAATTGACAGAAGCGGTAAATGCTATTCCCCATCGGAATTGGCAATCATCACAACGGAATCGGAGATAAATGCGCGGCTGATTGATGGGGTATCAACGAAAGTTGATGTTTGGCGACAAAATAATCCAGAGTGAGGCGTGATGTCTTGCTGGAAGCGCCGATCTATTGCTTCTTCGAAGCTCCAGGCGCTGGTTCTGAAAAACAACGATTTTGCGCGTATTTAAATTTAATTTGCATCAATTTTTATTTCTCGGATCAAGATGGCGCCTCTCATCCGATGCGCCGCCGTCCTCTCGCCAAGGAAGAGAACGACCAGATACCCAAGTACATCGGGAAATCGCTTGGAATGATCGTCGCGCGTTACTCTTTGAAATCGCCAGTTTTCTGTCGAATTCAGAAAATACGCTACGAACAGGCGCCGTCTTGCTGTCGGACCGATGAGGTTAACTTGGTGAATTTCACCCCCTGCAACAACGAATGACCGTTGTTGGATTGCGACGCCTTAAATGAGGTGAAGACATGGCAAACGAAGTCTCTCTGAGCGCCTCGATGAGGACAAACCTGCTTCAGCTGCAAAACGTTCAAAAGACGATTGCCCAGAAGCAGCAGGTCCTAGCGACCGGCAACAAGATCAACAGCGCGCTCGACGGGCCGACTGAGTTCTTCGCGGCCAAGGGCCTGTCGCAGCGGGCCGGCGACCTGTCCTCGTTGAAAGACGCAATGGGACAGTCGATCAGCACGATCAAGAGCGCCGACAAGGGCCTGACCAAGATCTCCGATTATGTCGACCAAGCCAAGGGGTTGGCCACTGCCGCCTACGCTGCGCTCGGCACCGACGCCGCCTCGGTCGCAACCCGCAAGGCTCTGGCCGCCCAGTTCAACACTCTGCGCGACCAGATCGACAAGATGGCCGCCGACAGCGGCTATGGCGGCAAGAACCTGATCGCCGGCAACGGTAT
>NZ_CP028902.1:702836-703141 GCF_001639105.2 Azospirillum humicireducens
CCCGTGATTTCATCGTGTCGGACGGCAAGGAAAGCCGGACGATCTCCTACTTCGACAACAGCCAGACCATCAAATCGAATCTGTCGACCGCCGCCACCTCGACCAAGGCGCAGGTTTCGACGGTGAATGTCAGTGGCACGGTCGAAGAAGGAGACATCTTCACGGTCACCGTCTCAGGCCAGACTTTCAATTATACCGCGACCTCCGCCGATGTGGCGGTCGGTCAGAATGCCGCGAAGAACGTTGCCACCCGGCTGCAGGCCTCGATCAGCACCGCCATCTCCAGCGGCCGCCTGCAGGCCATC
>NZ_CP028902.1:703534-723696 GCF_001639105.2 Azospirillum humicireducens
CGCAGCAGTCGATCCTGCGCCTGTTCTGATCCCATCCGATGAAAGGGCAGCACCATGAGCATCTTCGGAGCGAGATCGAGCGCTCTCTCGGGACTGAACGCTCAGTCGAAGGCACTTGGCCACATTTCGGACAACATCGCCAATGCCTCGACCCTTGGTTACAAGCGGGTGGACACGGCGTTCCGCTCTCTGGTGCTGCAATCGGGACAACGCCACCATGCGGCAGGTGGCGTCGTCGCCCAGCCCGCCTTCATGAACGACGTTCAAGGCAACCTGACACGGGTGGCAAACAACACCAGCGCCGCCATCCAGGGGCAGGGCTTCTTCAGCGTTTCCAAGCTGGGCATACCGCCATCCTCAACCGGGGACCGGACCGGTGCCCCACAGACCGGCACACCGACCGACAACGCTGCCCTTTACACCCGTCTCGGTGACTTCCAACTCAATCGAACCCGGCATCTGGTCAACAGTGCCGGCTTCGCACTGAACGGCTGGCTGGTCGATCCGGTGACGGGCATGCTCCAGAAGGATCGGGTTGCGCCGATCCAGGTGAACAGCCTGATCGACAAGCCGGTGGCGACCAGCACCATCGACCTGTCCGCCAATCTGCCGGCGACGCCGAAGCCGGGTGAAAAGGTGCCCGACAGCAGCATCCAGATCTTCGACAGCCAGGGCAACCCGCGCACCGTCAACTTCAAGTGGCGGCAGCAGGCGGACAGCAGCTGGCGCATGGTGGTGAACACACCGGGCTCCAACACCAAGCCGGTCGACGGCACTTTCTCCGGCAACCCCGCAACCGTGTCGTTCGGCCAGAACATCGCCGGCCAGACGGCGGTGGCGCAGGTGAACGTCATCACCATCTCCGGCAACAACACCAATGGCCAGGACAACCTGCGCATCGGCGACGTCTATTCGGTGAAGGTCAACGGCACCAACTACAGCCTGAAGATCACCGCCGACAACATCGGGTCGATCCGCACCTACTCGGGTCTGGCCGGCGCGCTGGCCAACCAGATCAACTCCGCCTCTCCGGCGGCGTCGGTGCTCGCCACCTCGTCGGGCCAGACGATCCGCGTGACCGCCCGCAATGCCGGCACGCCGTTCAAGCTGAACACGGAGGTGACGTCCGGCACCAACACCACCAACACCATCGTACCCCAGACCTCGACGGCGGCGACCGCCAGCGCCGGCGAGATCGACAAGTTCCAGTTCCCGCAGACCCAGGTCGAGGTCGGCGATTCCTTCACCATCACCGTGAACGGCACCCCGATCAGCTACACGGTGACCGCCGCGACCTATCAGAGCTACTCGACGGTGAGCGACGTCGTCTCGCAGCTGGCCGGCAAGATCAACCGGGCGCTGGGGGCCACCGTCACCGCCTCGTCCGCCGGCAACATCCTGTCGATCCAATCCAACACGGCGAACACCACCGTCACCAGCTCCGCGACGGCAACCAACTCGTCCGCCGCGGTGAACACCATGAACTCGCTGCCGTCGGTCGCCAGCGTGGCCGGCGTGCGCCAGAGCCGCACGGTGACGCTGACCGGCACGCCGGGCGACATCGGCACGCAATACACGCTGAGCATCAACGGCACGGCGGTGACCTACAGCACCACCGGCGAAGAAATGACGATGGAGGACATCACCGCGGCGCTGGCGAACAGGATCAACTCCAACACCTCGCTGCCGGTGACCGCCAGTGCCCAGGGCGGCGTCATCACCGTCACCGCCAAGACCGCGGCCAGCCCGACCGTCACCAACGCGATGACCGGCACCGGCACGGTCACGCTGAACGGGTCCACCGTCGACATCGGCGACACCTACACCATCACCGTCGGCGCGACGACCTATCCGCTGACGATCACCGACGCCAACCACGGCCTGTACGACACGCCGGCCAAGGTCATGCGGTATTTCGCCTCCGTCGTTCCGGGTGCGACCGCGAGCGGCAACACGCTGACCGCGGCCGGTGCGAGCGGCGCCGTCACCAATGCACCCGCCGCCCAGTTCACCCTGGAGCAGAGCGCGGTCGCCGGCCAGACGCCGGCCCATATCGGCCTGACCTTCGGCAAGACCCCGGAGACGGTCGGCACGCTGACCAACATCTCCACCGCCCTGGTTGGCACCGGCACCGCGGTCAGCGCCGCCGCCCATTCCGCCGGTTCACCAGCGACCATCACCTTCACGGTCGACTACGGCTTCGGCCCGCAGCAGGTCACGCTGAATCTCGGGAAGTACCAGAAGCCGGGCGGCTTGACCCAATATGCCGGAAAGGAGATCAACGTCACCCAGCTGGTCCAGAACGGCGCGCCGCGCGGACAGTTCAAGGATGTGGTCTTCGGCGACAACGGCGCCGTCATGGTCAACTACGACAACGGACGCTCGAAGATGATTGCCAAGGTGCCGATCATCACCTTCAACAACTCCAACGCCCTGCAGCGCGAATCGGGCGGCGTCTTCGTCGAGAGCGAGGGGGCCGGCAAGCCGAACGTCAATGATCCGGAGACGAACGGTGCGGGGGCGATTGTGGCGAACAGCGTCGAGGCCTCCAACGTCGATATCGCCAGCGAGTTCACCAAGATGATCGTCACCCAGCGCGGTTACTCCTCCAACGCCAAAGTCCTGACGGCATCGGATGAGATGCTGCAGGAGGTGCTGGGGCTCAAGCGCTGAGGATTCGGTTCGCGCGCAGTCGGCCACCCTCACCGCCCGACCGACAAGCCGGCACGAAGGCTGACAGAACCCGGCGGATTGTCCGACCTGATCGACCGCGCAGGGCTGGTCAGCGCCGCCTGGAAGCGGGTTTTCTAGCTTAAACTTGACCGAGGTCAATGACGGCAGGCGATTGGCGGATTTGATGGGCGGCGGAATGACCGATAAGGAGGGACTCCGCCCATGCGCGAGCCCATTCGAGAGCCTAGGCGCGATTCCGCTGTCGCATCGACCGTGATCGACGACGACCGGGCCCGACGTTTCGAAGCCAGCCTCAGCCGTGCCGGGCTCGGGCTCGTCCCGCGGCTGGGGGAGAGGGTCAGCGATGCGCTGCTGGCCCGGCTCCTCCGCGTGCTGGCCGAACGCCACCCGCGTGCCTTCGACGCTCTGCGCGAGATGCAGGACGCCCGCGTGCTGATCGAGCCGGTGGATGCGCCGGTCGCGCTGGTGATGCGGGTCGGACCGGACCTGTCGCTGCATGCCCTGCCCCGCGGGGCGGAGGGTGCGGCCGGCGCCGATGCCGTGATCCGCGGCCCCTATGCCCGGCTTCTCGACCTGCTGGAGGGACGGATCGACGGCGACGCCCTGTTCTTCCGGCGCGAGCTGACCATCTCCGGCGACACCGCCCTGATCCTGGCCCTGCGCAACACGCTGGACGGGGAGGACGAGATGGATCTGATGGCCGACGCCGTCTCCATCGCCGGGCCGCTGGCCCGTGCCCTTCCGGTGCTGCGCCGGAATGCCGGCCCGGTGCTGGACCGCGTCGAAGCGGCGCGCCGGCTGCTGCCCCCGCCGCTGCGGCGTGGGATCGAGCGGATCGGCGCAAGGATCGAGGCACGCCTGACCGGAACGGTACCGGGCACAACTCCGGGGGCGGGGGCGTGAGGATTATGGACAATTTCGAACTGATCTGCCCGGCCGGCACCCCGGCCGCCCTGCGCGCCGCCGTCGATGCCGGGGCCGATGCCGTTTATCTCGGCTTCCGCGACGAGACCAATGCCCGCAACTTTCCGGGGCTGAACTTCACCCGGCAGGATGTGGCCGACGCGGTGGACTATGCCCACGCCCGCAAGGTGGAGGTCTATGTCGCCATCAACACCTATCCGCAGGCCGGCAATCTCGGCCCCTGGCAGAAGGCGGTGGACGATGCGGCGCGGCTGAAGGTCGATGCGGTCATCCTGGCCGATCCGGGCCTGCTGGCCTATGCCGCCAAGCGCCATCCCGACCTGCGCCTGCACCTGTCGGTCCAGGCCTCGGCCGCCAATGTAGAGGCGATCCGGCTGTATCGCGACGCCTTCGGCGTGCGCCGGGTCGTGCTGCCGCGCGTGCTGACGGTTCCGGAGATCGCCAAGCTGAACGCCGAGATCGACGTCGAGACCGAGGTGTTCGTCTTCGGCGGCCTCTGCCCGATGGCGGAGGGGCGCTGTTCGCTGTCCTCCTACGCCACCGGCCTGTCGCCGAACAAGCAGGGCGTCTGCTCCCCGGCCAGCCATGTCCGCTACGAACAGCGCGGCGGGGCGCTGGCCTCCACGCTGGGCGGCTTCACCATCAATGTCTTCGGAGAGGGCGAGCAGGCGGGCTATCCGACGCTGTGCAAGGGCCGCTTCGTCGCCGGCGGCGCGCCGGCCTATCTGTTCGAGGAGCCGACCAGCCTGAACGCCATGGATCTGCTGCCCGAGTTGAAGGCGGCCGGCGTCCATGCGCTGAAGATCGAGGGGCGGCAGCGCGGCAAGGCCTATATCGGCGCCGTCGTCCGCGCCTATCGCGAGGCGCTGGACAGCTTCGCCGCCGGCCGGCCGGTGCCGCACATCGACCTGCAGGCGATGGTCGAGGGCGGAACCCAGACCACCGGCGCCTACACCCGCGCATGGCGTTGAGCCCGTCGGGCGGCAAGGAGCATTACGGAATGACTGCGTCACTCACTTTGGGGCCGGTTCTGTTCAACTGGCCGGTCGACCGCTGGCGCGACTTCTACGCCCGCATCGCCGACGAGGCGCCGGTGGACACGGTGATCGTCGGCGAGATCGTCTGCTTCAAGCGGGCACCCTTCTTCGCCGAGGCGATGGGGGAGGTGATCGAACGCCTGACCGCCGCCGGCAAGACGGTGTGGCTCGCCAGCCCGATCCTGGTCGGCAGCGAGCGCGAACGGTCGGCGATGCGTGACCTCGTGTCCGCCGATGCCGGGATCGTCGAGGCGAACGACATGGGCGCGCTGGCCCTGCTGGCCGGGCGTCCGCACGCCGTCGGGCCGACGATCAACGTCTACAACGAGGCGACGCTGGCCTGGATGGCGGAGCGCGGCGCGGTGGCGGTGTCGCTGCCGGCCGAGCTGCCGGCTGTGACCGTGGCGGCGCTGGCGAAGGCCGGACGGGAGTTGGGCGTCGCGGTGGAGGTGCAGGCCTGGGGCCGGGCGCCGCTCGCCATCTCGGCCCGCTGCTATCACGCGCGTGCCCACGGGCTGCACAAGGACGGCTGCCAGTTCGTCTGCGGCAACGACCCGGACGGGCTGCCGGTGACGACGATGGACGGCCAGCCCTTCCTGACCGTCAACGGCACGCAAACGATGTCGCACGGCTGCCTGTGCCTGACGGCGGAGTTGCCTGCGTTGGTGGAGATGGGGGTTTCGCGCTTCCGCCTGTCGCCGCAGGCGATGGACATGGTGCGGGTGGCCGAGGCGTTCCGCGCGGTGCTCGACGGCAAGCGCGACGGGGCCGAGGTGGCGGCGGAACTGGGCGGGCTGATCGGGGCGCCGCTGGTGAACGGCTTCTACCACGACACCGCTGGGGCGTTGCGGGTGGCGTGAGGGTGAGGGGAGTGGGTGCGGCGGGTGCCCCCTCCCCATCCCTCCCCCGCTGCGCGGGGGAGGGATGGGGAGGGGGCCAGACTTAAACCATCACGCGATCGGCTTGCGCTCCTCTTCCCCGTCCTTCAGGCCGGACTTGAAGCTCTTGATGCCTTTGGCGAAGTCGCCCATCACCGACGGTAGCTTGCCGGCGCCGAACAGCAGCAGGACGACCAGCAGAACGACGGCCCAGTGGAAAAGGCTGAAACTACCCATGACGATGATCCGATCTCTCAGGCGGGCAGCCGCAGGATGCGGCCGTCGGGGTGGGTGAAGCGGGCGGTGACGCCGGGATGGGCTGCCAGGATGGCCGGCACCCGATCCTCCGGCGCCACCGAAAGCGCGGTCGACAGGGCATCGGCCGTCGTGGCGTCCGGTGCCTGTACCGTAACCGCCTGCCAATGGGCGGCGCAAGCGCCGCTCGCGGGGTCGAACAGGTGGGTGAAGCGGCCGGCGGCGTCGAAGCGGGTGCCGTAGCCGCCGGTGGTCGCCAGCGCCCCGTCGGCAAGCTCCAGCGTCCCGGCCATGCGGTCGGGGTCGGCGGGATCGGCCAGCCCGACGGTCCAGGGGCGGCCGGAGGGGTGATGGCCGAGCGCCCGCAACTCTCCCATATCGACCAGCACATGTTCCATGCCCTCGGCCTTCAGCCGCTCGGTCACCCGGTCGGTGATGTAGCCTTGGGCGATGCCGTTCAGCGTCACCGCCATTCCAGGACGGTCGAAGGCGATGCGGTCGGGCTCCACCCGCAGCGCCCGGACATCGACCAGCGCCCGCGCGGCACGGACGGCGCCTGCCGGCGGGCCTGCGGGGTTGGCGCCGGGTCGGGTGAAATGGCCGGCATAGAGCTGCCACAGCGGCTGCACCGTGGGGTCGAAGGCGCCGCCGGTGTTGCGGCCGAAGGCGGCCGCCTGGGCCAGAAGGCGGACGAGGTCGGTCGGCGGCGCTTCCAGCAGGCCGTCGCGGTTGAGGCGGCGCAGGGCGGAGTCGGCACGGTAGAGGCTGAACACGCGCTCCAGCCGGGCGACTTCCTCCAGGCTCAGCGCGATCAGGCGGTCGGCCTCTGCGGGGTCGGGATGGGCGATGGTCAGGCTGGCGTCCGCCCCCAGGGCCACGCCGCGCCAGACGCGGACGGGCACGCCTTCGGCACGCAGAAGCCGATGGGGCAGCAGCGACAGGCTGGCGGCGACGGCACCGATGGCGAGGACGCGGCGTCGGCTGAGGACGGCGGTCATCAGTGGCCTCCCTCGGCGACGGGTCCGGCCGGCGGGGTGAGGATCTGGTCCTCATGCACCTCGGCGAAGCGCTGCACCGTGCCGCCATTGGCGGCGGCGAAGGCGCGGGCGGCGGCTTCCTCGGCGAAGGGATAGGGCTCCGCATCGCCCATGCCGCCGCGGAGCCCGCTGCCCAGCACGTACCAGGCCTTGCGCGCTTCCACCCAGACGGTCAGGTCGGGGGCGGCGGGGTCCTTGGCCCTGCCGACGTCGGTGACGTAGATGGCGCTGATCTCCTTCGGCTCCTCCGGCAGCATGGTGAAGGCGAAGGTGTCGCGCACCGACGACAGCCAGATCGGCCGCTCTTGTCCCTTCACCAGGATCTGGCCCTTGGGACCGGGATGGTCGGCGAGATTCATGCCGCAGTAATGGCCGACGGCATCGGCGGTCAGGGCGGCGGGCGGCGGCGGGGCGAGGTCCGCCTTGTCCTGCTTGCAGGCCGACAGCGACAGCAGCAGGGCGGCGGCGAGAAGGATGGGGTTGGTACGCATCAGATCTGCTTCCTCGAAAAGAGGGCGGCGGCCAGCGCCAGCGGGGCGGCGATCCAGCCGGCCATCACCGCCAGCAGCAGCGGGACCGACAGCTGGACATGGGCGGCAAGGCCGGCGGTGCCGGCAAAGGTGCTGACGCCCTTGAAGCCGGTCAGGTTGAACAGGCGGTAGGCGTCGGCCGGGTTGGCGAGCAGCAGCCAGTTCAGCGCCTCCACCCCGATGCCCGCACCCCCGGCCAGCAGGCCGAGCAGCGCCATGTCGTAGAGCAGGACGAAGCCGAGCCAGATCGCCACCGCGATGCCGGCCGCCGTGCCGCGGTCGCGCACGATGGTGGAGGCGAGATAGCCGAGCGCCGTGAAGGCGGCGCCCAGCATCACGCTGGACCCGATCATCGCGGCGAAGGCGCGCCAGCTCTCGGTGCCGATTGCAGTGTTGCCCATCGCCATCGCCACCCCGGCGGCGCCGTAGCCGACGACGGTCGCCAGCGCGATCACCGCGGCATGGCCGAGGAACTTGCCGAGCAGCAACTGCCAGCGCGCCACCGGGTAGGACAGCAGCAGGGTCATGGTGCCGCGGTCGATCTCCCCCACCACCGCGTCGAAGGACAGCAGCAGGGCGATCAGGGGAAGGAGGAAGATGGTCAGGCTCGACAGGCTGACGATGGTGACCTCCACCGGGCCGACGCCGACCGTGCCGGTGGGGACGGATCCCAGGAAGCTGAGTGTCAGCGCGAGGGCGGCCATCAGTAGGGTGGTGGCGACGACCCAGCGGTTGCGGGTCGCCTCGCGCAATTCCTTGCCGGCGATGATCAGGAGCGTGTTCATTCGGCGGCCTCCCGGCGCAGGAAGTGGGCGTACATCTCGTCCAGGCTGGGCTGGACGATCTCGATGTCGGTGACGGCGATGGGGGCGGTGGGGCCGTCGCAGGCGATGCGGCGCATCAAGGCGACCTTGTCGTCGTTGGCGCAGGCCAGTTCCACCACCCCGCCGGCCAGACGGGTCAGCGCGGCGCCCTGCCCTACCCTTGCGGCCAGCGCGTCGATGTCGCCGGTCGGCAGGGTCAGGCGGATGCGCACCGGCAGTTGGGCGAGGCTGCGCAGGGTGGCGAGCGAGCCGTCGGCGACCTTGCGGCCCCGGTTCATCACCACGACGCGGTCGGCCTGCCCTTCCAGCTCGGTCAGGGCGTGGCTGCACAGCAGGACGGTGGTGCCCCGGTCGCGCAGCTCCGCCACGATGGCGTAGAAGCTCTGGCGCAGGGCGGGATCGAGGCCGGTGGTCGGTTCGTCGAGGAACAGCAGCTTCGGCCCGCCGAGCAGCGCCTGGGCGAGGGCCAGGCGCTGGCGCATGCCCTTGGAATAGGTGGAGACGCGGCGCTTGATCGCGGCGGGCTCCAGCCCGACCTTGTCGAACAGCGCGTCGTTGTCACGGCGCGGGGCGCCCTTCAGCCGGGCGTAGAAGTCCAGAGTCTCCCGCCCGGTCATAGTGGGGTGGAAGGCGACGTTTTCCGGCAGGAAGCCGATCCGGCGGCGGATGGGGGAGCAGCCGGCGCTGGCCGGGTCGCCACCCAGCACGCGGATGCTGCCCTCGGTGGGTGTCGTCAGGCCGAGCATCAGCTTGATGAGGGAGCTCTTGCCGGCGCCATTGTGCCCGACCATCGCCACGCATTCGCCGGGCGCCAGCGTCAGGTCCACGCCGCGCACCGCCTCGGTCTCGCCATAGCGTTTGGTGACGCCCTGCACCTCTGCGGTGAAGTCGGTCATGGCTGTTTCCTTTCGGCGGTCTGGCTTTGGGCGGTTTGAACGGAGGTGGGCATGGCGGGAGGCGCCATCAGCGGGGCGCTGTCGGTCACGCCGCCGGGGTGGAGTGCCGGAAACTGCTTCTGCGCCCAGCGGATCACCTGGACGCCGGGGCTGTTCATCAGCAGCTTGGCCGCCGGATAGGCCCACATCACCCGGTCGACCACGTCGTTGGGTCGATAGGGCTCGTCGGAGATGCCGTCGCCGTTCAGGTCGAAGGCAGCATTGTCGGACCAGTAGTTGCCGCGCCCCTTCTCCGACCAGTCGAGGAAGCGGGTGCCGACATACTTGACCTGGGTGCGGTTGCCGACGAAGGCGTTGCCGGTCATGCCGTTGCGCTCCGACCCGGCGGTGAAATGCACGCCGATCTCGCAGCCCTCGAAGCGGTTGCCGGCAAAGCGGTTCTTGTTGGCGTTGTAGATGAAGACGCATTTCCAGGTGCCGCTGCGCAGCCGGTCGCTCATCGCCTCGCTGTCGCGGGGGATGTCGTTGTCGGCCAGCGTCTCGCCGCTGTCGGACACCGCGCCGGCGAAGCGGCCGGCGACGCTGTTGTTTTCGAAGACCGCACTGTTGGCGGCGTTCAGCAGGAAGCCGTGCTCGCGGTCGGCGACGGAGCGGTTGCCGCGGATCACCAGATTGTTGGAGTACATGATGGCGTAGCCAACGCCGTTGCCGAGCGAGACATTGCCCGACACCTCGGAGTCGTTGGTGTACATGTAGTGGACGGCGAAGCGGACCCGTTCAAAGCGGTTCCCGGCGAACAGGTTCTTGCGCGAGGTGGTGGTGAAGATGCCGTCGCGGGCGTCGTGCACGCTGTTGTCCAGCACGCGGGTGCCCGGCGCGTTCCAGATCTGGATGCCGTTGCCGCGTTCCGACACGCGCAGGTCGGTGCGGCCGCCGACGTCGTTGCGGCGGACGAGGCTGTCGTCGGCGCCCCAGACATAGATGCCGATCAGCGTGTCGCGCAGCCTGTTGTCCTCGACCACCGCCCGCTTGGCGGTCTTGCCGAGGAAGATGCCGGAATGCTGGTCGAACAGGCTGGTGCCGCTGTTGCGCAGCTCCAGCCCGCGCAGCGTGACGTCGGGGGCAGTGACGGTGACGACACTGCCCTGCCCTTCCCCGTCCAGCACGGCGCCGGGCTCGCCTTCCAGGGTCAGCGGCTTGTCGACCTTCACCGGGCCGATGTGCCGGCCGGCGGTGAGCCGCAGCGTGTCGCCGGGGCTTGCCGCGGCGATGGCAGCGGTCAGATCGCCAGGCGCCACCGCGACGGTCGCAGCCAGCGCCGGGGTGCCGAGCAGGGCTATGCCAAGGAGGGGCGCCGTGCGGAGGAGCATGGGGAGGGTCCTGTCTGGGGCGGATCCCCTCTCCCCGGCGGGGAGAGGGGATCTTCCGGGGGGAGAGGGGCCAGACCCCGATCAGGTCGAACGCGGCTCGACCAGCATGCGGCCGCCCATCTCCATGTGCAGGGCGTGGCAGAACCACTGGCAATAGTACCAGTGCACGCCCGGACGGTCGGCGGTGAATGTCACCGACGCGGTCTGCTGTGGACTGATCTCCATGCAGACGCCGTGGTTGGTCATGGTGAAGCCGTGGGTCAGGTCGTCGACATCGTCCATGTTGGAGATGTAGACCGTCACCTCGTCTCCCTGTTTCACCGTGAACTCCTCGATGCCGAAGGCCGGGGCGCGGCTCCACATGTAGACGCGGACCTTGTTGCCGTCGCGGATCACCTTGGTGTCGTTGTCCAGGTCCACCCCGTCCTTCTTCGCCTGGATGCGGGCGTCTTCCCACATCTTGTCGTCGCGGGTGTAGATGCTCTTCGGGTTGACCTTGGAGCGGTGGACGATCAGCGTGTCGTGCGGCTCGGCGAAGGTGGGGCCGTCATGCACCAGCTTCATCTCGTCGCCGGAGATGTCGATCAGCTGGTCGTTCTCCGGCTTCATCGGACCGACGTTGAGGAAACGGTCCTTGGAGAACTTGTTCAGCACGATCAGCCACTTGCCGTCGGCCTCCTTGGTCTGGCCCATGGAGGTGTGCAGGTGGCCCGGCTGGTAGTGCACGTCCAGCTTCTGGATGATGGGATCGACCTTCTCGCCCTTGAAGGCGCGCTTGGCCTTGTCGATGTTCCACTTCACCACCTGGCTGTCGAGGAACAGGGTGGTGTAGGCGTTGCCGCGCCCGTCATAGGCGGTGTGGAGTGGGCCAAGGCCGACCTGCGGTTCGGCGACGATCACGTCGCGCGGCTTGATCTTGTCCTCGAACAGCTCGTCCAGCTTGCGCACGTCCATGACCGAGACGGTCGGCGACAGCTTGCCGTTCACGGTGACGTGGATGCCGTCGGGGGCGGTGTTGACGCCGTGCGGGCTGTTGGGGATCGGGATGTAGCGGGTATAGGCGCTGCCGTGGCGGCCGTCGACGATCGGCACGCCGTTGATGACCTCCACCTTGCCGGCCTTGACCGCCTCTTCGATGCGCTTGATGTTGAAGACGACCAGCCAATCCTGCTCGTTGGCCGTCATCTCGGCCGTCGTCACCCCTTCCTCGGAGTTGTAGCAGGTCGAGAAGACGTATTTGCCCTGATAGTCGGCGTCGGTGTTGTCCAGGTTGCCGTCGACCCACACCTGCCATGCGATCTTCATCGTGTCGCCGTCGATGGCGGTGAAGTGCGAGCGGTACTTCTTCGGTTCGTCCAGGATCTTGCCGTCGTTCGGCGTCGGCACGCGCTGTTCGCCGTTGCAGAAGACATAGCCGGTGCGCGGATACTTCTGCAGGCGCAGGCCGTGGATTGCCGAGGCGTTCGGCACCTCGATGATGACGTCCGGCTTCATGATGTCGCAGCGGATGCGCGTCACCCGGCTGTTCGCCTTGTCGTTGGCGAAGATGTAGCGCCCGTCATAGGTCCCGTCGGTGAAGGACATGTGCGGGTGGTGCAGATCGCCGTTGAAATATTCGCCGCCGCGCTTGGCGAGGAAGGTCTTGGTCTCCGCCGTCAGGTTGGAGGTCAGGATCTTGCGGCTCTCGTTGGTCAGGCCCCAGCCGGTGGCGGAGCAGCGGTTGAACACCGGGATGCGCATCAGTTCGCGCATCGACGGCAGGCCCATGATGCGGACCTCGCCGGAATGGCCGCCGGAATGGAAGACGTAATATTCGTCGAGATCGCCGGGCTTGACCTCGACGCTCTGGTGGCCGGCCTGCGGGGTCGCCGCCAGGGCAGCGGAGGCGCCGAACAGCGCGTTCCCGGCAATGCCGCCGGCGGCGGCACCGCCCACGGCACCGGTCAGGCCGGCGAGCGCCGCCGCCTTCGCCGTTCCGCCCAGAAGGGCACGGCGGTTGACGCCTGCCGTGTTGTTCGTCTCGTTCGACATGGTCTGCTCCTTCGCTGACCCCGCTTCGGGGCTGTCATAAGACCCGTTGCGACCGGGTCCGGTTATGGGGATGGGGAGGGGATGGCGGTCAGGATCCGTGCGGCCGCAGCGTCAGCCGGCCGGTGGCCGGGTCAGCGGTGGCGACAGTGGTTCGGGCGGCGGGCTGGGTGGCGGCTTCTTTTTCCGCGGCGGCTTTGGCCTCGGCAGCCTGCCACTTCTCGCGCTTCTGCCGCTTCTGGATCATGACCGGGCATTTGCGGTCGTGGTGGTAGAGCATCTGGCAGTGCAGGCACTGGATGCATTCGTTGGGGTTGATGGTGCCGTCGGGGTGGATGGCCTGCACCGGGCATTCGTTGCCGCAGCGCTGGCACGGGCTGCCGCATTCCTTGTAGCGGCGCAGCCAGTCGAACATCCGCAGCCGGCCGGGGATCGCCAGCGCCGCACCCAGCGGGCAGAGATAGCGGCAGAAGAAGCGCTCGATCACCAGACCGGCCGCCAGCAGCGCCACGGCGAAGGCCACGAACCACCAGTCGCGGATGAAGTGCAGGATGATGGCGGTCTTGAACGGCTCGATCTCCGCCGCCTTTTCCGCCGTTGCCAGCGATTGCAGCGAAAAGCCGAACAGCAACAGGAAGATGATGTACTTGATCGGCCACAGGCGCTGGTGCAGGGCGAAGGGCACGGCGATCTGGCGGATGCCGATCCTTTTGGCCGCCTTCGACGCCAGTTCCTGCAGTGCGCCGAACGGGCAGAGCCAGCCGCAGAAGGCACCCCGCCCCCAGAACAGCAGCGATGCCGCCACCGAGAACCACAGGATGAACACCAGCGGGTCCATCATGAAATAGTCCCAGCGGAAATCGGTGCGCAGCGCGTTGGCGAAGGTCAGGACATTGACCACCGACAGCTGGGCCGTCGCGTACCAGCCGAGCCAGACCAGGGTGAAGACCAGATAGGCCGTCCGCACCCGCTCATACAGCGCCGGCCGCTTCGTCAGCTGGTCCTGGAAGAAGAAGATGCCGGTCAGCAGCAGGATGGCGGCGGACAGGATCGCGATATCGAGCTGCCGGTTCTGCCAGATGCGTTGCCACAGCGGTGTTTCGGCTGCCTCTTCGGCTTCCGCCACGCCGGCGGCCTGGATGGCGGCGCTGTGGGTGGCGGATTGGGTCGCTGGCTGGCTGGCAACCGCAGCGGCCGGCTTTTCGGTCTTCAGGTATTTGTCGGGCGGCTGGTAGCCGAGGTCGAAGGTGACGAACACCTTGTCCAGCGCGGCAATGGCCCGCTGCACCAGAAGCTGCAGGCGCCAGGGCTCGGCCGGATTGAACTCGGTGCCTTCCGGCAGCACGAACAGGCCGATTTCCGGGAAGTCGGGGGCGCCGGCCGCGGCGGCGCTGCCCATGCGCTTGTGCATCTTGTCGCGGAAGCGGATGGAGCCCTCATGCTGCACCATCTCGACCCGGTCGAAGATGCCGCCGCGGACATAGCCCGAGCCCTTGAAGGAATAGCGCCCCTGCCCCGCCACCCAAACCGCCTGCTGGCCCGGCTTCAGCCGTTTGGTCAGCGCCTCGTATTCCGCATCGCCCAGCAGCGAGCGCCCGACGGTGGGGATGGTCACCAGCGCGGCGTAGAGGTCGATGAAGGTGTCGTCGGGGTTGCCGGGCTCGGCGCGGGCGATGGCTTCGGCCTTGCCGGTGCGCTCGAAGGCGGCGTTCACCTCCCCCACCGTCAGGGTCAGGCGGCGGACCGAGCCGTCGCCGATGAGGGTCTCCCAGTCCTCAACCGCGTCCTTCGACAGGTCGATGGACTTCGTAACAGCCGGCGCCTCCTCCGCTGTCGCCTTGCCGAGCGCGGTCATCACCTTCTTGCCCGAGCGGATGATCGAATCGCCGATCACCATCACCGTCACGGTGGCGCCCGACACGATGTCCACCGGCGGGCTGGCGGCGCTCTGGGTGGCGAGCGCCAGCACGTTCTTGCCGACATAGCCGTCGATAAAGCCGTTGATGCGGGCGGGCGGGATGCCGATCAGCACGATGGGCTCGTGATGCTCCATCAGCCGCGCGCCGGTCACCGTGCCGTCCGGCGTCATCCCGACCACCACGTCGATGGGCCGGCCCGAGTAACCGGTGGTGTTGACGAAGTCGGAGGTCAGATAGGCGTGGCCCAGCAGCGCTTCCCCCTTGTAGACCGGAACTGTGGGGGAACTGGCGGCCGGTGCGCCGAAGCGGTCGGCGCCGGGCACGAGGTCTGTGGGCTGGAGCTTCGCCAGATAGGGCAGCAGCCGGCCGCTGTCGGCGGCATGCGCCGCGGCGATCCCCGTCAGCAGCAGCAGGACGGCGACGAGGGCCGATCCTACCCGGCGTTGAAAATGCGTGAACCTCACGACGGCCATCTCCCGGCTTCCGATCCTGGCGGCGGTGTCAGCGGGGATGAAAGCGCGTGGCAGGCTGGAGCGTCTTGACCGCGGTCAAGAATGGCAGGTTGCCACCGCTGAGATGCATATATGAGCAGCAGGTTATGGTGATGCGGCCGGATCGTCGGCGGCACCGGGCCGGGAACCCGAAGGCGCGAGATCGCGATGTTCCTGCAGCTGGCAGCATGTTGCACGGATAGGCGCCTACGACCGGAGCGCCGTCTACACCACCATGCACGAGCGCCATCCCGAAGCGGCTGTGGTCGCGCCGCCTCGGGCGGACGCCGTGCTCAGCAACACCGCCTCGACCGCGCCCACGCAGCGCGACCACCACATCCGGGTGATCGCCGAGACCGGGCGCATGGCTTGGCAGCGGAGCAGCGGCTACAGTCAGAGGGCAAAGGTCGAGGGACAGATCGGACGCTGGAAGCAGGCCCTTGGTGACGGCCTGCGCTTCCACACCGATCAGGTCCAGACCACCGAGGTCGCCATCGGCGTGCTCGTCCTTAATCGCATGCTCGATCTCGGACGCCCGGAGTCCGTCCGCCTCACCTGAGCAATGGCAGGGTCAGGGCGAATCCTGACATCCGCCACCTCCGTGCAACACGCTGTTGCCGGTCGGAATCCGACCACCCGCCTGCGTCATGCGTGGTGGTCGGATTCCGACCAGTCCTATTCGGCGGCCGCCAGCACCGCGTCGATGGCCGCACGCATCTCCAGCAAGGCCTGACGGTCGGTCTCCGACAGCGGCTGCGGCTTCTCCTGCAATTCCCTCAGCACGTCACGCGCCTGGAACACCGGCTTCGCCGTACGCTTGGGCAGCGCGCTGGACGCCACGCCTGCCGGCGCACTCACCGATGGGCGCTTCGCCGCCGTTTCCGGCGAGGCTGAAACAGGATCGACGGCGGGGGAGGGTGGGGCGCCGGCATCCGACCGCTTCAGCTTCTCCCAGGCCCGCAACTGCTCGTCCTGGTCCTCGATTGCCGCCAATGCCTCCAGCTTCGACTTGGTCGGGCGCAAAGCGGTGTAGTCGGCGCGGATGGCCGGCGCCAGACGTTGGAAGGACAGCATCATGGTGACGTAGGTCTTCTTGCGGCCCAGCGCGTCGGCGAGCTGCCGGTGCGAATAGCCGTGCCGCTCGGCCAGACGGAACAGGGCGTCGGATTCCTCCAGCGGGTTCAGGTCGCTCCGCTGCAGGTTCTCGACGATGGCGATCTCCTCGTCGTCGTCGCCGGTGAACAGGATGCCGAAGATGGTTTCCCGCCCGAGCAGCCGCATCGCCCGCAGCCGCCGCTCGCCATAGACCAGCTGCCAGCGGTCGTCGGCGATCTGGCGCACGCCGACCGGTTGCTGCAGCCCATGGCGTTCGATGGAGGCGGCGAGGCCCTGCAACTCCTCCTCGTCGAACTCGCGCCGCGGCTGGTTCGGGTTGGGGGCGATGCGGTCCAGCGGCACTTCGACCAGATGGGGGGCGTGGCGGCTGAGGCCGAACAGCGCATCCTTCACACGGGCGGCGGCCGTGCTGTTGGCGCTCTGGGCGGATTTCTGCGCCTTGCCCAGCAGACTACGCGACACGGTCGACCTCCTTCATGCGGATGATGCGTTCCTCGACCAGGGCGGCGGCGACGTCACGGTAGACGGCGGCACCGGCGACATCGGGCATGGCCTCGACCGCGGCGCGGCCGACCGAGGTCGCCTGGGCATAGACCGAGGCCTTCGGCACGGGATCGAACACCCGCAGATGCGGGCCGTACTGCTCCTGGATCTGCTCCAGAACCTCGCGGTCGTTGCGTTCGCGCTGTTTGTAGATGGTCGGAACGATGCCCAGCACCGACAGGGCGGTGTTCATCCGGCGCCGGATCTTGGCGACATTCTCCAGCAGGAAACCCATGCCGAGCAGGCTGAATTTTTCCGTCTGGCACGGGATGATGGCGGTATGGGCGGCCACCATGGCGTTCTTCGTCAGTTCGCCGATGTTGGGCGGCGTGTCGATGATGATGAAGTCGAAGGTCCGCTTCGCCGCGGCGATCTTCTCCTTCATGATGAAGTCGCCGCCGGCTTCCTTGCCCAGCTCGACCTCGGTCTCGGCCAGCCGGATGGAGGAGGGGGCGACCCGCAGCCCGCTTTCCTCGACGGTGACCAGGATGTCGCGCAGTTCCAGGTCGCCATGCATGACGTAGTAGAGGGTCTTGGCATCGGCCTCCAGCGTGTAGGAGTCGATGCCGAGATGCTGTGTCGCGTTGGCCTGCGGATCGCAGTCGATCAACATCGTCGCATAGCCCTGGAGGGCGAGGGCGGAGGCGATGTTGACGGCGGACACCGTCTTGGCGCAGCCGCCCTTCTGGTTCGCCACGACGACGACCAGCGCCGGGCCGCCGAGCTTCTCGACCCCGGCGGCGTCGCGCCGGATCAGCGCGTCGAGCGCCGCCGGGATGCGCTCGGCGTCATTCTCCCAGCGGCTGACCTTCTGCTTGTCGTAACGGCGCTGCAGCCGTTCGTTCAGCCAGACGGCGAATTCGGACTGCGACAGCCCCTTCGCCTCGCGGTAGGTCCGCAACTCCTCGCCCTTCACCGTCACCTCCCCGACATGAGCCGGGCGGGAGGGTAGGGGTAGACGCTACGCCGGTCAAGAATGCCGTGGCAGAGGGCGTTCCGTCTACTGGGGAGCGTCTACTGCCGCAGCCACCTTCTTGCTGCGGCGCGGTGCGCGCGTGGAGGGAAGGGAGGCCAGCTTCTCCTTCCGGGCCGCGACCTCCGCCCGGATGGCGGGCAGGGCGGCGTCGGCGGCCGTCCGCTGCTTCGGCGTGCCGCTGAGGGCAAGCCGCTCGGCGTTGGAGGCCAGCGTGGTCAGGTCGGTGTCGGCCATGCCCGGGAGTCTGTCGATCAGGTCGATCATGCTGCAATCCTGCTTTGGGTGCGGGGAAGGGGACGATGGCCGCGATGGAGACCGGAGCGTCGGCCGCCGGCTTTCCTGCCGGGGGGCAGGGGCGGGGCCGTTGCTGTCCCATCCTGCGGTCCAGCACTGCGCCAGGCCGCTGTCTGGCGGGTGCGGGTTCGAGGAACAGGCGGTGCCGGCGGTGGCGGCCAGCCGCCCCGCCATGTGGGCGACACGCATCCACGGATCGGCGGAACCTGCTGGCGATGTCGGAACGGCTTTCTTATGGGGCATGCCCACTCCGGTCCCGGACCCGGGAGAAAAGTGCAGGGGACGAAAAGCAAAAGGGCGGCCGGAGGCCGCCCTTCTGGATCGCATCAGGATCGTGCCGTTCCGCTGCGCTCAGAGCGCACGCAGGTTCTCGGCCGAAACCTTGCCGCGGCGCGGATCGCGAACGGATTCGAACGACAGCTTCTGGCCTTCGTTCAGGTTGCCCATCCCCGCACGCTCGACGGCGGAGATATGAACGAAAACGTCATCGGAGCCGTCTTCCGGCTGGATGAAACCGAAACCCTTGGTCGAATTGAACCACTTAACAGTACCGTTGGCCATGGGGCAGTGTCCTTTCCCGGGTTGCCGAGCTCAACATGAGCCAAGCATCAAATTCACCTAAGGCAGGAAGTTCAGCCTTCTGAAAGCTGAAAAACACATAACCCAGAGCAACTTCGACCAGCCAAACCTGGGCGTTTGTCCGGACGATTGCAAGGAAAAATCCAGAAATGGTCAGCGTTTTTATTTTCTTAGACAGTATGATGGACCTTTGAGTTTCTGTTCTCCAATCGCTTTTTCTGGACATAAATCTTCTGCCGCAACGGGTTAGGGCCGGTCCTGTGCCCCTACCGGCAGGGCTGAGGAGATGCCTGTCGGAAGGTGGAAGTGCAAACCGTCATGCGCGGACATGGGGGCGGCCGAATGGCGGGGCAGAAGCTCCGCGTCAGCCACGCTGGCACCGCCGATGGGGTACGTTGACTTTGGCCGCCGCACTGGCGCAGCTTGCGGGCCTGACTTCAGCCAGGGTGGGACGCCATGCCGATCATCACGTCAGCCAGCACGAAGGGCGGGCCGGGAAAGACGACCCTGTCGCTCTGTCTCGCTGACCACTGGCGCCGGGCCGGCCGCAAAGTGGAGTTGCTGGACATCGATCCCAACCGCAACCTGACCCAGTGGATCAAGGCGGCCGGGGCTCCGATAACCTGCACCACGGTCGACGAGGACGACATCATCGAGGCGGCGACCGAGGCCGAACAGCGGGCGGACTGGGTCGTCATCGATGTCGCCGGTGTGCTGGCGCGCGGGCTGGTGCATTCCATCGGCGTCGCCAATGCGGTGCTCATCCCGTCGCGTCCCGACCTGAAGGATGCGCTGGAAGCCGCGCGCACCTATCAGCATGTGATCGCGGAGCAGAAGATGGCGCAGCGTCGCGATCCGCAGGCGCGCATTCCGGCTGCCGTGGTTCTGATGCAGGTGAACCGCCGCGCCCAGGCTGCCGGCTTCGCCCGCGAACAGCTCTCCGCCCTGAAGGTGCCGCTGCTGGCGGCGGAAATCCCGTTGCGTACCGCCTATCAGAACTATTCCTTTGCCGGCCTGCCGTTGGACGATGCCATGGTGCGCGGCGACTTCGCCGAACTGGCTGCAAGCGTGGAAGACCTGATCCATGGCTAGGAAGCTGACCCCGCGCATCGTCACCGCCGACGAGGTATCGGACATCCTCACCCCGTCGGAGGCTCCGGCACCGCGCCTGTCGCGCCGGCCGGCTCCGGCCAGACTTCGCACCCGTGCGAACTTCGCCGACGTGATCCTCAGCCTGTGGACAGAGGCGGAGGAGAATTTCCTGGCGATCGGCCGCTATCTCAACCATGCCAAGACCATGCTGGAGCATGGCGAGTTCATGGCGATGGTGGATCGCGACCTTCCCTTCCGTTACAGCACCGCCAACCGGCTGATGAAGGTCGCGGCCGCCATCGACGACGGCCTGCTGCCGACCGACAGCCTGCCGCCGAGCTACGCAACCGTCTATGAGATGGTCCTCCTGAACCCGGAGGAGCGGGAGCAGGCTGTCGCCCAGGGGCTGTTCCGCCCGGATGTCCGCCGCCAGGACATCGTCAACTTCAAGAAGCGGCTGCGCGCAGTTACGCTGCCCGACCTTGCCGCCGAGCGAGCCGAACTGGCCCGACTGGAAATCGAGCGTGTCCGGATCGATGCGCGGATTGCGGAGCTGCGCGAGAAGCTGCGGATTGCTTGATAGGCGGATAGTATAGGTTGGCAAAGTTGTTTCGCTTTTTGTCATCCTGCTGAAAAAAGTTCTTGCGCGGTTTGGGAGGGCTCGCCTATAAAGCGCCTC
>NZ_CP028903.1:305000-440755 GCF_001639105.2 Azospirillum humicireducens
GTGCTGACGCCCGGCTATTTCGTCCGTGCCACCCAACTGATGGCAATCGGTCATTTCCGTGCAGATCGGCGCCGAGCCCGCCTCTCCCATGCGATCGTGGAGGAACAATACGCCCCGCCGGCGCCCCAACCGGACCGCATCGCCGCGGCCCGGCAGGATCTGCGGCAGCTGCAGGCGGCACTCGACGGATTGCCGCAGCGCACCCGGATGGCGTTCCTGCTCAACCGGCTTCACCAATGCACCTACGAGGAGATCGCCGTTGCGTTGGCGGTGTCGTACAGCACGGTGGAACGCGACATAGCGCGCGCCCTGATGGCCTGCAAAGCGACGGATTCAGATGGCGATGCCTGAACACGGCCCCGGCAGCTCTTCCGACCGTGATCCGGAGCGGATGGAACGTGAGGCGGTCGGCTGGTTCACCCGGATGAACGGCAAGCCGTCGCCGGTCGAACGGCGCGATTTTCGGAACTGGCTTCGCGAGCATGAACACCGCGAAGCCTACGAGCGCATAGCGACGATCTGGTCGGCGGTGGGTGCGTTGCGGCCGGACGATCCGGCGGAACGGGCTGCGCTGGTCCAGGCGTTGAACAGGGTTCGCGAGCACAGGCGGCGGACGCGCGCGGCCAGGATCCTCTCCGCGACGGCTGGCTGCCTTTTGGCGGTGCTGTGCGGCGGCTGGCTATGGCTGGAACAGCCCCATCTGATCCAGGATCTTCAAGCCGACATGGTTTCCGCCCGCGCGGAACGGCGGGAGTTCACCTTGACCGATGGATCGCGGGTCCTTCTGGATGCCGACTCCGCCTTGCGGATTTCGCTTGCCGACGACCGCAGGGACATCCGCCTGCTGCGCGGCACGGCCTATTTCGAAGTCCGGCCGGCACCCACACCCTTCACGGTGGAAGCCGAGGACGGCCGGGCGACGGTGCTGGGCACCCGGTTCATGGTGTCGATGCGCGATGGCGGCCGCGTTGCCGTGATCCTGGAGGAGGGACGCCTGTCCGTCGCTCTTGGGTCTTCCCGTCAGGGTAACGGCGATGCCGAGGTTCTGCTGCATTCGGGCGAGCGGGTCGATTACGGCCCCGACGGATTGGAGAAGGTCCGCCCCGCCGATCCGGACGCGTTGCCCGCCTGGCGGCGCGGACGCCTGTCCTTTACCGACGCGAGGCTCGGGGACGTGATCGCCGAGATCGGCCGCTACCGCGACGGCCGCATCATCGTCCTGGGCAAGGCCCTCGCGGATCGCCGGGTCAGCGGAAACATCGCGCTGGAGAATCCCGACAAGGCGCTGGCCGCCCTGCGGTCATCCGTCGATTTCCGCGTCACCACCCTGGGCTCCCGGCTGGTGGTGATCCATCCCTAAATTTTTTTGCGATCCGATGAGGGTGCGCGCCGTCGGCGGGCGATGAGGAGTCGGAAGGGTCGGGCACAGGGGCTCGGCTGCGACCGGTCCATCTCAGAGGAGACAGGGAATGCAGGGGGTCAAGTGGGGACGGCGGGCACTGGTTCTGCTCGCCGCCTCGGCGGTTCAGGTCGCGCTTCAACCGGTCGTCATCGACAGCAGGGTCATGGCTCAGACCGAGAAGCTCTACAGCTTCGACATCCCGCCGAAAAGCATTCTGCGCGCCGTCAACGACATATCCAACATCACCGGCATCGATGTCGTGCTGACCGATACCGCCGCCGCGACAGCCAACGGCAATCGCGTCCAAGGTTCGATGAGCGTCGCGCAGGCTCTCGAAACCCTTCTGGCCGGGTCCGGCCTGCAGTTCCGCTTCACGAACGCCGGCACCGTGACCATCGTCGACGGCCGGAATGCCGGATCGGCGTCCGGTGCCACCACGCTGAACACCATCGTCGTCAAGGGCGCCCGTCCCGTCACCGAAGGCAGCGGACGCTATACCGTGGACGCCATGTCCACCGCGACCGGGCTTTCGCTCGACACGCGCGACACGCCCCAGTCCGTCAGCGTCGTCACCAACCAACAGATCAAGGATCAGGGAACCACCACTGTCGCGGATGCCCTGAAGAAGACGACCGGCATCAATGTGATCCGGGATTCCGGTTCGTACCGCTTCCTTTCGCGTGGTTTCTACATGGACCAGGTGCAGGAGGATGGGATGAATTCCTTCGTGCCCGGCGCGCAGATCAACCCGTACCGCAGCGGTCCCGGCCTGAACGACCTCGACATCTACGACCGGATCGAGGTGGTGCGCGGTCCGTCCGGGCTGATGCAGGGAACCGGCGAGCCGGGCGGCACCGTCAACCTCGTTCGCAAGCGGCCGACGGCGGATTTCCAGGCCAGCAGCGTCACCACCGTGGGCAGCTGGGAAAAGCTGCGTGAAACGGTCGACGTTTCCGGCAGCCTCAATGCCGAACGAACCGTCCGGGCGCGGTTCATCGGCGTCGGCCAGCGGGCGGAGTCCTTCAAGAACAATGTGGACGAGGCGCACGCGACGCTTTATGGCGTCGTCGAGGCGGATGCGGGAAAAGGCACCCGCCTGACCGCCGGAGCCCTTCATCAGTCCAGCGATGAAACCCCTGACTATTACGGCCTGCCGCTCACCACCGGCGGTGTCGCCCTGGACTCCGACCGCTCCCGCTACCTCGGCGCGGCATGGAACAGCCTCGACACCCGCAAGAGGAACGTCTTTCTGGAGGTCTCCCACGAACTCGGCGAGAATTGGACGGTCGAAGGCAAGATCAACCACACGAGATTCGACTCCGTTACCGCCTTTGCCGGACTGACACGTGCCGCCGGCGTGGCGGCCAACGGGCTGGCCAGCGTCAACAACATGCTGCGCTATGACAATGACGGCGGGCAGTCGAGCGTGGAAGCGAAGCTCACCGGACGCTACGACCTGTTCGGGCGACGCCACGATCTGTTCGCGGCGGCATCCTATACGCGGGGTGATTTCGATTCCCGCTACCGTCGCCTGCGCAACAGCACGAGCTACAACGTCTACAGCTTCACCGGCGGCGAGATCGCCGAACCGAACTGGGACTCCAACATCTACGACGATGTGCGTTACGACTATTCGCTGTCGGAAGCTGCCGTCAATCTGGGCACGCGGTTCAACATCCTCGACGATACCAGCCTGATCGCGGGCGGACGATTGACGCGGTTCGACTACAGCGGCACCACCTATTACGTCACCTATCTGGGATCGCCCGACGGCGAGGTGGACAAGAGCGATCTGAAGCGCACCAAGTTCATCCCCTATCTGGGCGTGACCTACGATGCGGTGCCCGGGGTGACTCTCTACGCCAGCTATTCCAACATCTTCAAACCTCAGAGCGTCGTCGATGCCCGCGGCTCCGTCCTGCCTCCGGTCGAGGGGGAGAATTACGAGGTCGGCGTGAAGACCACCCTGCTCGGCGACCGCATCAACGCCACCTTCGCCCTGTTCCAGATCGAACAGAAGAACCGCGCAATCTACGATACGGCATCCGCGGCCTATTACGCCGAGGGCGCGGTCCGAAGCCGCGGTTTCGAGGTCGAACTGTCGGGTGCGGTCACCGACGACCTGAACCTGTTCCTGGGTTACACCTTCAACCGCAGCAAATATCTCGAAACCGAGTCCGCGACCTACGGCGCCGGCACCGCCTTCAGCCCTCATACTCCCCTGCACATGCTGCGCCTGCATTCCACCTATCGGCTGCCCGTCCAGGATGGACGCTGGACGGTCGGCGGCGGGGTCCAGATGCAAAGCGGCACCCGAAGCATCAGCAACATCGCACAGGGCGGATATGCGGTCTGGGATGCCAGCCTGAAATACGACGTCACCGACCGGACGATGCTGCAGCTTGTCGTGAACAACATCCTCGACAAGCGGTATTTCGAGAACAACAGAACCAGGACGCTGGGCCTGAACAACTTCTACGGCGATCCCCGCAACGCGGCGCTGACCCTGACCCACAAGTTCTGACGCGGCCGCTCCTCCTCCCTCTCCCCGCCCCGGCAAGCCGTGGGCGGGACCGGAGATTCTCGCCTTGAAAACGTTCCGTGCCTTTCTGCGTCTGGCCGCCCCGTTCTGGATCGGGCGGGCCCGCCCGCGACCGTGGCTCCTGCTGGCGGCAACGGTCGCCTGCTCGCTCGGCTTCGTCCGGGTCAGCGTTGCCATCAATGCCTGGAACAAGGAATTCTACGACGCACTCGCGGCCTTCGATGCCGGCGCCATTCCGGGCCTTGCCGCCGCCTATGCCGTGTATCTCACCCTGGCCGTCGTCGCCATCGCCGCAGGAAACTGGTTTCTGAAACGGCTGGCCTTCGATTGGCGCGACTGGGCGACGGACGACCATCAACGCCGCTGGCTCGGGGGCCATGCCCATTACCGGCTGCGGTTCGGCGACGAGCCCGACAATCCCGACCAGCGGATCGCCGAGGACATCGCCCTACTGGCGGAACTGACGCTGGAGCTTTTCAGGTCCTTTCTGGTCAACGTGACCAGGCTGGGCGCGTTCGTCGCCATCCTCTGGTCGATATCCGGGACGCAGACGGTCACACTCGCCGGCACCGACTTCCTGATCGACGGCTATCTGGTCTGGATAGCAGTCGTCTATTCGGCAGTGTCCACCCTGCTCATGCACGCTGTCGGACACCGGCTCCTGGCGCTGAAGATCGACCAGCAGGCGCGGGAGGCCGATTATCGTGCTGCGCTGATGGGTGTGCGGAACTGGTCGGAGCAGATCGCGTTCCACCGCGGCGAGGCGGCGGAGCTGGTCAGGCTGTCATGCCGGTTCGACGACATCCGCCGCAACTGGCATGCCCTGATCGGCCGGGAGTTCAGGATCGAGTGTTTTTCCGCCGCACAGATGCGGGTGGCCTGGTTCATCCCGATTGTCGCCATCCTGCCCCTCTACCTGCAGCGAACCATCACCTTGGGCGACATGATGCAGGCCCAGAACGCCTTCTCCAGCGTGCTCGATGGCTTCAGCTGGGTGCTGACCTATTATCGACGGATCATGGAATGGGCTGCGGTGGTCCGCCGGCTGCAGCAGTTGAACGATGCCCTGGAAAGGACGGGCCTCCCATCGCATTCAGCAGGGCACGGCACCGGAGCCGGTGACGGGGGCGGAACTGTAGACCGGCCGTTTGCGGTAAGGCCTGTCCTGTGCATCGACGGGGTGGACATCGTTTCCCCGGCGGGACGGCCATTGCTGTCCGCCGTCACCGCCCGGTTCGAGGCGCCCGCCCATGTGCGGATCGACGGACCGAGCGGCTGCGGCAAGTCCACGCTGCTGCGTGTCATGGCCGGTCTGCATCCCTGCCGGAGCGGAACGTTGTCGGTCGGAACCGATGCGATGTTCCTGCCGCAGCACTCCTATCTGCCCAACGACAGCCTGCGCGCGGTCGTGAGCTATCCGTCGGAACGGCCGTTCGACGACCGGGCGATAGCGTGGGCGCTTGGCAGGGTCGGTCTGGCGCGCCTGAGCGCCGAACTGGACCGGCATGCCGAATGGAGCACGCTGCTGTCCGGCGGCGAGCGTCAGCGATTGGGCTTCGCCCAATTGTTGCTGCACCGTCCGGGAACCGTGGTGATGGATGAAGCGACCAGCCAGCTCGACGAGGAGTCCTCCATCGCGATGTACCGGCTGATTCGCGACACACTGCCGGACAGTCTTGTTATTGCAGTGACACACCAGCTTGGGTTGGCCATGCTGTTCGATCGATCGATCGACCTGCGCCCCTTCCTTGTGGAAGCATGCGGAGTGGGGGAGCCGATGCCCTGCCCTCTCGGCGGCTGAGGTGACACGGTGATGTGGGACGACTTTGGCGCACAAATCCGGCCTTATGGAGCAATTGCCACCAGCAGTGGCGCTGTCAACTTTTTGCCCCCCCAGTTGCCGAGGCGGACCGTGGGGGGTATGGAACGGCATGACGACGCGCCTTGATCCCCGTTACGCCGGCTACCGCTATCCCGCCGAGATCATCGCAACGGCGGTGTTGCTGTACTTGCGCTTTCCGCTCAGCCTGCGGATGGTCGAGGAACTGCTGGCGGCGCGCGGCATCACGGTGAGCTGCTCGACCGTGACCTTGACGGTCATGGCAACCCCGGCGGGGGCGCCGTTCGATTCTCTCCGTCCGGCTTCGCGACGGGACTGTGGCGGGCGGAAGCCATGAGATCCGCATACAGTCCGCCAAGGCTCAGCAACTCGTCGTGCCTCCCCTGCTCGACGATCCGCCCGGCGTCGAGGACGATGATGCGGTCGGCTTGCCGGATGGTCGACGGCCGGTGGGCAATGACCAGTACCGCATGATCCCGCTTTATGGTGGCAAACGCCTTGTGAAGAGCCTGCTCGTTCTCTGCATCAAGGTTGGAGGAGGCTTCGTCGAGCAGCAGGATCGGGGCCCGCGTCAGCAGCGCTCGGGCAATCGCCAGACGTTGGCGCTGCCCCCCGGAAAGGCGCATGCCGCGCTCGCCACACATCGTCCGGTATCCCTCGGGAAGCCCGGCCACGACGTCGGCGGCCTGCGCCAACCGCACCGCCCGCTCGACCTCGTCCATCGCCGCATCCGGGGCGCCGAGCCTCAGATTGTCGGCGACAGTCTCATTGAACAGGTGGACATCCTGCGGCACATAGGCGACGAGCCGGCGCAGAGCGTCGACCGGCAGGGTCCGGATGTCGCATCCTCCGATGCTGATCCGACCCGATCCGACGTCCCAGAAACGCAGCAGCAGATTGGCGGCCGTGCTCTTGCCGGCCCCGGAGCGACCGACCAGCGCCACCATCTCGCCGGGTGAGAGGCTGAGATCGAAACCGTCCAGCACGTCGCCCCGCCCGTTGCCATACCCGAAGCCGACATGCTCGAAACGGACCGTCGCATCCTGCGGAACGGGCTGGCGGCCATCATCGGCGATCCGCGCCGGCTGGTGGAAGATGGCCAGCACGCGGGCGGCCCCGGCACGCAGTTCGCCCAGCTTGCGCGCCGTCTGCGTCACCTCGGCGATGGGGGTGAACGCGCCGCCCGCCAGAACCAGGACCAGCGGGAACAGCGCCCGGTCCAACTCCCCTCCGGCGACCAGAACGCTTCCGGCAAGCGCGGCAGTCAACACCGCGAGCGTCGTCAACCCGTCGATCATCGCCAACTCCAGGCCGGCGCGCGATCCATAGCGACGTTGCGCGGCGGACAGCAGCTCGGCGTGCCGCGCCAGCCGGGCCAGGGCGTCGCGTCCCCGGCCGAAGATCGTCAGCTCGCGCAACCCCTGAACGATCTCGACCGTCCGGGCATTGAGGCGGCCGAGTTCGGTCAACGCCAGCGCGCCCTGTTCCCCGGCGCGGCGGGCCAGCCAATAGGGGACGCTGGCGACCAGGACGAGGAAGGGAAACAGCGCCGCCGCCATGACCGGGTGGATCGCACAGAGACCGGCCAGGGCCGCGAGCGGCACCAGGAGGGCGCCGACATAGTCCGCCAGAGTATGGGCGTAGAAATGCTCCATCAACTCGGCGTCGCTGGTGGCGATGGCCGCGAGTTCGCCCGTCTGCCGCCCGAGAACGGAATCCGGAGCCGCCCTTTCCAGTCCGTCATAAATGCCGATCTGCAAGGTCTCGATCAGCGCGAAGGCCAGGGCGTGCGAAATGTAGGCCTGCCACCAGCGCGCCCCTGCGGCGGCCACGACCACGAAGCCGAACAGCCAGAAGCCGGAAACTCCAAAGCCGGGAAGGGGGTCGGGCAGCGCGGCCTCCGTCACCGCCCGGCCGACCAGCCAGGCGCCGCAGGCCATGCTGGCGAGCGTGCCGCCCTGGGCGAGGACACCGGACAGCATCGTCAGGGCCAGCAGCCGGCGGCGGCCCTTCAGCAGCGGCAGCAGCCCGAGAATGCCGGTGGCCCGCCGTTTCGCCACCGATCCGGAACAGATCCCGGCAATCATGCGGCTTCTCCCTGAAGCGCGGCAAGCCGGGCATAGACGCCGCCGCTCCGTTCGAGATCGGGACGCGCGCCGTCTTCGACCAGCCGGCCACCGTCGAAGACGAGGATCCGGTCCGCATCGGCGACGGCTGACAGCCGATGGGCGATGACCAGGGTGGTGCGCCGGCCGGAACTCCTGGCGAGCGCCTCCCGGATCGCCTGCTCGCTTGCGGGATCGACGCTGGAGGTGGCCTCGTCCAGGATCAGGATCGGCGCGTTCTTGAGAAGCGCGCGTGCGATGGCGATGCGCTGACGCTGACCGCCGGACAGCGTCGCTCCCCGCTCCCCGATCCGGGTCGCATAGCCGAGCGGCAGGCTTTCGATGAGGCTGTCGATGTGAGCGGCCTGGGCCGCGGCCCGGATCTCCTCATCCGTCGCGTCGGGTTTCGCCAGTTTGAGATTGTCGGCGACCGTGCCCTCGAACAGCACCGTATCCTGCGAAACGACGCTGATGAGCGAGCGCAGCGTCTCCAGCGGCAAGGAGCGGATGTCGGTTCCGCCGATGCGGATCGTACCGGCGTCCGGATCGAAGAGGCGCAGCAGCAGGGCGACGACGGTGGACTTGCCCGCTCCCGAGGGTCCGACCAGCGCGACATGTTCCCGTGCCCCGACATGGAAGGATACGGCATCGAGCGACGGCGCTCCCCCGCCCGCATAGCTGAAGCGGACATCCTCGAACCGGATGTCGTGGGTGGGCGGTGCCGGCAGCGGCCGGTTCGCTTCGCGCACCGGCGGTTCCATCGCCAGGAATTCCATGATCGGGGCGACGGCTCCGCCGACCGCCCAGGCGCTGTGGAACTCGCGCTCCAGACGTTCGAGCGGCCGGAACGCCTCCCGCGCCAGGAAAAGCGTGACCAGCATCGCGAAGGGATCGAGCGTGCCGGACGATACACGCCATGCGCCTGCCGAGAGAACGAGCGCCATACCCGACAGCATGACCAGGCCCGTCAGGCCGGTTCGCATCAGGGTGACCGCCAGGGTGGTCATCGATTCCCGCCGCAACGCCGCCGCATGGTCCGCCAGCACCGCCCGCCGTCGTGCCGAGGCGCCGAAAGCCTTCACCGTGACGATGCCCTGGAGGCTGTCGAGCAGATAGGCGCCGAGCGCACCCAGAGCCGCGAAGATTCCGGAGGTCCGCGGCATCCGCCACCGCAACCACAGTCGGTCGAGTACAGGAAAGCCGCCGACGAACAGGCACAGCAGGGCGGCTGAAGGCCAATCGACGGCGGCGATGGCGGCGAGAATGCCGCAGCATCCGAGAGCGGCGTTCCAAACAGCCGGCAGATAGCGGCTGTGATAGGTTTCCAGCGCCTCGACGCCGCCGACCAGGATCGCCTGAAGCTCGCCGGTCCGCCGGCGAAGCGTGACGCCCGGACCGAGATCGAACAGGTGCCGCAGCAGCCGGCCGCGCAGCGTCTCCTTCACCGTGCGCGCCGTCGCCTGGGCGGCGATCTCCGCTCCCCACAGCAACAGCGCACGCGCCAGCAGGACAGCGACCAGTGCCAGGAGCAAAGGCATGACATGCGGGGCCATGACTTGCGGGTCGGGAGCGCCGCCGACCGCATGCGCGAGCAGCAGCGCCAGAAGTCCGCCCTGAAGACCATAGCATGCGGTGACGGCAAGGCCGATGACGACGCTCACCGCGATGCGCCGGCGGACGGAGCCGCCGACGGCCAATGCTAACCCCGGCATTCGGGACATCCCTTCAGAATGATCGCAACGAGACTTTCCGGTTGCAGACGCATCGGTCCGGCGCGGACACCGGCGGCCATCCTCGATGACCGGCGGTATCAGGCCAAGCCGTCCACCGCGAGATAAGCCCCGCCGCCCGCCGCCCGGCCGACGCGGGCGCTGACGCGATAGACGCTTCGCAACAGGTCGGACGTCAGCACATCTGCCGGCGTTCCGGCATCGGCGACGCGCCCGTCATGCAGGAAGATCAGCTGGTCCGCCCAGTTCGCCGCCAGGGAAAGATCGTGCAGAACCACGATGACGATGCGGCCTTCCCGCGCCACGGACTTCATCACCGACATCACCTCGACCTGATGGCGCAGATCGAGGGCGCTCGTCGGTTCGTCCAGAAGCAGGATCTGCGGCTTGCGGACCAGCGACTGGGCAAGACTGGCCAATTGCCGCTGACCACCCGACAGCTGCCCCAGCGGCCGCATCGCCAGATGCAGGATGCCGATCCGCTCCAATGCCGACAGGGCGGCGTCCTGGCTGCGCTGGGCGGAGATGCCGGGCGAGAACAGCCGCAACGAGGCCAGGACGCTGTCGAGCACCGTCAGCCCATTGGTTGCGGCGATGGATTGCGGCATGAAGCCGACCAGTTCCGCCCGCCTGCGCGCGGTCAGGTCCAGCAGGTTGCGGCCGTCATAGAGGATCTCTCCCGACGCCCGGATCATGCCTGCAAGGGCGCGCAGCAGGGTCGATTTGCCGGCGCCGTTGGGACCGGCGAAGACGCTGACCTCGCCCGGCTGGATCGTGGGAAGGTCGACGTCGTTGAAAATGACGGTCCTGCCGTAGCGGACGGTCAGCCCCTGCACATCCAAAGGTCCTTTCGCGGGATTGTCGGTCATCGCAGCCCCCGTCCCCCCAGCAGCAGCGCGACGAAGCAGGGCAGCCCCACCAGGGACGTGACGATTCCGATCGGCAGCAGCACGCCGGGCAGGAGTGTCTTGGAGGCGATGCTCGAAAACGACATGACCACCGCGCCGGCGAGCATCGACGCCGGCAGGAAGAAGCGATGATCCTCCCCGACCAGCAGCCGCGCGATGTGCGGACCGACCAGCCCCACGAAGCCGATGGTGCCGGCGAAGGCCACCGCGACCGCCGACAGCAGGCTCGCCCGCAACAGGCAGCCGACCCGCAGCCATCGCGGATCGACCCCGAGGCTCTGCGCCCGCTCCTCGCCCAGCGCCAGCAGGGTCAGCGACCACGCCGCGCGCATCGAGAACGGGATGGCGCCGGCGAGAACCAGGGCCAGCACGGAGACGGAGGTGCCGTCGGCGCGGTTCAGGCTTCCCATGGTCCAGAAGACCAGATGCTGCAGCGAGTCCGCCGGCGCTACGAACTGTATGACGGCGACCAGCGCGTTGAAGCCGAAGACCAGAACGATCCCGAACAGCACCAGCGGCATCGCCCCCTGTCCCATGGCCGCAAGGGCCTGGATCAGCATCACCGATCCGATGGCGAAGAGAAAGGCGTTGACCGGCACCGCCAGCACCGGCGGCACGAATGGAACGGCGATGCCGAGCACGATGGCCAGGGCGGCGCCGAACGCGGCCGCAGAGGAAATGCCCAGCGTGAACGGGCTGGCCAACGGGTTGTGCAGGATCGTCTGCATTTCCGCGCCGGCCAGCGCCAGGCAGGCACCGACCAGCACCGCCAGCACCGCCGCCGGCAGACGGATCTGCCACATGATGACCGCGGGCAGCCCCTGGTCTCCGCCGGCACCGAACAATCCGTCCAGGATATCCCGCAGGGACAGACCGGCCGGACCCGTCATCAGGTCCGCCAACAGGCCGGCAAGCATCAGAACCGCCAGAACGGCGATGCGGACCGACCGCCGTTTCATGCCGTCCGAATACTGGGCGGCGATCCCGGCCCTCGATATCGCTTCGCCGGCTCCGAGTCCGCTCATCTGGCGGCACTCTTCGCATCGACCCAGAAGGTGCCTTCCAGCGGGAAGGCCAGCAGGGTCCGGTTGATCTCGGCCATCGTCCTGTCGGGGTCGAGATCGGCGAAGGCGGCCGGGTGCAGCATCGCCGCGATCTTCTCGACGCCGACGAAGAACAGGGGCGTGTCGAAGAAGAACAGCCAGACCCCGCCAGCGCGACCGTTCTCGACCGCCGCCAGCTTGGCGATGCCCGGAGCCTTCAGAATGGTCGCCATCGTCTGACGCGCGGCATCGGGAGTCACGCCGGGACCGACCTTCAAGCCGTTGAGCGCCACGGCGGAGCCGCCGCCGGCCAGATAGAAGTCCGGGGCGTGCGTCAGCAGATATTCGAGACTGATCTTGCCGATGGCGCCCGGAACGATGTCGGCGCCGATGTTATGACCACCCGCGGCGGCGATGAAGTCGCTCATGTTGCCGGGACCGGAGGTGTAGCAGCAATCCTTGCCATCGGGATTCAGATGAAAGAACACCTGTTTCGGTCCGCCGGTCTTCGCCAGACGCGCGGCGACGGCGGCCATGTGGCTCTCATAATAGGCGATGAAACTTTCCGCTTCCCGTTCGCGGTCGAGCAGCGCGCCCAGCATCCGCATGCTCGGAACGATGTTGGTCAGCGGCTTCTGGAAGAAATCGACGAAGACATAGGGAATTCCGGCGGCATCGAGCCTGTCGAGCCCATCCGGCGGCGGGCCGTAAAGCGTGAAGATCACGAGATCGGGCCTGGCGGCGATGGTCGCCTCCATCGAGAAGGAACCGGCCGTCGTGCCGCCGACGTCGGGTATGCTGTCCGCCTTGGGGAAGCGCGTGCGCAGCACCTCGAACGTTGCGGGGGAATAGCGCTTGAAATCGTTGCCCCAGGCGACGACGAAGGACAGGGGATCCTTGTCGAGGAGACCGAGGGTCAGGACATGCCGCCCTTCCGGAAGGACGATCCTTTTGGCTGGCGACGGCAGCGTGACCTTGCGGCCGAGCATGTCCGTCACGACGATTCCGGACTGGCCGGCGGCCAGCGCCTGCTCACTGCCGGCGCCAGGCAGCCAGACCGCCAGGAGAGCCAGCAGGAGGAGTGCCCGGCGCGCGATCCGGCGAACCGCATCCGCTCCGCCGGGAAAATGGGAGAAAGTCGGCATCGTTGGCGTCCTTACCAGCGGTAGCTGAGAGTGGTCAGAACCGATCGCCCGTATCCCTGATTGCAGGACGTCGCGGAGCAGGTCGAGTAATAGTGCTTGTCGAACAGATTGGTGGCGTTGACGGCGAGTTTCGCCCCCTTCAGCGCCGGCTTCAGCGCGCCCAGGTCGTAATGGACAGCGGCATCGACAAGCGTGAATTCCGGAACCTTGATGGTGTTGGCGGTATCGGCATAGGTCGATCCGACATAGCGCAGACCGGAGCCGAACCCAAACCCGGCCAGCGGCCCGTCCTGGATCGTATAGTCGCCCCAGAGAGAGGCCATATGCTTGGGCTGCCCGGTCGGCGCCTTGCCGCGCGCGGCGGCGACCGTCGTGCTGGTGGTCTCGCTGTCGATGTAGGTGTAGCTCGCCCGCAGCTTCATGGACGCGGTGAGGTTGGCGACCGCCGACAGTTCGGCCCCCTTGGAGGTCACTTCGCCGGTCTGGATCGAGTTCAGCGAATTGTTGGGATCCGTCGTCCGCACATTGGTCTGCACCAGATGGAACCAGGCCGCCGTGAACAGGGCGTCCCACCCCGTCGGCTGGACCTTCACGCCGGCCTCGACCTGCTTGCCGGTGGTCGGCTTGTAGGCTTCGCCGTAGAAATCGGTGCCGAGGATCGGGCTGAAGGAGGTGGCGTAGCTGACATAGGGGGCGACACCGATGTCGGTGAGGTAGCTCAGGCCGACGCGATAGGTGAAGTCCTGATCCTTCTGCGACGTGCTGGTGCCATTGAGCTTGTTCTTGGTATCGACCGAAGCCCAGTCCTGCCGCCCGGCGAGGTCGAGCACGACGCGGTCGGCGAAGGTCAGGCTGTGCGCGCTGTAGAGACCGATCTCATCGGCGCTCTGATAGGTCTTTGTGAAGGGCGACAGCGTGCCGAGGGCCGCGCTGTAGGTCGGATTGTAGATATCGATGCCGGCGGCACGGCCGGCGTTCAGATAATAGTCCTCGCCCGTCCTGCGCCAGGAAAGGCCGAAGACCGACGTGGCGCGGACAGGCCCCGCCTGCCAGTCGGCCTTGGCGTAATTGTCGGTCGAGAAGATGTTGCCTTTGATGTCGAATTCGTAGGCGGCGCGATTGAGCGTGCGCATGTCGGCGGCGAGGCTCAGGCCGGACAGCGTCTGGGTGTAGAGATCGGTGTAGCTGTAGCGGCTGCCGGAATGAAGCGACCAGACGCCATTGATCCGATGGTCGAGGATGTAGCCGATGCTGGCCTGGATCATGTGATTGTCCAGATCCTTGCCATCGAGATAGGTGTTCCAGGGAATCTTTCCGTTGCGGTTGGCCAGCAGCGTGCCGTTGATCGGCACCATCGGGCGCGGCGGTCCGAATTCGTTGCGGCTGTAGGAGCCGAGGACCGTCAACGTGGTGTCGGCATCGGGCCGCCAGGTGAAGGACGGGGCGATGTAGCCCGTATTGTCGGGGACGTGATCGAATTGCGTGTCGGCCTTCCGGCCGACGCCGACGATCCTGTAGAGCAGCGTCTTGTCGTCGGTTGCCGCACCGGAGAAATCGAACTGTCCCTGCAGGCGGTTGTCGCTGCCGTACTGGATGCCGACTTCGCGCAGCGTCTCTTCCGTGGGGCGCTTGTTGATCATGTTGACCACGCCGCCCGGCGACCCCGCTCCGTACAGGAAGCCGTTGGGACCGTTCAGAACCTCGATGCGCTCCATGCCGTACGGCTCGTAGCGCACATAGGATTGCGCCGTCGTCGACCTCAGGCCGTCCAGGAGGATGCCGCTCAACGTCGCATCGAAGCCGCGGATCGTGAAGCTGTCGTAGCGTTGGGACACCGCCGCGGTCGAAGCGAAGACGCCCGGCACATAACCGAGCGCCTGGGTCGTCGACTGAACGGCGCGGTCGGACAGTTCCTCGCGTCCGATGACGCTGACGGATTGCGGCGTTTCGAGAATGGAAGCCCCGGTCTTGCTGGCCGTACTGCTCCGGTTCGCCACATAGCCCGTGACGGCCCCATCGGGCTGTTCGCCAGAAACCGAAATCGTTGGAAGCGAAGTCGCATCGTCGCCGCTTTGCCGGGTTGACGATTGATCATTCCGCGTTTCCGTCTGCGCCGAAACAGCCGACGGGATCGCCGCGATCATAAGGATCGCGACCGAACCGGCGACATGGGCCTCCAGACGATGCTTGCGCCTGCTTCTGGGCAAACTGCCTCTCCCCAACTTGCGAATGAAAATCAGTTGCCATATGGAAAGCCTTCCCGGCGCCTTCGGGCAACATCGCCGCCTTTCGATCGCCGTACTTTTTCTTTCGATAGCGGCGCATGGGTTCGGGAGCACGGCGCGCGGACGCCCGATGGCGAACCGCACCGAAGGGCCACCCGGAAACGGACTCGCCCGGATCGGAGCGCTGATGGTCCTGTCCGGGCAAGGCGTGGGCCTTACGGGATTCCCCGCCCCTCATTCACGGGCGGCGTTGGGACATGCCTTCAGAGACACACCTGCTTCGGCGAAACGCCGAACTTCTTCCGGAAGGCGACGGAGAAATGCGCGGGGCTGTAGCCGACGGAGTAGGCGGCGCAGGAGACGCTCATCTCCCCCTCAACAAGCAGGCGATAGGCGGCATCGAGCTTTGCCGATTGCAGGTAGCCGAAGACGCTGTCGCCGAAGACGCGGCGGAAACCGACCGTCAGCTTGCGGGGATTGAGGCCGACACTTTGCCCCAGCTCGGCCAGCGAAGGTGGCTGGCGCATGCGTGCCGTCAGGATGTCGCGCGCATGCCGGAGCTTATCGATGTCCGCGGTCGAAAGATGCAGGTCATCGGTATTCGATGGGGCGGCCTGCAAACTGTCCAGGGCATGCGCGGCGATCTCCAGCGCCTTTCCGGACAGATAAAGTGTGCGCGACAGTCCGCGAAGGGGGCAGGCGCTGACCTGCGCGCAAAGCGCCCTTACGGCTGCCGATGCACTGGTCACGGCAAGGCTGGGGCCGGATGCGCCCTTCGACGCATCGCTCAACCGTTCGAACGCTGTGGGAAGGCGATCCTTGACGGCCGACGCCGACAGGCTGATCGCGGTGAACTGCATCCGGCTTCCGGTTGGAAAGGACTGCATCCCCTCGCAGTCGCTCTCGTTCCATATCGCGCAGATGCAGGGGCCGACGATCCTGGTTTTTTCACAGTTGGGCAGCTTGCACAGCAGTTCGCTGTTGTCGACGACGACCAGCTTCAACCCTTTGGTGAGAGGTTCCGTTTCCCAAGCGGTGGATTGAGCGCAGATGTGGCCGCATGTCAGCGAGACCGTGCCGTCATAGAAGGATGCGACACTGCCGCCGATGGACACCGCTGGACGGATCGTCTTGCCAATTTCGAGCGCTTTCTCAACCATAAAGCCCTTCCCCACATCCAAAGACACCCATCCAAGGGACCAGATGTCTCAATCATGTTCATTGCGCATAATATTGCGATTAATAATTATTATCAATTATAAACCCTTTTCCCAAGCTCGCGTGCCGGTTCCGATGGGAGAAACCCCGCATTTCCATCGGAAAATTCGTAAAAACACAATTTTAAGAAAAAACAACAGCGCACCGTGCAATTCCTTTGAAATCCGGAAAACATTCCACAAGATCATAACGATATATATGTAGACACTACACTCCAACTTCGATAAATCGGAAAATGGCAGTCAACCAATGGGTGCCATGATGATTCAGGCTCTGTTGCAAAGTTGGCCAGCACGCGTCGGAACGGCTGGACGTTGGAGGGAGCCAAACCGTGTCGGACTTCAAGGGTCGCCATTTCGAGGGGGAGATCGTGCTGTGGGCGGTGCGCTGGTACTGCCGGTACGGGATCAGCTACCGTGACCTCGAGCAGATGATGGCCGAGCGCGGCGTCACGGTCGACCACACCACCATCTAGGGTCCGGACTCATAACCAGTATGCGACGGTCGCCACGATGTGGACGGCGGCCATGAAGTTGGTTGCGGAGCGGTCGTAACGGGTGGCGATGCGCCGGAAGTCCTTGAGGCGTCCGAACATGCGCTCGATGACGTTGAGGTTCCGGTAGAGGTAGGGAGAGAAGCAGTTTTTCCAGCGCTTGTTGGCGCGTGGCGGGATGTTGGGCGCGGCTCCCGCCTCTTCGATCTTCCGGCGAACAGCGGCACTGTCGTAGCCCTTGTCGCCGTGCAGGAGATCGGTGGCGGGCATCCGGTCGAGCAGACGATCGGCGGCGGTGCAGTCGGCAACCTGACCGCCGGTCAACAGGAAGGCGAGCGGCCGACCGCGCGGATCGCTCAGGGCGTGGATTTTGGTGGTTCTCCCACCTCGGGACCGTCCGATGGCCTGAGCGCGCTCCCCCCTTTCCCGCCGCTCGCCGAACGATGGGCGCGGACCGCCGTGGAGTCGATCATCACCTGGGCCGGTGCGCCACCTGCCGCTGCCAACGCATGGAAGATGTCTTCCCACACGCCCTTGGCCGCCCAGCGGACGAAGCGGTTGTAGAGCGTCTTGCGGGGGCCGTAGACCGCTGGAGTATCCGCCCAGCGCCCACCCGACTTCAGCACATGGACGATTCCGCTGATCACACGGCGATCATCCACGCGCGGCTTGCCGCGGGTGTCGCGCGGAAGGTGCGGCTCAAGCCGTCCGAACTGCTCCACCGTCAACCAGAACTGACCATCGCTCATCGCATAGCCCCTTTCCAGGGCGTTGAATCACAACGGCCCCCTGGCGGAAAGGCTCTTTATGGGTCCGGACCCTAGGTATAGGGCACCGCGCCGACGGATCGGACGATGTAGGCGCGGCCACCGAACCGGGGCCGAAGATCAGAAGGGATGCGACGGACGAAATCATACCGCCCACCGAGGGCGCGAAGAAAGCGGTTCTTGGCGTTCGCAGCCATGGACACACAACCTTTCGTCATGTCCACAGCGGCAGTGCCCAAGGCGGTAAACCGTCGCCGGCCACCGTCACCGGCTACGTGCTCGATTTCCCGCCCGTGCGGGCCGAAATCTGGTAAGCTATTGAATTGCTTAGGGAAAGGTTGGTTGGGGGACTAGGATTCGAACCTAGGCTGGCGGAGTCAGAGTCCGCTGTCCTACCGCTAGACGATCCCCCAGACCGTCACCGGAGCGGCTTGTTCGCCGTGCCCCGTGGTGTGGGCGGGTTTATAGCGACCACATGCCGGGCTGTGAAGAGCTTTTTTCGCTACCTGTGCATTTTTTTCCGGTGCAGGCCGCTGGCCAGGTACGAACCCGGGCCAGCGGTGCCTTTCACTCACTGCAGACGGATCCCGCCATGGGCGCGATGATCCGGCGAAGATCGTCGTTGGCCTCCAACTCCTCCAGCTTGGCGAGAAGGCGGCGACGCCAGTTCGGATGTTGGTCGACAGTACCGGGAAGATTGGGCTGCTCGTCGTCCATCAGCGCGTCCTCGATCTGCACCATCACGATGCGGGACGGGGTACGCGCCAGATAGGCATGGACAGCGGCGGACAGTTCGATGCGGAAGGGCTGGTCGCCGTCCTCGGTCGGATAGCTGTCCGGCCGCAGCCCCTCGCGGGACAGGGCTTGCAACAGGCGCCAGCGGTCGACGCCACGGTCCCAGCGGTCCTTGTCCCGGCTGGCATCGTCGGGGTAGAGGCTGAGACGCTGACGCCAGTCGAGATCGCGACCGGTCCAAAAGCCCTTGAAGGGTGCCAGATCATGCGTGCTGACCGTCGCCATGGAACCGGCGGGATAATCGCCGGGAGGCTTGAAGCCACCGTCGGCAGTGCGTTCGAAATAGAGCACGCGGTAGCTGAGGATCCCGGCCCGCTCCAATGCCGGCCGGAAGCCCTCCGGAACGGTGCCAAGATCCTCGCCGATCACGACGCAGCGGTTGCGGCGGCTCTCCAGCGCCACGATGCGCAGAAGGTCGTTGAAGGGATAGGCAACATAAGCGCCGTCGCTGCCGTCCTCCGGAATCCAGAACAGGTGCTGCAACGCCATCACATGGTCGATGCGCAAGGCCGCGGCATGGCGCATGTTGGCCCGCAAGAGTTCGACGAAGGGGCGGTAGGCGGCCTCGCGCAGGCCCAGCGGCGACAGCGGCGCCAAGCCCCAGTTCTGGCCCTTCAGGTTGAACTGGTCAGGCGGTGCGCCGACATTGGCGCCCTGCACCAGCATCGACGGCTCGGCCCAGGCGGAACCACCGCCAGGATGGGCGGCCACGGCGAGGTCACGGTAGAAGCCCATGGCAAGCCCGGCGGAACGGCCGCGCGCCGCCGCCTCCCCCAGCTGGCGGTCGACCTCGAACTGCGCCCAGGCGAAGAAATCGATGCGGTCGGCATGGTCTGCAGCGAAGGCGGCGACCTCGGCGCTCCCCGGATCCTGGAAGGCCGCGGACCAGTTGCGCCACATCCACAGCGATGGATCCTTGCGGAAGAAATGCTCGTGCAGGGCGTCGAACAAGGCATGGCGGTCCAAGGCCGCCCCCATCTCCTGCCGGAAGCGGGCGTAGGCGGCTTTGCGCGGGTGGCCGTCGGGCAGACTGCGGAAGCGGGCGTGCAGTTCTTCCAACACCGGCAGCTTCAGCGCAGATACCGCCGGGTAATCGACAAGCGCCACCTGCCGCGCCGCAGCCAGCGCGGACTGGAAGGCGGGGTCCGCGATCCGTGCACGCAGATCGTCAGCATCCATCAGCTCGGGAACGGAGGCCGGGTCGATGTAGAGGATGTTGAGGAACTGGCGGCTGGACGGCGAATAGGGGCCGATGTGGTTCGGGTCGGCCGGAAACAGGGCATGCAGAGGGTTCAGGCCGACCAGCCCGGCGCCCAACCGGCCGGCGACCTCGGCGAATCCGGAAAGATCGCCGAAATCGCCCATGCCCCAGTCACGCTCGGAGCGCAGCGAATAGACCTGGAGCCCGATACCCCAGCAGCGGCCTGCCGGCACCATCTCCTCCACCGTCACGCAGCGGTCCGGCGCCACGATCAGGGTGGTGGCCCCGGATGGCCCCGCGCCGCCGGGAACCTGGACGTGCAGCGCCAGCCGGTGATAGCCGATGGGCAGCGACACCGGCAGCAGCCCCCCAAGCGCGCGGCGCTCATAGGCGGTGCCGTCCAGCATGGCACGCTCCTCCACCGGCAGGTCGCGGACCACGACGCTCCCCCCCTGGGGGCCCCCTTCCTCCGGCGTCAGTTCCCACACCAGCGTGGCATCGTCCAGCCCGGCCGGCAGGGCGACGCCCAACCCGATGCCCTGCCCTTCCCCGGTGACCAGAACCGGCGGCAGCGGGCGGCTCCAGGATCGCCGCTCCACCGTGCGCAGGCTGGCGGCGACCTCCTCGTCCGTGGCCGCCGGCAGCCCCATGGCGGCGACCAGCGCCCGCTTGGTGGCAGCGGAGGTCTCGCGACGGTTGCCCCAGATGTCATGGTAGAGGGGTTCTACCCCAAGCAGATCGGCCAGCCGGTCGAGATCACTCATGCAGGGTCCCCGCGGGTTGTACGGAAAGGGTGTTGGGGCTAAGGGATTGGGACGCAAGGGCGCGTCGCGTCAATGCAGACCGGCGGCCTATGCCATCGGCACTCCCCCTTCACCCCGCCGGAAGGGCGGATGCCGCCTGCCCTCCGGCACCGGGCGGAGGGGCTGCGGAGGAGATGGAGGCGTCCTCGGCCGGAACCGCCGGCAACGCGGCCGCTGCCTTGGCCTGGGCGATCTGCTCCAGCCGGTTGCGGTAGCCGGTGACGGCGGCGGACACCTCGCGCGTCATCGATTCCAGCGGGCGGTCGGGATCGACGGCCTGCATCAGGGCACGCGACAGGGCCTGCAACTGCTCCCGGTCGTCGACGGGGACCGGTCCGGTCTCCGCGGCGGCGCGGACCTTGTCGGCCAGCGTCTTGACGGCGCGGGCCACCGCCTCCACCGGGGCATGGTCACCGTCCTCGCCCAGCCGGCGCAGCAGGTCGTCCAGGAAGCCGCCGATGCGGCCGACATGGTCGATGGCCATGCGGTCCGGCGCCGGCCGCGCGAGCCCCTGCAGGGCGAATTCCACCAGGAACGCGACCTGGATGCTGGCGCGCAGCCGCTTCTGGGTGGTGACGGTCGCAATCGCCTCATTCAGCAGCATGCGGGTGCCGGACTGGGTCCATTGGCCGACAGCCTTCAGGCGGAGCGTGTTGGGGGCATCCAGAACCGGAACCTGGGCGCCTTCGCGCGGAGATTTGCGGCGGTCTGGCCCGGTATAGTCGGCGGTGACGACGAAGCCTTTGCGCGCCTCGATGAGGCTGACGATCCGGTCGCGCACCTGCTTGGGCGATACCGGCTTCATCAGCAGGTCGTCGCCCCCGGCATTGGTGACGCGGGTCAGCAATGCCGGGGTCGGCGCCCAGGTTGTGACGATCAAGCAGGCGAAGGGATTTGGCACGGCGGGTTCGTTGCGAAGGGACCGGATGAAACGGAAGGTCTCCGAATCCTCGCCGTCAGCATCGACCAGCACCAGATCCGGCATGGCCGCGGTCAACAGTCCGGCGGCGGCCTTCACGGAATCGAACAGCTCCACCCGGCGGAAGCCAAGGCGGATCAGCACGTCGCGGAACACGCGCCCGGTGTTGAGCTGGCTGTCGATGACCGCCGCGTCGACCTGCGAGAAATCGTAATCCGGCATCGCCCTACCTGAAGCTCCGCTGAGATCGTGACGGCAACACGTCCAGCAGGTTAACACGCATCGCCTCCGCCCGTCGCGGTAGCATCTTCACCGGGGAAAAGACCAGTGGGCAAAGGATCGCAGGCCCCGGTGCATGCCATGCCACCGCAGCCCCACCCATCACATCCCCGCCTGTTCCACCAAGGTGAAGACCAGCACCGTCCGCCCGTCGACCAGCACCGACCGGCCGGCCAGATGCATCCGCTCGTCCCCTGCCCCGTCGGCGACGCGGGTGTCGAGCACGCAGCGCCAGCCCCGGCCGCCAGGCACGTCGGGCAGGGTCACGGTCAGGATGTCGGCATGGGCGTTCAGCACGATCAGCAGCACGCCGTCGGGCAGCGGCTGCCCGTCCGGCCCGGTATGGGTGCCGGCGCGGCCGTTCAGCAGCAGGACGATGCAGCGCGCCTGGGTGTTGCGCCAATGCTCGGCGGTCTTCTCCACGCCTTGGGCATTGTACCAGACGATATCCTTCAGCCCGTTGGCCGCGGTCTCGCGCCCATGCAGGAAGGTGGGGCGCCGCAGGACCGGGTGGGCGCGCCTGAGCGCGATCAGCCGGCGGACGAAGGATACCAGCGCCCCGTCCCGCTTCGCCCAGTCCAGCCAGGTGATGTCGTTGTCCTGGCAATAGGCGTTGTTGTTTCCCTGCTGGCTGTGGTCCAGCTCGTCGCCCGCCAACATCATCGGCGTGCCCTGCGACAGCATCAGCGTGGCCAGCAGGTTGCGCTTCTGCCGCGCCCGCAGCTCCTCTATACCGGCGTCGGCGGTCTCGCCCTCCACCCCATGGTTCCAGGAGCAGTTGGCGGAATGGCCGTCGCGGTTCTCCTCGCCGTTCGCCCAGTTGTGCTTGTCGTTGAAGGCCACGAGGTCGTGCAGGGTGAAGCCGTCATGGGCGGTGATGAAGTTCACGCTGGCCCAGGGCCGGCGCCCGCGCTTCTCGAACAGGTCGGCGGAGCCGGCGATGCGGCCGGCCAGTTCCGGCAGCATGCCGTCGTCGCCGCGCCAGTAGCGCCGCACGGTGTCGCGGTAGCGGTCGTTCCATTCCGCCCAGCCCGGCGGGAAGTTGCCGACCTGATAGCCGCCGGGACCGACATCCCACGGCTCGGCGATCAGCTTGACGTCGGCCAGCACCGGGTCCTGCCGCACGGCGTCGAGGAAGCCGGAACCGGGATCGTAGCCGTAGGGCTCCCGCGCCAGCACGGTGGCGAGATCGAAGCGGAAACCGTCGACATGCATCTCCGTCACCCAGTAGCGCAGGCTGTCCATCACCATCTGGACCACGCGCGGGTGGCTGAGATTCAATGTGTTGCCGGTGCCGGTGTCGTTGATGTAGTGGCGCGGGCTGTCCGGCATCAGCCGGTAATAGCTGAGATTGTCGATGCCCTTGAAGGACAGGGTCGGCCCCAGATGGTTGCCTTCGGCCGTGTGGTTGTAGACGACGTCGAGGATGACCTCGATCCCCGCCTCGTGCAGGCGGGCGACCATCGTCTTGAACTCAGACAGGACGCCGGTGGTCATGTAGCGCGGCTCCGGCGCGAAGAAGCCGATGGTGTTGTAGCCCCAGTAGTTGGTCATGCCGCGGGTGACGAGATGCTGCTCGTCGGCGATGGCCTGGACCGGCAGGAATTCCACCGAGGTGATGCCGAGCGCCCGCAGATACTCGATGACGCTCTGGGTCGACATGCCGGCGAAGGTGCCGCGCAGATGGGCCGGTACGTCCGGGTGGCGCATGGTGAAGCCGCGGACATGGGTCTCGTACAGCACCGTGTCGGTCCAGGGCACCCGGCGGTGGCGGTCATGCCCCCAGGTGAAGGCGCCATCCACCACCCGGCATTTCGGCATGCCGCGGGCATTGTCGCGCCGGTCGAAGGATAAGTCCTCCTTGGTCGAGCCGACCCGATATCCGTAATGGGCGTCCGACCATTTGAAGCCGCCGAACAGCGCCTTGGCATAGGGATCGAGCAGAAGTTTGTTCGGGTTGAAGCGGTGCCCCTCCTCCGGCTCGTACGGCCCATGGACGCGGTAGCCGTAGAGCAGGCCGGGGCGCGCATCGGGCAGATAGCCGTGCCAGACCTCGTCGGTGTGTTCGGGCAGCGTGACCCGCTCGACCTCGCGCTGGCCGGTCTTGTCGAACAGGCAGAGTTCCACCCGTTCGGCGTTGGCGGAGAAGATCGCGAAATTGACGCCGAACCCGTCCCAGGTGGCGCCGAGCGGATGGGGCTTGCCGGGCCAGACCGGGGTGCGGGTGGAGGTGGGGGGCATCAGCGGGCGGCCTGTGTGGTGGATGTCTTGGAGGCGATCGTCAGGGCCACCGATGCGGCGGGTCGCCGGTCGGAGGGTCGGCGGATGGGACGTTTGGAACAGGATGAAACAGTTTTCGGGGCCTGTTCCATTGTTCCACACCCTCGGCAGCTCCGCACCTTGCGGTTTTCCCGCCGGGTCCGCATCGCGTCATCAAGGGAGGGAACGGGGTTCCTGTCGACCATCAGCCAGCGCACGCCTCACCGGATCTCCGAAAAGACATAAGGGATCCAATAAGAAAGCCTCCCCCCGGCGGCGTCAAGGGAGGTTGGTAAAAGGACCAGGGCCGCGAGGTCGGGCAGCGGTCGCAGCGGTCGCAGCGGATTGCCCTCTCCTCTGCTCTCGCACAAACGAAGTTTGCGCTGACGCGACAGGCGGACCTTCGATCCGCCGATGGCGGGTAGGGTGAGAGGGGCCCGCGCGCAAAGCGCGCTGCCAAGGGGATACTGCCCCTTTGCAGTCCCCTGGCGCAGACGTGCCTTCGGCACCCCCTCATCCTAACCTTCTCCCCAGGGGGGAGAAGGGATGGGGGTCGGGTTGGAGGGGTGCGGGTTGACGGGCGGCGCTACTCCGCCTTCCGTTCCAGGATCAGCGTCGACAGCGGCGGGATGGTCAGGTCGAGCGAGTGGGTGCGGCCATGCCAGGGAATCTCCTCGGCATGGACGCCGCCGCCGGGATTGCCGACGCCGCTGCCGCCGTACTTCGCGTCGTCGGTGTTGATCCGCTCGACATAGCGGCCGGGCAGCGGCACGCCGACCCGGTAGCCCTGGCGCGGCACCGGCGTGAAGTTGCACACCGCGATGACGATATGCCCGGACTCGTCGGCCTTGCGCAGGAAGGTGAAGACCGAATTCTCGTTGTCGTTCGACTCGATCCATTCGAAGCCGGACGGGTCGCAGTCGGTCTTGTGCAGCGGCTCCAGCTCGCGATAGACGCCGTTCAGGTCGCGAACGAGGTCGCGCATGCCGCGGTGCATCGGCTGGTCCAGCAGGTGCCAATCCAAGCTCCGCGCCTCGCTCCACTCGTTCCACTGGGCGAACTCGCCGCCCATGAACAGCAGCTTCTTGCCGGGATGGGCGAACATGAAGCCGTAATAGGCGCGCAGGTTGGCGAACTTCTGCCAGTCGTCGCCCGGCATCTTGTTGATCAGCGAGCCCTTGCCGTGGACCACCTCGTCATGGCTGAGCGGCAGCACGAAGTTCTCGGAGAACTGATAGATCAACCCGAAGGTCATCTGGTGATGATGGTAGCGGCGATGGATCGGGTCGTTCTGCATGTAATGGAGCGTGTCGTGCATCCACCCCATGTTCCATTTGTAGCCGAAGCCGAGACCGCCGAGATATGTGGGTTTCGACACCATCGGCCAGGAGGTGGATTCCTCCGCCACCGTCATCGCGCCCGGCTGCTGGCCATAGACCAGCTCGTTCATGCGCTTCAGGAAGGCGATGGATTCCAAGTTCTCGCGACCGCCGAACCTGTTGGGAACCCACTCCCCTTCCTTGCGGCTGTAGTCGAGATAGAGCATGGAGGCGACGGCATCGACGCGCAGACCGTCCAGTTTATACTGGTCGAGCCAGAACAGGGCGTTGCCCAGCAGGAAATTCTGCACCTCCGTCCGGCCGAAATTATAGATCAGGGTGTTCCAGTCCTGGTGGAAGCCCTGGCGCGGGTCGGCATGCTCATAGAGATGCGTGCCGTCGAAATCGCCCAGCCCATGCGGGTCGGTCGGGAAATGGCCGGGCACCCAGTCCAGCAGCACACCCAGCCCGGCGCGGTGGCAGGCGTTGACGAAGTCCTTGAAGTCCTCCGGCGAGCCGTGCCGGGCGGTCGGCGCATAGAGGCCGATGGGCTGGTAGCCCCAGGACCCGTCGAACGGATGCTCGGTGATCGGCAGCAGCTCGATATGGGTGAAGCCCATGTCCTTGGCGTAGGGAATCAGCCGCTCCGCCAGTTCCTGATAGGTCAGGAAGCGGTTGTCCTCCTCCGGCACCCGCGCCCAGGAGCCCAGATGCACCTCGTAGATGGAGATCGGCGCGGTGCGGTCGGAGGTGGCGACCTTGCGGCTCTGCCACTCCTGGTCCCGCCATTCGTAGGACGGCAGGCCGTGGATGACCGAGGCGGTGGCCGGGCGCATCTCCGCCTGGAAGGCGTAGGGGTCGGCCTTTGCCGGAAGCAGATTGCCGTTTGGCCCGCGGATCTCGAACTTGTAGCGCTGTCCGGCATGGGCGCCGGGAACGAAGATCTCCCAGACGCCGACCTCGACGCGGCGGCGCATCGGCAGACGGCGGCCGTCCCAGTTGTTGAAGTCGCCGACCACGCTGACGCTGCGGGCGCTCGGAGCCCAGACGGCGAAGGAGACGCCGGCGACGCCGTCGACCTCGCGCGGGTGGGCGCCCAGCTTCTCGTAATTGCGCAGGTGGGTGCCCTCGCCCAACAGATGGACGTCCAGCTCGCCCAGCATGTTGCCGAAGCGGTAGGCGTCCTCGAACTCCTGGGTCGCCAGCGGATACTGGGCACGCAGGCGATAGCGGAAGCGCTCCGTCCGGTCGGGCAGCACCGCGAGGTAGAAGCCGTCCGGGTGGATGCGCTCGGCCTCGCCAGCCGGCTCGCCGGTCGCGCTGTCGATCACCCAGAGCCTCTCGGCGCCGGGGACGAAGGCGCGGACCTCCACCGGGCGGCCGGGCGCCTCCTGCTGCATGCCCAGCACGGCGAAGGGATCGCCATGGTCGGCCCGCGCGATGGCATCCGCCGCCGCGCGCAGGGCCTCGGCCCGGCGATCGGCGGGGCGCTGTTCAGGGGTCCGGCTTTCGGAGACGCCGGTCTGCGCCTGGTCCTTGCGGGTGTCCGTCGTCATGTCGCTCGCCATTGGCCAAGTGCCCTTCTTCGTGGAGGCCCTATCGTCTTCATGGACTGTCGATCTCTCGCCGTCCAGCCGGAACGGTGCAGCGGATGGCCCCCTCCCCAACCCTCCCCCACCTGCGGTGGTNCTCCGGACGTGAACATACCCGCGGCGGTTTCGTCACACCATGGCCGCCACGGATCTGTCCGGCTATTCCTTCGCGCCCGCCTCGCTCGCATCGTCGAGCAGACCCAGCACGCCCTTGACCGGGATGCCGATCCAGCTGGGCCGGTTCGCCGCCTCGTAGCCGATCTCGTAGAAGGCCTTTTCCAGCAGGAACAGGGTCAGCAGGCCGCGCGCAGCCTCGTCGCCGGTCCCATTCCCCGCCGGCCAGACCGGGCAGCCCTCGATGGCCGTGCGGTAGCCGTCGAGGAAGGAGTCGATGCTGCGGCGCTCCCAGTCGCGGGCGGCGGCCAGCGCCGGGCTGTCACCGCTGTTGGCGCCCTCGCCGGCGCTGTCCAGACGGAACAGCGCCGCCCAGGCGGCATAATTGAAGGAGCGCAGCATGCCCGCCACGTCGCGCAGTGGGCTGGACTTGGCGCGGCGCTCCTCCAGCGTCTTCGCCGGCTCGCCTTCGAAGTCGAGGATGTACCAGTCGTTTTGCGCCCGCACGACCTGACCCAGGTGATAGTCGCCATGGATGCGGGTCTTGACGCCGTCGATCCGCATGCCGGCCAGCGCGTCGAGCCGCGCCATCGCCTCGGTCCGGCGGGCCAGCAGCTGTTCGGCGTCGGTGCGTATGTCGGCCGGCAGACGGTCCAGCGTTCCGGGCAGGGCGGCGAAGGCGGCCTCCGCCTGGGCGCGGGCGGCATCGGCCCAACCGGCCACATCCTCGGCCGAGATCGACTCCGGATCGAAGGCCGGCTTGCCGGTGGCCCGGGCCAGCGCCCGGTGCAGTTCGGCTGTACGCTGCCCCAGCGTGGTCATCATCACCAGATGCATGCCGAAAGGCTCGCCCGATTCGGCGGCGTCCTCGGTGGTCCCGGCGACACCGAGGCGGATGTCCTCCAACTGGCGCTCCAGCTCCTCAACCGTGCTGGCCCAGCCGTCGCCCTGGTTGCGGACGAAGGCCTGCGCCACCGCCAACACGGTGGGCGTGCCGTCGGCCGCCACCTGCTCGACCGTGCCCAGCAGGGCCGGGGTGTTGGCGAAGCCGACCTCCGTCAGGAAGCGGCCCATCTCGACCTCCGGATGCTCGCCCTCCACCAGCCGGCGCAGCACCTTCAGCACGATCTGGCTGTCGACCAGGACGGAGGTGTTGCTCTGCTCCACGCCCAGGCGCCGCACCTCGGCCTCATCCGACAGGTCGATGGCGGCCAGCGCGTCGGTGGCGGTGAAGCGGATGGCGTCCTCCCCGACGGTGGCCTTCAGCATGGCGCCGCGCCGCAAAGCCTCGATCAGGGCAAGCGCGAAGCTGTCGGCCTGCACCGCGTCATAGATGGCGCCGGTCCGGGGACCCCGCCGCACCTTGGCCAGCGTGTAGGGAAGCAGTGGCCAGCCGGTGCCGCCCGCCCCGCTCTCCCAGCTCATCGCCATCGGCAGGAAGTAGCTCTGGTCGGCGGTGTCGCCATCCACCCCAATTCCACTGAGGCCCACCTGCGTCCTGACCAGCATGAAACCATCGCCCGGTCCCGGCAGCTGGGCGGCCATGGTGACGTGCGAGCGGGTTATCCGGCGGTCCTTGGCGGAGAACCAGCGCTGCTTGGGCAGGAAAGCCTGCAGGACGTCGCGGCCCAGCTCGTCCGCCGCCTTGCCGGTGGTCAGGCTGTGCCAGCCGTCACGCACCACCACGGTCAACAGGTCCGGCACCGGCTCCGGCGGCGTTTCGTGCCAGGTCGGCAGCTCCGCCTCCGCCGTCAGGGCGAACCAGTAGAAGCCGTAGGCCGGCAGCGTCAGCAGATAGGGAAGATCGCCGATCGGCGGGAAGACGGTGCGGCCCAGCAGTTCGACCGGGATGCGGCCCTTCCAGCTTTTCAGGTCCAGCTCCACCGCCTGGGCCGAGCGCGACAGGTTGGCGACGCACAGCGCGATCTCCGACCCGCTTTCCGTCTCCAGGGAGCGGATATAGGCGAGGACCTTGCGGTTGCCGGGATAGAGCAGCGAGAAGCTGCCGCGGCCGAAGCTCTGACGCTGCTTGCGCACCGCCACCAGCCGCTTCATCCAGTTCAGCAGCGAGGAGGGGTTGCGCGCCTGCGCCTCCACATTGACGGCCATGAAGCCGTAGATCGGGTCGAGCACCGCCGGCAGGTAGAGCCGCGCCGGGTCGGCGCGCGAGAAGCCGCCATTGCGGTCGATCGACCATTGCATCGGCGTGCGCACGCCGTCGCGGTCGCCGAGATAGATGTTGTCGCCCATGCCGATCTCGTCGCCGTAATAGAGCACCGGCGTGCCGGGCATCGACATCAGCAGGCTGTTCAGCAGCTCGATCTTGCGGCGGTCGTTCTCCAGCAGAGGGGCGAGGCGGCGGCGGATGCCGAGGTTGATCCGCATGCGCCGGTCGGCGGCGTAGAAGTTCCAGAGATAGTCGCGCTCGCTGTCGGTCACCATCTCCAGCGTCAACTCGTCATGGTTGCGCAGGAAGATGGCCCATTGGCAGTCGGCCGGAATGTCGGGGGTCTGGCGCATGATGTCGGCGATGGGATGCCGGTCCTCCATCGCCACTGCCATGTAGATGCGCGGCATCAGCGGGAAGTGGAAGGACATGTGGCATTCGTCGCCGCCCCTCGAAGGATCGCCGAAATAGGGCAGCACGTCCTCCGGCCACTGGTTCGCCTCGGCCAACAGCATGCGGTCAGGATATTCGGCGTCGAGCGCGGCGCGGATCGCCTTCAGGACGTCGTGGGTCTCAGGCAGATTCTCGTTGTTGGTCCCCTCGCGCTCCTTCAGGTAGGGGATAGCGTCGAGCCGCAGCCCGTCCACCCCCATGTCCAGCCAGAAGCGCATGACCTTCAGCACCTCCTCCAGAACCTCGGGGTTGTCGAAGTTCAGGTCGGGCTGGTGCGAATAGAAGCGGTGCCAGTAATAGGCATTGGCGACCGGATCCCAGGTCCAATTGGATTTTTCCGTGTCGCAGAAGATGATGCGCGTGCCCTGGTACTTCTGGTCGCTGTCGGACCACACATAATAGTCGCGGTGGTTGGAGCCGGGAGGCGCCTCCCGCGCGCGCTGGAACCAGGGATGCTGGTCGGAGGTGTGGTTGATGACCAGTTCGGTGATCACCCTGAGGCCGCGGTTGTGGCATTCCTCCATGAAGCGCCGGAAATCCTCCAGGTTCCCGTAGGTCGGGTTGACCGAGGTGTAGTCGGCGATGTCATAGCCGTCGTCGCGCAGCGGCGATGGATAGAAGGGCAGAAGCCACACCGCCGTCACGCCCAGCTCCTGGATGTAATCCAGCTTCTGGGTCAGGCCGGCGAAATCGCCGATGCCGTCATTGTCGGCGTCGAAGAACGCCTTGATGTGCAGTTGGTAGATGACGGCGTCCTTGTACCAGAGCCGGTCCTGCCGATCGATCATGGGTCCAGCACTTTCGAGAAGCGATTGACGGAACACGTGTCGCGGGAACACGGGACGGAAACAAGCCAACCGCTCGAAGGTTTCACCCGGCCAGCCATCAGGCAACCCCTGACTTCCGGATATGCTCGACGGCGAAAGCCAGGGGCCGCAACGGCCGGGAAGACGTCCGGGGCCGCGGTTCAAATGCACGGCAATCCGGATGGGACATGGATTGACGCCAAAGGGTTATCCGGGCAGGGTAGGATCACATAAAACTTTGCGCATAAGGCGTAACGGTTACATCATGCTGAGTTCCTTCATCGTCGTGACCGGCGGCGATTCCCGCTACCATCCGCTGATCCGCGAGCTGATCGCCTCGCTGCGGGCTTTGAAGCCGGCGGCGGACTGCCCCGTCGGCGTGATCGATGCCGGGCTGACCGAGGAACAGATCGCGGAGTTGAAGGCGCAGGGCGCCGCGGTGGTGACGCCGCCCTGGCCGGTCAGCATTCCGGCGCACAAGCTGCGCAACCGCATTCACCTGAAGGCCAACCTCGCCAAGCTGCATCTGCCGACCTACTTCCCCGGCTACGACACGGTGATCTGGATCGACGCCGATGCCTGGGTGCAGGATTGGGAGGCGGTGGAAATGCTGAGGCGGGGGGCGGCGCTGAACCGTTTCGCCATCGTCGCCCAGTTCGGCCGCTTTTCGGAGACGGAGCTGCGGCTGGACTGGCTGTTCGGCCGCTTCGCCCGCGTGCGGTCCATCCTGTTCAAGAACTCCAGCCGCGCCGGCCTGACGACGGCGGAATGCCGTGCGCTGGCGACCCGCCCGACGCTCAATGCCGGCGCCTATGCACTGAAGGCCGACGCGCCGCATTGGGAGGCGTTCCAGCGCTGGCAGAAGCGGGTGCTGCGCAAGGGCCGGCTGTTCACGTCGGACCAGCTGGCGATGGCCGGCGCCATCTATCTGGACGGGCTGCCGGTGGAACTGCTGCCGGAATGGTGCAATTACATCGGCCCCTGGCGCTTCGATCCGGAGCGGCGGGAGCTGGTGGAGTACTACCTGCCCAACCGCCGCCTCGGCATCGTCCACATGGCCGGCGAGGACGCCATGCGCGCCGACCCGGCGGTGCTGCGCCCGGTGCTGGACATGCAGGACCGCCCCCACCAGCTGAGCCTGCGCTATCCGGCCTGGAAAGCGGCGGCGGAACAGGTGACGGAGACTGCATGATCCCCCGGCAGTCCGGGAAAATGCGCAGTCACGTCACTTTACTCACCCCCATCAGCCTGAGCTGATTTCCCGTGATGAATTTGCTCATCTGGTAATAGAATTCCCAGGCATTGGTATTTGGATCACGAATACCAAATGTCGTAGCGTTTGCCGCAGCTTTTCCAGGCAGATTCATGTAAACGTTGGCATCGACAATGCCGTCGTCCAAACCCATACCTTCAAGAACACGCTTCTGCTTGATGCGTGGATTTTGCTGCCCGAACATATTGATGTGGGCGACACGGCGCGTACCGTCACCAGCCGGCGGAGCAATACCGAAACTGCAGCCGTCCATTTTGACGGTGAACATGAAATCGGCCAGATTTCCAACAACAATCTCGCAAGTTCCACTTTGTTTATACGGGCACCAGTAAGCAAGGATTTTACCTTTGCTTCGATCTGGAATCAAATTATATACGTTGATTTTCTTAATCCCCATCGGGAATTTTCCGAAGTAAGATCTACTTAACTGAAAATTGAAGAGAAATAGATTGAAATCAACGTTCGGGATGTTTGACGGCGCAATCACAATATTGTTCTTCATGAATTTCAGAGGATTTTTTGCAAATTCTTCTTCCGGAGTCATTGATTCTTCTTCCTCAAAATTAGAAATTTTCACCCGCACAAGCGATGAAGGCCGCGCAGAAAAGAACCACCCAAAGCTGCATCCGATAGTGCCATAGCACAGATACGCTCGTCGCCTCTCCTCGATGCAAGTACCCGATGGTAAATTCTTCATCGACAATCGACCAGCCGCGCGAGATCCCGCACCGCAAGGTCGAGCGCACCCGGATCGTGGGCGGCAAACCCCAGAAGCAGGCCATTCCCGGCGGCGGTTCCGGAGTCCCGGTAATAGCCGGACAGGCAGGGCGTGGTCAGGCCGATGCGGGCCGCGCGCTGAGCCAGGACATGATCTGGACAGCCCGGTGGCAGGCGGAGCAGGACATGCAGGCCGGCCTCCCCGGCCTCGGCGGTGGCGAGACCTGCGAAGGCACCCGTGATGGCCTCGAGGAAGGCGGCGCGCTTGGCGGCATAGAGCGCGCGCATCGTGCGCAGATGCGAGGCGAAATGGCCGTCGGCCAGGAACCGGTACAGGGCCGCCTGCGGCACCACGCTGGTCCCGCCGTCGAAATGGCGGCGCGCGGCGTGCACCGGCTCGACCAGATCGGGCGGCACCACGACATAGCCGAGCCGCAGCGCCGGGAACATCACCTTGCTGAAGCTGCCGACATAGATGACACGCCCGGCACCGTCCAACCCCTGGAGAGCGGCCAGCGGCGGGCCGGCATAACGGAACTCGCTGTCGTAATCGTCCTCGACGATCCAGGCGTCTCGGGCCGCCGCCCAGTCCAGCAGGCGCAGGCGGCGCGCAAGGCTCATCGTCACGCCCAAGGGGAATTGGTGAGAGGGGGTGACCAGCGCCAGCCGGGCGCCGGCCCCTTGGGCCATGCCGGCGGCGACGTCGATCCCCTCCCCGTCCACCGGCACCGGGACCAGCCGCGCCCCGGCCCCCAGCAGGGCAGCGCGGTTGCCGGGCCAGCCCGGCTCCTCCACCCAGGCCTCATCGCCGGGGTCGAGCAGCAGTTGCGCCAACAACGCCAACCCCTGCTGCGCGCCGGACACGATGACGACCTGCTCCGGTTCGCAACGGACGGCACGGACGGCACGCAGATAGGCGGCGATCTCCGCCCGCAACGGAGCGTGGCCGAGCGGATCCGGCTCGGTCGCCAGCGTCCGCCCGCCCTGGCGCCAGCAGCGGCCGAGAAGCTGCGCCCACAGGGCGAAGGGAAAGACGCCGAGGTCCGGCGTGCCGAGCGCGAAAGGCCGCCCCACCCGGTCGCGGGCAATGGCCGGCGCCTCGGCCAACACACGGCCACGGACGGACAGGCCGACACCCCGGCGGACCTCGTCGCGGGCGGGAATGCTGCCGGGCGCCGCATCGGGAAGGGAGGCGGCGACGAAGGTGCCGGCACCCACACGCCCGGTGACGTAACCCTCCGCCAGCAGCGTGTCATAGGCGGTCACCACCGTGTTGCGCGACAGCCCCCAGTCGGCGGCGAGTGCCCGGCTGGGCGGCAGCCTTTCCCCCGGGCGCAGCCGGCCGTCCAGCACCGCCTGCCGCAGCGCGCGGTAGAGTTGGCGGTGCAGCGGCTCTGCCCCGGCCCGGTCGAGCGCCACCGGTCCAAGGCTGGAGAGAACCGGAGCTGCCGCGCGGGCCATGGCGATCCTCCAAAGGGACAAGCGAATTGGTCCCTATGGAATCGACATTCCGGACCTTTTGAGACAACCATTTTGCCGGCCATTCTGGGGCATCGCAACAGTTCCGGCTCCGAGCACGCCCATGACCAGCCTTCTCGCCGATACATCCGCCGCCACGTCTCCCACTGCGCTGGCACAGACGCCACGTACCCGGCCGGTTCGGCTGGGCGACCGCGGCAGCCATGACGTCGCCCTGATCCATGCCATCATCGACGAGGCGCCGATCTGCCACGTCGGCTTCGTCGATGACTCCATCAAGGGCCAGGGCACCCCCTCGCCCATGGTGATTCCGACGGTTCCCTGGCGCGTGGGCGACGAGTTGATGATCCACGGCGCCTCGTCCAGCCGGATGATCCGCCGGCTGCAGGAGGGGGGTGAGGCCTGCATCACGCTGTCGCTGATCGATGGCTGGGTGCTGGCGCGCTCGGCCTTCCATCACTCCGTCAATTACCGCTCGGTCATGCTGTTCGGCCGGCCGCGGCTGGTGTCGGAGGAGACGGAGAAGCGCGCCGCCCTCGATGCGCTGATGGAAAAGATCGAGCCGGGCCGCAGCGCCAAGGTGCGGGCGCCCAACGCGCAGGAACTGAAGGCGACCAGCGTTCTGGCCTTCCCGATTGCCGAGGCATCGGCCAAGCGGCGCTCCGGCCCGCCGTCCGACGATCCGGAGGATATGGCCCACCCGGTGTGGGCCGGCGTGGTGCCCCTGCGGCTGACCGCCGGCGAACCGGAACAGGATCCGGCCCAAGCCGCGGGCTGAGGCGCAGGCGAAGCTTGCAACCGAAAAAGAAAAAGGCCGCGACCGGGAAGCCCGGCGCGGCCTTTTTCTTTGCGGTTTCTCCCGCAGGCGGGAAGGCCGTTCCGAAACCCCCGGAGCGGCCCCCTGCCCAACCGTCCTTAGGACGACGGAGCGTTCAGCAGGCGCGGCAGGATCTGCGCACGACGGTTGGACGGCTCACGCACGTTCGGGCCGGTCTGGACCAGCAGCTGGCTCTCGCCCTTGCCTTCGGTGGTGATGTTGGCAGCCTGGATGCCCTTGGCGACCAGAGCCTTCTTGACCGCGTCGGCACGACGCAGCGACAGCTTCTGGTTGTAAGCCGGCGAGCCCGACGTGTCGGTGTGGCCGACGACGTGGATCTTGGCGCCACCGTTCTTCAGGATGGCCGACACCGCGTCACCGATCACGCGATCGGCGGCCGGGGTGATGGTCGACTTATCCCAGTCGAAGAACACCAGATATTCGCTCTGAACCGCGGCGACGGCGGCCGGAGCCGGAGCGGCAGCGGCCGGCGGGCACGGATAGCTGCCCTGATGGATGACATAGCCGCCGCCGGAGGTGCGGGCGGCGACGCCTTCCTTGACCTGACCGTTCCAGCCGAGGACCGGGTTGCACCACTGGGTGCCCTTGCCGACCAGGCTCGCGTCCTGGGCATTGGCGGCAGCCGTCAGGCCGAAAGCGACGATGGCGGCCGGAATGGCAGCCAGACCCGCGCGAACAATAGTCTTCATTGTCTTCACTCCCTTCCAGAACCCTTCCCCATCAGAGTGCCTGCGGGGGATGAACCTATCAATCGAAGCATCCGCCCATGTTCAAGCGCGGCGACGACCTTCCCAACATGTGGTGCCGGATTATGTTCCAGCACCTCAGCCGATTGGCCGAACCGTACCTGTTCTTGGACCTATGCTCCACTTCCATAGCAGCTTTTCCGGTAGGTTTCCGCCAAATCCGTGTAGCGGTGGCCGATAACCGGAAAAACCGCGAGATCGCGTTCCGTCAGCTCGCGAACCGGTCTAGCAGGGCTGCCGGCCCACAAGAATCCGGACGTCACCCGTTTTCCAGGGGTCACCAGAGCACCGGCGGCGACCATCGCCCGCGACTCGACATGGGCCCCATCCAGGATGCAGGCCTTCATGCCGATGAAGCAGCCGTCTTCCAGCGTGCAGGCGTGCAGCATCGCCATATGGCCGACGGTGATGTCGTCACCGATGTAGGTGCCCTGCCCTTCAGCGGCCACGTGGATCACGGTGCCGTCCTGAATGTTGGTGCGAGCGCCGATTCGGATCTCGTTGATGTCTCCACGCACGGTGCAGCCGTACCAGATGCTGCTGTTCGCCCCGATCACGACATCACCGATCACCGCCGCCGTTTCCGCGATGAACGCGGTCGGGTCGATGGTGGGCAGAATGCCGTTGAAGGCGCGGACAAGGCCGGTCATCAGGTCGTACCGAAATCGTGCATGACGGGCCGGATTGAAGCACCGTAAGGCTTGAGGCACCACCTGATTTCGCATTGACAGGGCAAAGCAAATCCCGATTGGTGCCTCCGTGCAACAGTGCGGAAAGCGGGCCACAACGCTGTCACAGCCCGCTTGCGGAGTTGTTACGGGAAAAGCGGCGCCTGATCGATGCCGGTCGTCTCGCCCAGCCCCATCATGACATTCATGTTCTGGATGGCCTGACCCGACGCGCCCTTCACCAGATTGTCGATCACCGACACGATGATGGCGCTGCGCGGTGCGCGGTCGGCGACCACGCCGATCAGATTGTGGTTGGACGCCCGGACATGGCGCGTCGCCGGCACCACGCCGGCCGGGGTCACGCCGACGAAGGGCTCGTCGGCATAGCGGGCGGCGAGCGTCGCGCGCAGGTCGTCGGCGGTGACGCCGTCGGCCATGCGGACATAGATGGTCGCCATCATGCCGCGGTTCATCGGCACCAGATGCGGGGTGAAGGAGACGGTGACCGGACGGCCGGCGGCCAGCCGCAGCTCCTGCTCGATCTCCGGCATATGGCGGTGGTGGCCGACGCCATAGGCGTTGAAGCCCTCCGACACCTCGGTGAACAGGTTGGCCTGCTTGGCGTCGCGGCCGGCGCCCGACACGCCGGACTTGGCGTCGATGACGATGCCGCCCGGCTCGATCTGGTTTTCCATCAGCAGCGGCAGCAGCGGCAGCAGCGAGCAGGTCGGGTAGCAGCCCGGATTGGCCACCACCCGCGCCTTGCGCACGCCCTGGCGGTTGAACTCGGTCAAGCCGTAGGCAACCTCCTTCTGGAGGTCGACGGCGCGATGCTCATGCCCGTACCAGGTGGCGTATTCGGCCGGGTCGCTCAGACGGAAATCGGCAGACAGATCGACCACCTTCAGCCCACTGGGCAGGCCGGCGATGACCTCCTGCGTGGTGCCGTGCGGCAGGGCGCAGAAGATGAAGTCCAGGCCGTCCCACTTCAGCTCTTCGATCTTCACCAGATCGGGCAGGCCATAGCCGCCCAGATGCGGGAACACCTCCGCCATCGGCTTGCCGGCCTGTCGTTCGGCGGTCAGCGCGGCGATCTCCACATTCGGGTGGCGCAGCAGCATGCGCACCAGTTCGGCGCCGGTGTAACCGGAAGCGCCCAGGATGCCGACGCGGATTTTGGAACCGCCGGGAGTGCTGCCGAGAATGCTGGTCGAGGCCATGGAGGCAATGTCCTTCGCTGAAGACGGTCTGAAGACGGGTGAAACCTGTATCCGGGATAAGCGAAAGCGTGATGACAGAACAAAAAGAAAGGGGCGCCCCTTTCGGGACGCCCCTCGCTTGTACCGTAAAGGCGCGGGCCCGTGTAGGGATTAGCGCTTCGAGAACTGGAAGCTGCGGCGGGCCTTGGCGCGGCCGTACTTCTTACGCTCGACCGTACGGGCGTCGCGGGTCAGGAAGCCGGCGGCCTTCAACGGCGGGCGCAGGGCCGGCTCGAAGTAGGTCAGCGCCTTGGAGATGCCGTGACGCACGGCACCGGCCTGGCCCGACAGACCGCCGCCGGCGACGGTGGCGACGACGTCGAACTGGTCCAGACGCTCGGTCACGCCGAACGGCTGGGCGATCATCATGCGCAGAACCGGACGGGCGAAATAGACCGACTGGTCGCGGCCGTTCACGGTGACCTTGCCGGTGCCCGGCTTGATCCACACGCGGGCGACGGCGTCCTTGCGCTTGCCGGTGGCGTAGGCGCGGCCCTGGGCGTCCAGCTTCGGAGCGGCCAGCTCTTCGGTGACGGTCGCGGTGGCGGCGGCGCCCGTCAGATCCTTCAGGCTGGAGAGGGTGGTGGTGACCTGAGCCATGCTTACGCGCTCCGCTTATTCTTCGGGTTCAGGGCGCCGATGTCGAGGGCGACCGGCTGCTGCGCATCGTGCGGATGCGTGGCGCCCTTGTAGACCTTGAGATGGGTCATCTGCTGGCGGCCGAGCGGACCGCGCGGAACCATACGCTCCACGGCCTTCTCGATCACACGCTCCGGATACTTGCCGTCCAGGATCTGGCCCTTGGAACGGCCCTTGATCCCGCCCGGATAGCCGGTGTGCCAGTAGAAGATGTCGGCGTCGCGCTTGTTGCCGGTCAGCTTCACCTTCTCGGCATTGATAACGACGACATGGTCGCCGCAATCCATGTGCGGGGTGTAGGTCGGCTTGTTCTTGCCACGCAGGATGTTCGCCAGGATGCTGGCGAGCCGGCCGAGAACGAGGCCGTCGGCGTCGACGACGTACCACTTCTTCTCGATTTCGGTCGGCTTCAGATTGAAGGTCTTCATCGCCACACTCGTTTCTTCGAATACGGATCGGCAAGCCGCCGATACCGGGGCGCCGAAGCGGACGGCTTTCTACGTGCAGAGACACACTTCTGTCAACGGAAAAATTTCCATTTGGAATCAATGAGTTACGAACGCGGTAACAGGATACCCGATCCTCAAACCTATTGATTTTAAACGGATTTTTCCGAGCCCTCGGCAATACGGTAATGGGATACCGCGAGGGCGACCGGGTCGTGAGGGGGAATGGAGTAGGTGCCGGTGACATGGGCAACCGGCTCCGGATCGCCTTCGGAAAACAGCAGGATCTCGCCATAGGCCAGCCGCTTGCCCAGCTTCAGGACGCGCGCCTCGGCGATGATGGCGACGGGGGGTGGACGGCGCAGGAAGTTGATGGTCATGCTGGTGGTCACAGCCAACTCCACCCGCCCGATCAGGCTCAGGACCGCGCCATAGAGTGCCACATCGGCCAGCCCGAACATGGCAGGCCCGGTGACCGTGCCGCCTGGACGGACGAAATCGTCCTTGTAGGGCAGGCGCAGGCGGATCGTGCCGGCACCCAGGCTGTCGACGACGATGCCGAAGTTGCCGACCAAGGGAACCCCTTCGCGGATCAACTCCTCCAGCTCCTCCTTCGCCATGGCGGGAACGGAAGCTGCAGCGGGGGTGTCGGCGGCGGACATGATGCCTCTATCGGTGATCTTTGCTTGACCACCGGACTGTGCGCCATCCGCGCCATCCCGACAAGTATGGTGCTACTCGGTGGGCTTCTGATCTGCCGGGACCGGATTCGCGGGCTCGGGCGGCGTCACGGGCGCAGCGGCAGCGGGAGAATTGTCGGTCGGGGCGGTCAGGCGGATGGGGCCGCCGCCGCTGGCGGGCTGCGCCGCGCTTGTGGTGGACTGCTCGGCCGGAGGGGGAGCCGGCTCGGCGGGCGGGGCGAGAGGCACCGCCTTGATGTCCGATTTCGGCGCCTCGGGCTTCGGGAGATCCGGCTTCGCAACGTCGGCCTTGGGAGCATCGGCCTTGGCCGGTTCGGGATCGGCAGGGGTGGAATAGTCCGGCACGATGCGGGCCTGGCTGCCGGTGATGACCAGGACCTTCTGGCCGATGGGCAGCGGCTGCGGCTCCTTCTGGGTCAGCGACAGCAACTCGCCGTTCGATTTGCGGACGATGTATTCCCAGCCGGTGGTGTCGCCGGCGATATGCTCCATCGCCGTGCCCAGCAGACCGCCGATCGCCGTGCCGCCGACGGTGCCGAGGGCTGCATTCATGCCACCGCTGCCAACCTGCGCCCCCAGGATGCCGCCGGCCGCGCCGCCGCTGACGGCGCCGACGGTGCCGTTGGCGCTGATCGCCACCTGACGGAATCCGACCACGACCGCCGGTTCCACCTTGTTGGCCTGCTGGACCGCGCTGGAGGAGTAGGTGTTGGGCGAATAGTCGGAGCTGCAGGCGGCAAGACCGCCGGCCGCGGCGATGAACAGGCAAAGGGAAACCGATCGGAGCACGGGAGGGGTTCCATCCGTATTGAGACCCGTCCTGTCTCTTACGGCAAAGCAAGCCCGCTCGTCACCGGGCAAAATCCGGACAGGACCGGAAGTCTGCATTGCGGTGCGGCGATGTCCGGTGACCGAACGTCGTCAACCGCGGCGACCCTGCGCTGATGGACAGGCATCGTCACAACCGGAAGCAACCACGATGAACGATGCGTCGATGCAGGGAAAGCCGGAAAACGATACGGCCGAGTCCGGCAAGCCGGCGGTCGGCCGACGCAAGCGCCTGGCATAATGCTGTCGGTGCTCGGTTGAATGCCTGCCCGCACGGACGGCCGAGCTTTCGACGCCCCACGGCTTTGGTCCTACCCCGACGGGACAGGCGGCCGGTCCTTTGGCTGGCGGACCGGACGGGAGGTGCCCCGACCAGGACACGGACGCACGGTTGCCGGAGGTGGGTTGCGCCGCGGAAATGACGGGATGACCCGCTGCACCTCCCCAGCAAAAGACATCCCCGCCATGAAATCCGCCCTGCCCGGCCCGCTGGGCGCCTTGACCGTCCTGGTCCTTCTGCTGGCAGGTCTGACCGCCTGGCGCCGGGCCGGGCCGGAGGATCTGACCGGTTGGCGCAATGAACGGCTGGCCGCTTTTCAAGCCTGGCAGGCCGCCGCACCGGCGCACGGGACCTGGGACCATCCCGACGCGCCGGTGCTGGTGACGGTGCCGGCCGGCAGTTACCTGCAGGGTGCGCCGGAAACTGAGCAGGAACGCTTTGCGGACGAGTCGCCGCAACGGCGGGTGTCGATCGGGGCTCCATTCGCACTCGGCATGTATCCGGTCACCCGCGGCGAGTACGCCCGCTTCGTCGAGGACAGCGGATACCTGTCGCGGACCGTCTGCCGCGGCTACACCGGCGAGACCGAACTGGCGCCACGCTGGCATTTCTCCTGGCGCCGTCCGGGCTTCGACCAGACGAACCAGGACCCTGCCGTCTGCATCAGCTGGTACGACGCCAATGCCTATGTGGACTGGCTCAGCCGCCGGACCGGCCACGCCTATCGCCTGCCGACCGGGGAGGAATGGGAGTATGCGGCCCGTGCCGGCACCCGGACCGCCCGCTGGTGGGGCGACGATCCTGCGGCAGGATGCGACGCGGCGAACGGCGCCGACCTGAGCGCCAAGGATCGCTTCACCGACTGGGAGGTGGCGAACTGCCGCGACGGCGCCCTGTTCACTGCCCCCGTCGGCAGCTATCGGCCCAACGGCTTCGGCCTCTACGACATGCTGGGCAATGTCTGGCAATGGGTGGAGGACTGCGCGGCGGACGGATCGGCAGGGTCCGGCGAGACTTGCCCGCGCCGGCTGATGCGCGGCGGGTCGTGGCACAGCCACCCACGCTATGTCCGCTCCGCCGTGCGGCGGGCGGATGGAGCGGAGAGCGGGTATGCCGCCTACGGCTTCCGCGTCGTCCGCGACCCGTAAGCCGCGGACGGCGCCCCTGCCGCTTGCGCCGGGTCCTTTCCCGGCTGCCGCTCACTGCATGGCGGCGTCGAGTTTGGCTTTCCACAGACCGCTGGTCAGCGCCTTGGTCATCCAGGCATCGACGGCCTGCTTCAGCTCCGGGTCCTTGCGCAGCAGGTAGGCGTTCTCGAAATGGGTGAAGGGAGCCGCGACCGGGACGGCACAGAGCACGCCGGCGTTCAGCTTCGCCTGCATGTCGGCTTCGATGCCGTCGGTGACCATGACGTCGGCCTTGCCGGCGGCGATCTGTCCGAAGATGGTCTTGTTGTCGGGCCAGACCTCGATCGGCGCCTTGGTGAAGGTGGCGCGGGCAAACTTCTCGTTGGTGCCGCCGGGATTGACGACGACGCGGGTGGTCGGCTGGTCGATCTTCTCGACGGACGTGAATTTCTCCGTGTCGGCGCAGCGGGCGATCGGGCGCTTGCCGTCGCTGACGTTGGGAACGGAGAAGTCGCCCACAGCGGCGCGATCGGGATTGACGGTGATCCCGCCCAGCGCGATGTCGAACCTCTCCGCCTTGAAGTCCTCCATCAGCGTTTTCCAGCTGGTCTGCACGAACTCCACCCGGACGCCCAGCGCGGCTCCCAATTCCTTCGCCATCTCGATGTCGGCGCCCACCAGAGCGCCGTCGGCCCCCTTGTAGCTGAAGGGCTTGTAATCGCCGGTGGTGCCGACCCGGATCACCCCGGCCTGCCGGATCGTCTGCAGCACGCTGTCGGCCGCAAAGGCCGCCGGAACCATGGTGATGGTCGCGGCAATCATAGCGGCGGCCGTCAAAAGAGCCTTCATTCTGATCCCCTGTCGTTGGTCGTCTTCTGTCATTCTTCGCTGCGGTCGTCTTCCCGGCCGCCTCCCGTCACGGGAGTGCGCCAGTATGACGCCGGGTTGGGAGAATGCATGGTCGGAAAATGCCGATCTGCCATGGGTTCGCAGCAGATCATTGCGCGATCCCGGCCTTTCCCGAGCAATTCCTCCCGCGGCCCGTCGATGCCATGTTCAGACGCGCAGCACGGCCAGCCCCGACAATCCCTGTACCGCATGGTCGAGGAAGGCCCGCACCCGGCCGGGCATCAGCCGCGCCGTCGGCACCACGACATGGACCGGCAGAGGGGCCGGCTCGGCATGCGGCATCAGGCGTACGAGGGTTCCGGCGGCGATGTCGTCCGCCGCCTGATAGGACAGCGACCGGGCGATGCCATGCCCGTCGCGCGCGGCGAGCAGCGCCGGCTCGATATGGCTGACCGCCAGCCGCGGGGTGACCCGCACCACCCGTTCCCGCCCGTCGACCAGAAAGCGCCAGTCCGGCGGACCGGGCCGGGCCATGGACAGGATGATGTCGTGGCCGGCCAAATCCTCCGGCATCGAGGGCGTGCCGCGCCGCGCCAGATAGCCGGGGCTGGCGATCAGATAGCGCCCGACCTGCCCCACCCGCCGGGCGACGAGGTTGGAGTCGGGCAGCGGGCCGATGCGGATCGCGACGTCCAGGTCCTCCTCGATCAGATCGAGATTGCCGTCGGACAGCACCAGCTCGACCCGGATGTCGGGGAAGGCGCGCATGAAGTCGAGGACCAGCGGCGTCACATGCTTGCGCCCGAACATCACCGGAGCGGTGACGCGAAGCCGCCCGCGCAGCGGCCGGTCGGTGCCGGTGGCGGCCAGCGCCTCGTCATAGTCGGCGAGCAGCCGGCGCGCCTGCTCGGCCAACCGCCGCCCGGCGTCGGTGGGCGCGAGATTGCGGGTGGTCCGCTCGATCAGCCGCAGGCCCAGCCGCTCCTCCAGCCCCGACAGCGCGCGGGTGACGGCGGGGGCCGAGCGTCGCAGCCGCTTGGCCGCACCGGCGAGGCTTCCGGCCTCCAGGATCGCGACGAAGATCGCCAGTTCGTCCAGTCGGTCCACGATTCTTCCGATTTCTGAAAGAGTGCCTTTTGATCAAAGCGGATTCCTGCCGAAGCGCGCAAGTGATTGGCTGTGGGCATCCGCAAAACAGTCGATGAGGGGACCTCTCCGATGAGCACCACCGCCGAACCCGCCATCACGCTCTATGGCACGCCGCTGTCGGGGCACAGCCATCGGGTGGAAGCCTTTCTGAACATTCTCGGCCTGCCTTACCGCTTCGTCGAGGCCGGCGCGGAGCTGCGGCGGTCGGATAGCTTCCTCGCCCTCAACCCCTTCGGACAGATCCCGGTGCTGGTCGACGGCGATCTCGTCCTGCCGGACTCCGCCGCGATCCTGGTCTATCTCGCCGACCGCTACGACGCCTCCGGCCTGTGGAACCCGAAGGCGCCGGAGGAGGCGGCGCGGGTGCAGCGCTGGCTGTCCGTCGCATCCGGCGACCTGCGCTTCGGGCCGGCCCTGGCACGCATCCTGACCCTGTGGGGAGGGGCAGGATCGCTGGCCGATGCGCAGAGGGTTGCGGAGCGGGCCCTGCGTTTCATGGATGGGCATCTGGCCGACCGCGACTGGCTGGCGGGGGAGCGGCCGACCATCGCCGACATCGCCTGCTACGCCTATGTCGCCCGCGCCCCGGAAGGCCGCATCCCGCTCGATCCCTATCCGGCGGTCCGTCGCTGGCTGGAGCGGGTGGAGGCGATCCCGGCGCTGACCCCGATGCCGACCAGCGTCATTCCGCAGCACGCCTGAACGCCCTCCACCCCAAGCGAAGGAGCATGGTCATGGACCAGGACCGCATCCCCGAGCCCTTCCATTCCGGGGAACGCGAGGCACAGGCGCGGGCCGGGTTCCGCGTGCCGTCGGCGCCGATCCGCGACCGGTTGCCCCCCCAACACCAGGAATTCTATCCGCTGCTGCCCTGGCTGCTGGTCGCCGCACGGGACGGGGCCGGCGATCCGTCGGCCGGCGTGCTGACCGGCGCCCCCGGCTTCGTCGCCCCGGCCGACCCGCGGACGCTGTGGGTGCGGCCGGACCATGGCGCGTGGCAGCCCTGGCCGGCCGGGCCGGCGGTCGGGGAGCCGGTGGCGGCGCTGGGAATCGACCTCGGCACCCGCCGCCGCAACCGGGTGAACGGCCGGGTGACGGCGCGCGACGGGGTGGCCTTCGCGATAGGGGTGGAGGAGAGCTTCGGCAACTGCCCACAATACATCCGCGTCCGCCGGGCAGAGGCCGTATCCCCCTCCTCCGCCGAAGCGGTGGACGCACTGGCAGGATTGGACGGCGAGGCAAGACGCCTGATCGGTGCGGCGGATACCGCCTTCGTCGCATCGGCCTCCTCGGCGGCTGGCGACGCCAGGCTCGACGTGTCGCACCGGGGCGGGCCGGCGGGCTTCATTCGCCTCGACGGCGACCGGCTGATCGTACCGGACTATGCCGGAAACCGCTATTTCAACACGCTGGGCAACATGGTGCTGAACCCGCGCGCCGGACTGCTGCTGGTCGATGTCGGCAGCGGCGATGTGCTGCACCTATCGGGATCGGTCAGCATCGATTGGGAGCCCGATCCGGCCCTTCCCAACGCGCAGCGGAGCTGGAGCCTGCATGTCGAGCGCGGGTGGCGGCGGAAAGCAGCGATCCCGCTGCGTTGGACCGAACCGGAGCGAACCGGGACACCCTGACGCAAGCGTCACTGTACCGTCGCCAAGCATCCGATTCTGTGCTTCGATGACGGTTCCATGACACTTGATGGATGGGTGTGTCGATGCGCAATTCCGCCTGTTCCGGACGCTGGTCGCTGCTGTCCGGTGCGGTTGTCCTCTCGCTTCTGGCCGGCCCTGCCCTGGCGGCCGATCCCGTGCCGCAAAGCGATCTGCTGAACGCCGAGCTGTGGATGCAGCGCTCGGTCGAATACAAGGCCAATGCCCTGGCGGTCTATGCACTGGGCAGGATCCAGCTGGACAAGGCGCTGGCCGACAAGACCTGGACCGCGGCGACCGAGCAGACCGGCAATTACCAGGATCTGCCGCCGGCCGTGGTGCTGGATTTGGACGAGACGGCGATGGACAACTCCGCCTACCAGGCCGGCCTTGTCACCACCGGCACCGACTTCTCGCCCAAGACCTGGGATGCCTGGGTGCGGGCGGAAAAGGCGACGGCGGTGCCGGGCGCGGTGGAGTTCACCCAGTATGCCGAGTCGAAGGGCGTCAAGGTCTTCTACGTCACCAACCGCAGCGCCGACCAGGAGGAGCCGACCCGCCGCAACGCGCAGGCGCTGGGCTTCCCGATGGGCGGGAACGTGGATACGTTCCTGATGTCCAAGGAAAAGCCTGACTGGGGTTCGGCGAAGAGCACGCGGCGCGCGGCCATCGCGAAGGATTACCGGATCGTCCTGCTGTTCGGCGATAATTTCGGCGACTTCTCCGACGCCTACAATGGCAGCGAGACTGAGCGGCTGAAAGCTTTCGAGGCGGCGAAGGAGCATTTCGGGCGCGACTGGCTGATGCTGGCCAATCCCGGCTACGGCTCGTTCGAGAGCGCACCTTACGGTCACAATTTCAAACTCTCGGCCGACGAGAAGCGGGCCAAGAAGATCGCTGCGCTGGAACCCTGGGTGGCGCCGGCCCAGTAAGACGGTGAAGGATGGGGGTGCGCCGGTCCGAGACGAGCTGTCAGAGGATCAGGCGCACCGCCTCCACGATCACCACCCACGGCGCGCCGATCATCACCGTCCAGACGGTCAGACGGGCCAATCCGCGCATCTTGCGGATTTTCGGCTCGGCGGAAGGGATGGCTTCGAAAGATGTGGCGTTGTAGATCGACATGGCCTGCTGCTCCATGAGCAAGATGACGGTGAGGCCATCATGCAGTTACGATCCTTAACGACCATTAAAGACCGCGCCCTCCCCATCGCTCTCTTGCGATGTACCACAAGCGGTAAACCATACCTCTTATGAGCATCCTTCAGGACGCTCTCCAATATTCTCTGTGCTTGCCCACCACTTCCGCGTGGACATTCTCTGACTTCCGACACAAAGCGATACCACCCATTCGGCAAGCAATTGGCAAGGCCCATGACCCCGCCGAAATATTGCGACAAAATAATTCACACACCATTGAATTTAAAACAAAAATCAATTTCAGGACATGGGCTTGCATTGATTTCATCGTATATATAAATACACAGGAGTGCATTTCAAAAAATTTCCACATGTTGACTCAAAACATGCGGATATTGATTAATGTTCTTGCCGATCATTCGTCGGCTTTATTGAAGAAATTGAGGAAAACGCAATGTCCGATGCTATCGCCGATCTCTATGTCACCACCGTCCGCGTGTCCAACGGCGCCGCCGGCGCGCCTGTCCTGACGCTGAACCTCGCCGTCGAAGCGGCCTCGGGCAACATTCCGAACGGCAAGGCACTGATCGTCCAGGTCACCGCCCCGCCCTTCAACGAAGTGGTGGTCCAGCCGGTCACCGGCACCATCCACCACACCGGCCTGGGTCAGGACCAGCAGCTGGTGGCCGTCAGCGGCGTCTATTACGACACGCTGCCACCGCCGGCCATCGGCACCATCACCAAGACCTTCACCGCCGCGCTGAGCGTCGACAAGGCGTGGAACGGCACCGGCAGCTTCACCTTCGGCGGCACCACGATCAGCAACTGCACGGTCACGGCGCTCTGATCCGCCGGGCAGGATAAGCAAAAGATCATTTCAAACGGCAAAAGGCCGGCGGTCGTCCCGCCGGCCTTTCTTTATGGTCATGGTGCCGGCACCAGTTCAAACGGTCAGGTACTTGCGCACCTCCTGCTCGTCCAGACCGCTGCGCGGGCCGGACAGCATCACCTCGCCGCGTTCCATCACCACCCAGTCGTCGGCAAGGTCGCGTGCGAAGTCGAAATACTGCTCGACCAGCAGGATCGCCATGGTGCCCTTGTCACGCAGGTAGGAAATGGCGCGGCCGATATCCTTGATGATCGACGGCTGGATGCCCTCGGTCGGCTCGTCCAGCACCAACAGGCGCGGACGGGTCACCAAGGCGCGGCCGATGGCGAGCTGCTGCTGTTGACCGCCCGACAGGTCGCCGCCGCGGCGGTCCAGCATCGATTTCAGCACCGGGAACAGCTCGAACACCTCGTCGGGGATCGAACGTTGCGAACGAGGCAACGGGGCGTAGCCGGTCAGCAGATTTTCCCGCACCGTCAGCAGCGGGAAGATCTCGCGCCCCTGCGGGACATAGGCGATGCCGCGGCGCGCCCGGTCGGCCGGCGCCATCTTCGTCACGTCGGCGCCATCCCAGCCGATGGAGCCGCCGGACACCGGCTTCAGCCCGACGATGGCGCGCAGCAGGCTGGATTTGCCGACGCCGTTGCGGCCGACCAGACAGGTGACCTTGCCGATTTCGGCCTTCATGGAAACGCCGCGCAGGGCCTGGGCGGCACCGTAATGCAGATCGAGAGAGCGAATGTCGAGCATCATGGAGTCTCCCGTCAGCGGCCGAGATAGGTGTCGATGACCTGTTGATTGGCGCTGACCGCATCCAGCGAGCCTTCGGCCAGGACCGAGCCCTCGGCCAACACCGTCACCTTCACCCCCAGCGCGCGGACGAAGCTCATGTCATGCTCGACCACGATCACCGAATGCTTGCCGGCGATGCTGCACAGCAATTCGGCGGTCTGTTCGGTCTCGGCATCGGTCATGCCGGCCACCGGTTCGTCGACCAGCAACAGCTTCGGATCCTGGGCCAGCAGCATGCCGATCTCCAGCCACTGCTTCTGCCCGTGCGACAGGCTGCCGGCCTGGCGGCTGCGCAGGGCGGACAGGCGGGTGATGTCGAGGATGTCCTCGATGCGGGCGCGGTCGTCGCGGCTGATGGCGTAGGTCAGCGTCTTCAACGGCCGGCGCGGAGCCTTCAGCGCCAGTTCCAGATTGTCCCACACCGTGTGAGGTTCGAAAACGGTCGGGCGCTGGAACTTGCGGCCGATGCCGAGATTGGCGATGGCCGCCTCGCGCAGCTTCGTCAGGTCGGTGTCGCCCTCGAACAGAATGGTGCCGGTGTCGGGGCGGGTCTTGCCGGTGATGACGTCCATCATCGTCGTCTTGCCGGCCCCGTTGGGGCCGATGATCGCCCGCATCTCGCCGGGCATCATCACCAGAGACAGGCTGTTCAGCGCCTTGAAGCCGTCGAAGCTGACCGACACGCCGTCGAGATAGAGAAGGGTCGATTCCGCGCTCATGGGTCAGGCTCCCTTCTGGCCAGCGGTCTGGTTTGCGGTCTGGGCGTTGGGAAGGGCGGAAGGTTTGCGACGGGGCAGCTTCGCGGTCAGCTGGCCCCACAGGCCGAGCAGACCTTTGGGCAGGAACAGCGTCACCGCCACGAACAGGCCGCCGAGAGCGAACAGCCACAGCTCCGGCAGGGCGCCGGTGAAATAGCTCTTGCCCATGTTGACCAGCACCGCGCCCAGGATGCCGCCGGCCAGCGTGCCGCGCCCGCCGACGGCGACCCAGATCACCGCCTCGATCGAGCTGGCCGGAGCGAATTCCGACGGGTTGATGATGCCGACCTGCGGAACGTAGAGGGCGCCGGCCACGCCGGCCATGCAGGCCGACAGGGTCCAGGCGAACAGCTTGTAGCTTTCGGTGTCGTAGCCCATGAAGCGCACACGGCTCTCGGCGTCGCGCAGCGCCACCAGCACCTTGCCCAGCTTCGACGCGATGACGCCCGAGGCGATCATGTAGGACAAGGCCAGTGCCGCCACCGTCGCCACGAACAGGGCGACACGGGTGGTGTCGGCCTGGATGTCGTAGCCGAGGATGTCCTTGAAGTCGGTCAGGCCGTTGTTGCCGCCGAAGCCCATGTCGTTGCGGAAGAAGGCCAGCAGCAGGGCGAAGGTCAGCGCCTGGGTGATGATCGACAGATAGACGCCGGTGACGCGGCTGCGGAAGGCGAACCAGCCGAAGGCGAAGGCCAGGACCCCCGGAACCACCAGCACCATCAGCGCCGCGAACCAGAACTGGTCGAAGCCCCACCAATACCAGGGCAGCTCCGTCCAGTTCAGGAAGACCATGAAGTCGGGCAGTTCGGGGTTGCCATAGACGCCGCGCGGGCCGATCTGCCGCATCAGGTACATGCCCATGGCATAGCCGCCGAGCGCGAAGAAGGCGGCATGGCCGAGCGACAGGATGCCGCAATAGCCCCACACCAGATCAAGCGCCAGCGCCAGCAGCGCGAAGCACAGGTATTTGCCCAGCAGCGAGACGGTGAAGACCGACAGGTGGAAGGGCGAGTCCGCCGGCACCCACAGCGTCATCACCGGGACCGCCACCGCCAGGACTGCGAGGATCGTCAACACGATCCCGGCCTTGCGGTCCAGCCCCAGCAGGAAAAAGCGAAGCAGCATCGGATCAGGCCTCCACCGCGCGGCCCTTCAGCGCGAACAGGCCGCGCGGACGCCGTTGGATGAACAGGATGATGAAGATCAGCACCAGGATCTTGCCCAGCACCGCACCGGCGTAGGGTTCGAGGAACTTGTTGATGGAGCCCAGCGTCAGCGCGCCGACCAGCGTGCCCCACAGGTTGCCCACCCCGCCGAACACCACGACCATGAAACTGTCGATGATGTAGCCCTGGCCGAGGTTCGGGCTGACATTGTCGATCTGGCTCAGCGCCACCCCGGCCAGACCGGCGATGCCCGAGCCGAGACCGAAGGTCAGCGCGTCCACCCTTGCGGTGCGGATGCCCATCGCATTGGCCATCGGCCGGTTCTGCGTCACGGCGCGGATCGACAGGCCGAACCAGGTGCGCTTCAGCGCCACCAGCAGGGCCGCGAAGACGGTGAAGGCGAAGATGACGATCCACAGACGGCCGTAGGTGATGGTCAGGCCGCCCAGTTCGAAGGCGCCGGACATCCAGCTGGGCGCCCCCACCTCGCGGTTGGTCGGGCCAAAGATGGAGCGGACCGCCTGCTGCAGCGCCAGCGACAGGCCCCAGGTGGCGAGCAGCGTTTCCAGCGGACGGCCGTAGAGCCAGCGGATCACGCTGCGCTCGATGGCGATGCCGACGCCGCCGGAGACGAGGAAGGCGGCAGGCAGCGCCACCAGGATCGACAGGTCGAACAGGCCGGGGGCGTGGGCACGAAAGGCCTCCTGCACCAGGAAGGTGGTATAGGCGCCGATCATCACCATCTCGCCATGGGCCATGTTGATGACGCCCATCACGCCGAAGGTGACGGCAAGACCGATTGCAGCCAGCAGCAGAACCGAGCCGAGCGACAGTCCATACCAGAGATTTTGCAGTGCGGCCCAGAAGGCCAGCTTCTGTTCCAGGGTGGAGACGGCCACGGCGGCCGATTTCTTGGTGAGGTCGGACGCTCCGGATCCGGCGACCATGTTCAGCAGCACCAGCGCGTCGCGGTCGCCGCGGGCGGTCAGCGTGTCGACCGCCGACTGGATTTCGGCGTCGGTCATCTTGGACGCGGCCTCGCCGGTCAGCAGGATGGCGGCACGCGCCTGCTCCATGGCGGCGCGGATGCGCTTGTCCTGTTCCTTGGCGATGGCGGCGCTCAGCGTCTCCAGCGCCGAGGCGTCGCGGCTCTTGAACACCGCATCGGCGGCGGAGCGGCGGACGGCGGCATCCGGGCTCATCAGGGTGAGGGCGCCCAACGAGGCGCTGATGGCGCGGCGCAGCGAATTGTTGATGCGGATCTTCTCGACCGCAGCAGCCGGCGCATCGCCGAGCGCGGCGCGGGTCAGCGGGTCGGTCAGGGTGTAGGCGTCGCCGGCCTTGCGGGCGATCACCACGGTGCCGTCGGCCTTGCGAACGAAGAGGTCGCCGGCCTGGAGCGCCTCGATCACCGGCACGGCAGCCGGGTCGCCGGCCTCCGACAGTTGGGCCAGAGCCTTTTCGGTTCCGGAATAGCCGCCGCTGCCCAGGGCCTGGACGAGGGGACGGAGGTCGGCGGCATAGGCGGCGGTCGATGTGGCGACCACCACACAGAGCGCCATCAGCCAGCGGAGAGCGCGTCGCATCGCGGGTCCTTCGGTGCGGGGGTTAGATATGCGAAACGCTTGCTCTCTCCCCTCCCCCGCCCGGCGGGAAAGGGGAAAGGGCAAGCGTCGCAACCACTCAGGTCGGAAGGGTCAAGTCAGAGAGGGAACGCTGCCCTCACGACCCCTTGCCGCCGCACTTGCCGGTCTTCACGTTGAAGTTGCCGCAGGACATCGGCTTGCGCCAATCGGCGATCAGGTCCTTGCTGTCCGGCAGATAGTCCGACCACTCGTCGCCCGGGACGAGGCCCGAGGTCTTGGAGACGACGTCGAACTGGCCGTTCTCCTGCACTTCGCCGATCAGCACCGGCTTGGTGATGTGGTGGTTCGGCAGCATCGCCGAATAGCCGCCGGTCAGATTGGGCACGGCCACGCCGACCATGGCGTCGATGACCTTGTCCGGCTCGGTGGTGCCGGCCGCCTCGACCGCCTTCACCCACATGTTGAAGCCGATATAGTGGGCTTCCATCGGGTCGTTGGTGACGCGCTTGTCGTTCTTGGTGTAGGCCTTCCAGGCCTTGATGAAGTCGCTGTTCGACGGCGTCTCGACCGACTGGAAGTAGTTCCAGGCAGCCAGATGGCCCAGCAGCGGCTTGGTGTCGATGCCGGCCAGCTCTTCCTCGCCGACCGAGAAGGCGACGACCGGGATGTCCTGCGCCTTGACGCCCTGGTTGCCCAGCTCCTTGTAGAAGGGAACGTTGGCATCGCCGTTGATGGTGGAGACGACGGCGGTCTTCTTGCCGGCCGAGCCGAACTTCTTGATGTCCGCCACGATCGACTGCCAGTCGGAATGACCGAACGGCGTGTAGTTGATCATGATGTCCTCGGGCTTGACGCCCTTGCCCTTCAGGTAGGCTTCGAGGATCTTGTTGGTCGTGCGCGGATAGACGTAGTCGGTGCCGGCCAGCACCCAGCGCTGGACCTTTTCCTTCTGCATCAGGTAATCGACGGCCGGGATCGCCTGCTGGTTCGGCGCGGCGCCGGTGTAGAAGACGTTGCGGGAGGACTCCTCGCCCTCATACTGGACCGGGTAGAAGAGGATGTTGTTCAACTCCTCGAACACCGGCAGCACCGACTTGCGGCTGACCGAGGTCCAGCAGCCGAACACGGCCGACACCTTGTCCTTGCTGATCAGCTCGCGCGCCTTCTCGGCGAACAGCGGCCAATTGGAGGCGGGGTCGACCACCACCGGCTCCAGCTTCTTGCCCAGCAGGCCGCCCTTCTTGTTCTGCTCGTCGATCAGCATCAGCATGACGTCCTTGAGCGTCGTCTCGCTGATCGCCATCGTGCCGGACAGGGAATGCAGGATGCCCACCTTGATCGTGTCCTGCGCCATCGCCGGCGCGGACATCGCAGCCATCGCGCCCATGGCCAGACCGGCCAGCGCGCTGATCCCGAAGCTCGACGTCAGTTGCTTGGTCCGCATGAAGTTGCCCCCTTCCTCTGGTGCCCCGGTTGCTCCGGGGCTTCGCCACATCGTCGGAAGAAAAGCTACCGCGCATGCGAAGGACCGTATCTACGTCAAATGACACATACGGCCACCGCCGGGCATCGCCGGCGTTACCCCCGTACGAAGGTCCGGAATAAAGTCGGCCCTGAGGCGTCGACCTGTATGGACGAAAGCGTGTAACCGCCACGTCACGGCGCCCATGGTGCCGCGATGCAAGGGAGCAACAGTGTGAACAGCAGGCCTGTCGTCACCAAATGTCGCTTGCGAATCACGGAAGGCTTGTCGAAGGTTGCAACATTCGATCCTTTCCGTTCACGTTCCGGTCCCATCGCCATGCATGATCACAGCCGCCTGCTCTCCCGCCGCTCCGCTGCCCTGCTGATGGTCGGTGGGTTGGCCGGTGTCGCCCTGGGCGGTCCGGCTCTGGCCGTGACGCCGAAGGATGCGGCACATGCAGCGAAGCCGTCGCTGATCGCCGGCTGGGCAACCTCGCTGGAACAGCGTGCGCTGGAAATCCAGAACGCGCCCAAGGCGCAGGCGACCCGCATCGGCTACGGCGCCGTCGTCAAGAAGGGTGACGGCGGCATGATCGAGAGCGTCGCTCCGGCCGTGGACCTGCCGCCGGCCGACGTTCAACAGGCACAGGCACCCACCCTGCCGGGCCTGGCTCCGGTGGAACCGGCGCCGCCGGTGGTCATCACTGCGCGCTCGCCGTTGGCCGACCGCGTCGGCAAGGTGGCGCGCCGCCTGATCGAGCTGGGCTATCTGCCCGCGGACAAGTGGACCGACAGCTTCAACGACGATGTCGAGACCGCCGTTCGCGCCTTCCAGCTGGCTGAAGGGCTGCAGCCCGACGGCAAGGTGGGCGAAGTCACGCGACAGGCGATGGACCGCACGCCGGCGCAGACCGTGGCGCTTCTGCGCCGCGCCGCCGCGGCGATGCGGGCGCAGCAGGCCTCCATTCCCGAGACCACCATCCTGGTGAACCTGCCCGGCCAGTCCGTCACCCTGATCGAACGTGGCCGCCCGAGCTTCACCATGCGGGCGGTGGTCGGCCGGCCGTCGCGCAAGACGCCTCTGCTGCAGGACAAGGTCACCAGCGTCACCATCAACCCGACCTGGACCGTCCCGCCAACTGTGCTGAGCGAGGACAAGCTGCCGGCCCTGCGCAAGAAGGGCACCACCGGCATCAAGAACGCCGCCGTCTATCTGGACGGAACGGAGGTCGTCAACACACAGTCGGTCAACTGGTGGGGGGTCGATCCCGGCCGTGTCCGCATCGTCCAGAAGCCGGGCGACGACAACGCGCTGGGCCGCTTCCGCTTGGACCTGACCAACGGCGACGGCATCTTCCTGCACGGCACCAACGATCCGCGCCTCTTCAGCCGCGACCTGCGCGCCGCCAGTTCCGGCTGCGTCCGGCTGGAGGATGCCCGGATGATGGCGGAAACCCTGCTGGGGGCCGCGAAGATGACTCCGGCCAGCATCGGCCAGCAGCTCGACACCGGAGAGACCAAGACGATCCGCCTGCCGAACGCCATCCCCGTGCGCTTCGTCTACTGGAACGCCTCGGTCGATACCGCCGGCGTGGTTCGCGTCCATCCCGACATCTACGAGGATCCCCCCACCCTCTCCACCCCGGCCGGCCAGTCTGGGGCGGGCTCTCCGGCGATGTCGGCCAATCCGCCGGGCAGCACGGCCCCGACACCGGTATCGACGCCGCGCCCACTGTCCAAGCCGGCGCCGCTGCCGGTTCCGGCCGCCCATGCGCCGACGCCGCTGTCCTCCGCCTCGGTCCCGGCGCCGGCCAAGCCGCTGCCGGCATCGACGGGGATGTGAGGCCGGCTTGCAGATCAGCCGCGTCGACCATTTCGTGCTGACGGTCGCTTCCATCGAGGCGACCTGCGCCTTTTACCGCGAGGTTCTGGGCATGGAGGTCGTCACCTTCGCAGGCGGCCGCCACGCCCTGTCCTTCGGCGCGCAGAAGATCAATCTGCATGAGGTCGGACGGGAGTTCGAACCCAAGGCGGCACGCCCGACCGCCGGCAGCGGCGATTTCTGCCTGATCGCCGACACGCCGCTGGAGCAGGTGATCGCGGAACTCCAGGCCCGCGGCATCGCCATAGAGGAAGGCCCGGTGAGCCGCACGGGCGCCACCGGGCCGATCCGATCCGTCTACATCCGCGACCCCGACGACAATCTGGTCGAGATCGCAAACTACGTCTGAGCGCGTTGTTCCCTCACCGCGCCTGAAGCATCCCGACCGCGCCGCGGGCGACCTCGTGCAGGTCGGCTGCTCCACCGGCCTGGACATGGGCGAACAGGCCGGCGCGCATGCGCGGATCCCAGAACTTGCGAATGTGTGTCGCAGTCTCCGTCACCGCCTCGTCATGCGGGTAGGTGGCGAAATGGACGGCGATCTGGTTCGCCATCCGGACCAGATCCTTGGCATGGTTCGTGTGGCTCATCGGTGTCTCCGGAATGGGTTGATTTCAGCGGAACAGGATGACGGTGTCGCGGCGCGACAGCGCACCCAGGGTCAGGTTGGCGTTGCGCGCCAGTTCCAGCGCCAGCGCCGTCGGGGCGGAGATGGTCGCCAGCAACGGGATGCCCACCGCAGCGGTCTTCTGCACCAGTTCGAAGCTGCACCGGCTGGTCATCACCACGAAGCCGGTGGCCGGGTCGGCGCCCGAAGCGACGACAGCGCCGATCAGCTTGTCCAGCGCGTTGTGGCGGCCGACATCCTCGCGGGCAAACCGGATGGCACCATCGGGCGCGCACCACGCGGCGGCATGGACCGAGCGGTTGGCCCGGTTCATCGGCTGGTGGTCCGGCAGGGCGCGGAAGGCGGCGGCCACGGCGGCCGGGTCCACCTCCAGCGTGGTTTCGATCCTGCGGGGCTCCCGAACGGCGTGGACAAGACTGTCCACGCCGCACAGGCCACAGCCGCTCCGCCCCTCCATGGAACGGCTGCGCAGACTTCCGCGCAGGAGACGCAGCGGGTCGACCGTCAGGTTGACGACGAAGCCCAGCGGCGTTTCCCGCACGGTCATATCCTCGATGTCGGTGGCTGCCCCGACGATCTCCTCGGCCAGGCTGAAGCCCAGCGCGAAATCCTCCAGATCGGCAGGCGTCGCCATCATCACGGCGTGGGATCGGCCGTTGTATTCGAAGGCGACCGCGGTTTCCTCCGGCACCTGCCATTCGACATCCGCGCCCTCCTCCGCCCCGACACCGGCGGAAAAGCCGGTGCCGGTGACGGCGATGGAGCACATGAGGCTGTCGTCGGGACTAATGGAACCAGAGGGCATCGCGGTCATGTTTCCCACTCCCCAGGAGATTATTCGGCAGCGAGGACGTTGGCGGCGGCGATGCGCTTGCGCTCGACGTCGTTCTTCGCATAGTCGACCTGCCAGTCCGAGGGTTGGTTGCTGCGGGCGACCTGCACCGCCGTCACCTTGTATTCGGGGCAGTTGGTCGCCCAGTCCGAATTTTCCGTGGTGATGACGTTGGCACCGGTCACCGGATGGTGGAAGGTGGTGTAGACGACACCGGCCGGCATGCGGTCGGAGATGACGGCGCGCAGCGTCGTCGCCCCCATGCGGCTGGCGAGCGACACCATGTCGCCGTCCTTCACGCCTCGGATCTCGGCGTCCACCGCGTTGATCTCCAGCACGTCCTCCGGATGCCACGCCACATTGGCAGTGCGGCGGGTCTGGGCGCCGACATTGTAATGGGCGAGGATGCGGCCGGTGGTCAGCACCAGCGGATACATCCGTGTCGTCCGCTCGTCGGTCGGCACATATTCGGTGATCACGAAGCGGCCGAGACCGCGGGCGAAGCTCTCGCCATGCATGATCGCCATGCCGGTGTCGTCGTCCTCCAACCCGGTGCAGGGCCACTGGACACTGCCGACGCGGTCGAGCTTCTCGAAGCTGACGCCGCGGAAGGTCGGGGTCAGCCGGGCGATCTCGTCCATGATCTCGGACGTGCTGTTGTAGTGCATCGGGTAGCCCATCGCCGTCGCCAGCGCACAGGCGACCCAATGCTCGTCCTTGCCGACCTTGGACGGCATCGCCTTGCGGACGCGGTTGATGCGGCGCTCGGCGTTGGTGAAGGTGCCGTCCTTCTCCAGGAAGGAGGTGCCGGGGAAGAAGACGTGGGCGAAGGCCGCCGTCTCGTTCAGGAACAGGTCCTGGACAATGACGATGTCCAAGGATTCCAGCGCCGAGGTGACGTGGGTGGTGTTGGGATCGGACTGGACGATGTCCTCGCCCTGGACGAACAGGCCGCGGAAGCTGCCGTCATGCGCGCTGTCGAACATGTTGGGAATGCGCAGGCCGGGTTCCGGATCCAGCGTGACGCCCCAGGCAGTCTCGAACTCCTGGCGGACGATGTCGTCCGAGACATGGCGGTAGCCCGGCAGCTCGTGCGGGAAGGAACCCATGTCGCAGGAGCCCTGCACGTTGTTCTGGCCGCGCAGCGGGTTCACGCCGACGCCCTCGCGGCCGATGTTGCCGGTCGCCATCGCGAGGTTGGCGATCGCCATCACGGTGCTGGAGCCCTGGCTGTGCTCGGTCACGCCCAGGCCGTAATAGATCGCGGCGTTGCCGCCGGTGGCGTAGAGACGGGCGGCGGCGCGGACCTGATCGGCCGGGACGCCGGTGCGCGATTCCAGATATTCCGGCGAATTGCGGTGTTCGGCGATGAACGCCTCCCACTTCGCGAACTCCTTGGGGTCGCAACGCCCCTCGACGAAGGAGCGGTTGACCAGCCCTTCGGTGACGATGACGTGGGCGATGGCGTTCACCACCGCGACGTTGGTGCCGGGCTGGAGCTGGAGATGGTATTCGGCCTGGACATGCGGGCTGCGCACCAGATCGATGCGGCGCGGATCGATGACGATCAGCTTGGCCCCGGCGCGCAGGCGCTTCTTCATGCGCGAACCGAACACCGGGTGGCCGTCGGTCGGGTTGGCGCCGATGACCAGGATGACGTCGGACTTGTCGACGCTGCGGAAATCCTGGGTGCCGGCCGAGGTGCCGAAGGTCTGCGACAGTCCGTAGCCGGTCGGCGAATGGCAGACGCGGGCGCAGGTGTCGATGTTGTTGGTGCCGAAGGCGGCGCGGATCATCTTCTGGACGACATAGACCTCCTCGTTGGTGCATCGCGACGAGGTGATGCCGCCGATGGAGCCCCGGCCGTACTTGGCCTGCACCGCCTTCAGCCGCTCGGCAGCGTAGGCAATCGCCTCCTCCCACGACACTTCACGCCACGGGTCGGTGATCCGCTCGCGCACCATGGGCTTCATGATGCGGTCCTTGTGGGTGGCGTAACCCCAGGCGAAGCGGCCCTTGACGCAAGAATGCCCCTCGTTGGCGCCGCCATTCTTCCACGGGGTCATGCGCACCACGGTGGTGCCCCGCATCTCCGCCTTGAAGGAGCAGCCGACACCGCAATAGGCGCAGGTGGTGATGACGCTGTGTTCGGGCTGGCCGTGCTCGATGATCGACTTCTCGGTCAGGGTCGCGGTCGGGCAGGCCTGGACGCAGGCGCCGCAGGACACGCACTCGCTGTCCATGAAGTTTTCCTTGGCGCCCGGCGACACCGAGGAGGCGAAGCCGCGCCCGTCGATGGTCAGCGCGAAGGTGCCCTGGGTCTCCTGGCAGGCGCGGACGCAGCGCGAGCAGACGATGCACTTGGAAGCGTCGAAGGTGAAGTACGGGTTGCTTTCGTCCTTGGCGGCGGCGCGATGGTTTTCGCCGTCGAAACCGTACCGCACGTTGCGCAGACCGACGGCGCCGGCCATGTCCTGCAACTCGCAGTCACCGTTGGCGGCGCAGGTCAGGCAATCCAGCGGGTGGTCGGAGATGTACAGCTCCATCACGCCGCGGCGCAGCTTCGCCAGCTTGTCGGTCTGGGTAAACACCTTCATACCGGGGGCGACGGGGGTGGTGCAGGAGGCCGGGGTGCCCCGGCGTCCCTCGATCTCCACCGCGCAGAGGCGGCAGGAGCCGAAGGGTTCCAGGCTGTCCGTCGCGCACAGCTTCGGCACGGTGATGCCGGCGTCCATCGCGGCGCGCATCACGGAGGTGCCTTCGGGAACGGTGATGCTGCGGCCGTCGATCTCCAGCGTCACCAGGGTCTCGGAGACGCGGGCCGGTGTGCCGTAGTCGGTCTCGTGGATGAGGGTCATCTCGGGTGCTCCTGGGTCGCTCGTTATTCGGCGGCGATGTGGGTGACGCGGACGGCGTGCGTTTTCTTGCGGAAGTCTTCCGGGAAGTGCTTCACCGCGCTGCGCACCGGATAGGGCGTCATGCCGCCCATGGCGCAGAGCGAGCCGTCCACCATCACGTCGCAGAGGTCGGCGAGCAGTTCGAGGTTCGCATCGACATTCTTGCCGGCGATGATCTTGTCCAGCGTCTCCATGCCGCGGGTCGAGCCGATGCGGCAGGGCGTGCACTTGCCGCAGGATTCGGCGACGCAGAACTCCATGGCGAAGCGGGCCTGCTGGGCCATGTCGACGCTGTCGTCGAAGACGACGATGCCGCCATGGCCGACCATCGCTTCCTGGGCGGCGAAGGCCTCGTAATCCTTGGGCAGGTCGAACTGCGAGGGCGGCAGATAGGCGCCGAGCGGGCCGCCGACCTGCACGGCGCGGATCGGCCGGCCGGTGATGGTGCCGCCGCCGAAATCATAGAGCAGCTCGTGCAGGGTGATGCCGAAGGCCTTCTCGACGATGCCACCGTTCTTGATGTTGCCGGCGAGCTGGAAAGGCAGCGTCCCGCGCGAGCGGCCGACGCCGAAGTCGCGGTAATACTCGCCGCCCTTGTCGAGGATGATCGGCACCGAGCAGAGCGACAGCACGTTGTTGACCACGGTCGGCTTGCCGAACAGGCCTTCCAGCGCCGGCAGCGGGGGCTTCGCGCGCACCATGCCGCGCTTGCCCTCCAGGCTTTCCAGCATGGCGGTCTCTTCGCCGCAGATGTAGGCGCCGGCACCGACGCGGACGTCGAGGTGGAAGCTGCGGTTGGTGCCGTGGATGTTGTCGCCGAGCCAGCCCTCGTCATAGGCCAGCTTGATGGCATGGCGCAGGGTCGCCGTGGCGTGCGGGTATTCCGACCGCATGTAGACGTAGCCGGAGGTGGCGCCCACCGCGATGGCGGCGATGGTCATGCCCTCGATCAGACAGAAGGGGTCGCCTTCGATGATCATGCGGTCGGCGAAGGTGCCGCTGTCGCCCTCGTCGGCGTTGCAGCAGACGAACTTCTCGTCCGCCTTGGCTTGCATCACCGTGTTCCACTTGATGCCGGTGGGGAAGCCGGCGCCGCCGCGGCCGCGCAGGCCGCTGTCGGTCACCGCCTTGACGATCTCCGCCTGGGACATCGCCAGCGCGTTCTCAAGGCCCCGGAAGCCGCCATGGGCGCGGTAGTCCTCGACAGACAGCGGATCGATGATGCCGCAGCGGGCGAAGGTCAGCCGCTCCTGCTTCTTGAAATAGGGGATTTCCTCGGTCAGGCCGTGGCCCAGCGCATGCTCCCCACCGGTCAGAAAGCCGGCGTCGAACAGGCCGGGGACATCGGCCGCCGTGACCGGGCCGTAGGCGACGCGGCCTTCCGGGGTTTCGACCTCGACCAGCGGTTCCAGGTAGAGCATGCCGCGCGAGCCGTTGCGGACGATGCGCACCGGCATGTCGCGCTTGGCGGCTTCGGCCCGGATGGCGGCGGCCACGCCGTCGGCGCCGACCGACAGGGCGGCGGAATCGCGCGGGACGAAGACGGTGATCAGATGGCCGCTCATTGGGCGTGACCCTTATGGGAGTGGCTGACGGCGCGGGGGATCTGGTTGTGGGCCTGCGGGTTGGTCCGCGTCTCGGCCGCCAGCTCGTCGAAGCGGTCGGGCGAGACCCGGCCATGCAGGTTCTCGTCGATCATGACGGCGGGCGACAGGGCGCAGTTGCCCAGGCAGAAGACCGGTTCCAGCGTGAAGGCGCCGTCGGCGGTGGTGCCGTGGAAATCGACCTGGAGCCGCTTCTTGATGTGGTCGACCAGCGCGTTGGCGCCCATCGACTGGCAGGCCTCGGCGCGGCAGACCTTGATGATGTGGCGGCCCGGCTTTTCGCGGCGGAATTCGTGATAGAAGGACACCACGCCATGCACGTCGGCGCGCGAGAGGTTCAACTCCGTCGCCAGCAGGGGGATCGCCTCCTCGTCGATGTAGCCGAATTCTTCCTGCAGGGCGTGGAGGATCGGCAGCAGGGCGCCGCGCAGATGCCGATTGTCTTCGACAATCGTCATGGCGCGCTCAGCGCTCCACGGATGGCTTGCGTTCACGGGTATCCCTCCTTGCGATCGTCCGCGCCGCACTTGGGTTCTCCCCTTGGGTCGGCGTCGTTCTGGCTTGGCTCTGTTGGCTTTTTCCGGGAGTCTCTCAGCGCCCGGCACCATCAGAGTGGCGGAGGATACGGTATGCCAGCAAATTGTATTTTCCGATGGGGCGATAGCTTTTGGCTATCAAGAGCAGCCCGTCAGCGGATCGCCACCCGCCAGGGGATCATCGCCTCGGCGACGCCGATGGCAACGCGCTGGGCAATGTCGGCATCCGCGGCGGCGACCGCCAGAGCCTTGGCCAGCGGCGGCGGCGGGTCGCGGTCGGCATAGGCGAGGCCGACGACGTGGCTCAGTTCGGGGTCGACCAGCGGCAGGGCGACGATGTCCGGGTGCGGCGGCACGAAGGTCAGCAGCTGGCCGGGGACGATGCTGGCGCAGCTGCCGGCGCGGACGATGGTGTAGAGGGTGACGATGGAGTTGGTCTCCATCGCCGGCTGCACCGTCCGGCCGGTCATGCGGAAGGCGGTGTCGGCGATGCGGCGGTTCTGCATGTCCGGGGTCAGCAGGCAGAGCCGCAGTTCGGCCGCCGTTTCCCAGGCGACCGCTCCCTCGGCGATCAGCTCGTCGGACAGGTCGTCGCGACGGGCCAGCAGGTGGTAGCGCTCGGTGTAGAGCGGCAGGGTGCGGACGTTGTTCAGCGGTTCGTTGTCGAGATAGGTGATGGCGGCGTCGAGTTCGAATTCGTCGAGCCCGCGCTGGATCTCGCGCGAACTGAGCGAGACGACAGTGGAGCGGATGTGCGGGAAGCGGGTGGTGAAGGGCGTCAGCACATGGGGGACCACCGGCAGGGCCGAGGGAATGGCGCCGACCCGCAGATGGCCGGTGACGCCCTGGGCGAGCGCCAGCAGCTCGTGACGCAGGTTGTCGCGCTCGCCGACGATGCGGCGGGCGTATTCGAGCACCTTCATCCCCTCCGGCGTGAAGCCTTCGAACTTCTGGCCGCGCTCGACGATGGGGACCTGAAGCTCCTCCTCCAGCTGGCGGATGGCGTTGGAGAGGGTCGGCTGCGAGACGTGGCAGCTTTCCGCCGCGCGGCCGAAATGCTTCTCGCGCGCCAGGGCCAGCAGATAGACGAACTTCCGGAACATGATCAGACCGCCGGATCGAAGGGCGGGACCGGCAGGCCCGGCACATCGACCGTCATGGCGAACAGGCCGCCGGACTGCGGCAGGCGCTCCAGCTCGTCGGCGGGGCGGCCGGCGCTGGCGGTGGTGACGTAGAGGGTGCGCAGGTCGGCACCGCCGAAGGCCACCATGGTCGGGCAGCGCGCCGGCACCGGATGCTCCGACAGCAGCCGGCCTTCGGGGGAGAAGCGCGCGACCCGCCCGCCCTCGTAGAGCGCCGTCCAATAGCAGCCGTCGGCATCCACCGCTGCCCCGTCCGGCCGGCCGCGGTCGCCATCCTTCGGCTCCAGCCGGACAAAGACCTCGCCGTCCGAGACGGCACCGGTCGCCGGATCGTAGCGGTAGCGGCGCACGGTGAAGGTGGGCGTGTCGGCATGGTAGAGCGTCCGCCCGTCCGGGCTGAAGGCCAGCCCGTTGGAGGTCAGCAGCCCGCCGGCCAGCACCGCCAGCCCGCGCCGGTCATAGCGGTAGAGATGCGCCTTGCCGCCGGCCTTGGGCTCGTCCAGCGTGCCGGCCAGATAGCGGCCGGCGGGATCGGTCTTGCCGTCGTTGAAGCGGCTGGCGCCCTGGTCCTCCGGATTGGCGGCGAGACAGGCGACCGGTCTCCCCTCCCCATCCAGTTGCCACAGGCCGGAGCGCAGGCCGGCGATGAAGCCGCCGCCCTTGCGCGGGGCGACGCAGCCGATCTCCTCCGGCAGGGCCATCGCATGATTGGTCCCGCTGGCCGGATCGAAGCGGTTCAGCGCCCGGCCCTTGATGTCGACCCAATAGAGCGCCTGCTCCTCCACCGACCAGACCGGCCCCTCCCCCAGCCTGGCACGGGCGTCGAGCACACAGGTAAAGGCGGGGCCGGCGGTCATCGCGTGATCCTCGGGTATTCGAACGGACACGCAGGGTCGGACAGATCGGCGGCGCGATCAAGCATCCCGGTCGGAAAGTCCGGCGGGGCCGGTCAGGGTGGGGGTATCGGCGGCCTCATCGGGAGCGTGGAAGAGGGGTGGAACGGCGTGGAACAGGATGCGGCGGATGTCGCATCGGCCGGCGGAGCGGGCAGAGGGGAGGACCGGCGGCTTGCCGCCTGGAGGCCAGGCGGTCGAGGCCGTCGAACAGGCCGAGCCGTTCGGCCATCCAGCGGACGGTGGTGGGATCGCCGGAGGTGACCGCCCGGCCGAGCGAAATGCATTTCAACGCCCTGCCGCCCACAGAATGTTATCAATACAAATCTTGCAAAAAACTTTCATTCCCATGTATTCATAAAATTATATACACACATACATACACAGTTTAAATAAGATTTATCAAGTTTCATTTGATTGCAAAAATTCAAAAATGGTTTGTTCCAAGTAAATTTATTGTCTTCTACTATTTATATGTATTTACACCGTGTAAATGCTTACTTTCCACAAAAAGGAGCGGATCATGGGTATCGCAAGCGCGCTTGTTGAAGGATTTTTAACAATTGGCAAAATTGCACAAGCCGTTTCTTCGATAAAAAGCGGCGGACTCTATAAAGATGAATTATCAGGATCGATATTTACAGAAGAAATAAATAGCGACAAAGTAATTTTTGTCGGAAAATGGACTCCACAGACTGCTGTTTCCAGTGGTAATTTCTCTGTTGTAGCAATCAATACGTCTCATGAGACGACGTATAACATTGGATTTCCAAACGATCCAAATGGAAACTGCATTTCCTACCAACTAAAACCCCTTGAGAAATTCACAATAAACGAAATTCACAATGGGAGCTATCCAGCGTCGACAAACCTGTCAGTTTGCCCCGGGAAAATTGTCGGGCCTTTTTCAGCAGAACAGCCAAATGCAGCAGGAGTCGAGTCTGCCGCAATATCTTTTGCTTTGAAGGATTTAAAAGTGGGGGAGACAGTTACCGTTGGAGCTTTGGAAGTTTCACTTACAACGACGGGAATTATGATTCTAGCTCCATTTACCATTCTAGCACTTGCTGCGTATAGGTGGATCAGCAGCGATGGTATCAGTGTAAATTCCTCTTCTCCGAAAACTCCCTCGAATACACGCAAAAACCAGGAATTGACTGAGCGTGCATATGAGTTTGATCTTGGCTTCAAGGAGCGCTCCGTGAACATTGAGAAGTCAGGCGTAACTCTTTCTGCAGATATAACTCTCTCAGCTACACAGGAATCGTATGATTATTTTATTGCGAACAATAAATACAAAAGCGAACCCTTGGAAGAGGATGAAATCCGGTACGTTAAATTCCTAAATAACAGAAATCAATAGATACGCATTGCGCAGAAAACCCTTAGTTTGGGAGCTTTTTCTCGAAGCTCCCAAACTAAGGCAAGAGCCCGTTTGAAAGCTGCTTCAGCGATAAGAGTCTGTTTGACAACCGCTTCATTGACAGACTCGTTGAAGTAGCATGAGCACCTCCAAGAGCTGCATCATGCCGCTGGAGACGTCGGTATACGCTTCACAATCGCGAACCAGACGTCTCCAGCGTGTCATCCATCCGAAGGTCCGCTCGACGACCCAGCGTCGCCGCACGACCTTGACCCCTGGTTCGGTATCGGTTCGCCGAATCACCTCGACGGTGCAGTCGGGGAAATCGGCCTTGTCGATCAGCGTATCGATAACGTGCACTTCCGGCACAAAGCGGACGTAACCTGCAAAAGCCAACCCCACTCCACTACCCCCCACCCCCCATCGCCTCCACCGCCCGGCGCGAGGCGACGCAGCGGGCGATCTCGGTCAGCAGCAGCACGCGGTCGATGGGCTTGGGCACATGGCAGTCCATGCCGGCCTCGTAGCAGCGGGCGATGTCGTCGGGGAAGGTGTTGGCGGTCAGCGCCACGATGGCGACGCGGCCGGCCGGGCCGGGCATGGCGCGGATGGCGCGCGTCGCCTCCAGACCGTCCATCACCGGCATGTTCACGTCCATCAGGATCGCGTCGAACGGCTCGCGCCCATCCGCCGCCGCTGCCGCCGCAACCGCCTGCGCCCCGTCCTCCACCGCCGAGACGCTGTGGCCGGCCTGCTTCAGCAGGGTGACGGCCAGCAGGCGGTTCATCTCCACATCCTCCGCCACCAGAATGCGCAAGGAGCCCGGCGCCGATGCCGCGGGGCCGGGCGTTGCGGCGGACGGCAGGGCGGCCAGCGGGATTGAAGGCTCGGCAGGGGGCTCGGCGGCGGGCTCGGGCATGGCCTCAGGCGCGGCCTCGGGCACGGTCTCGGCGATGGGCGGCGGCGGCGGGGCGGACGGCTGCGGCGGGGCCAGGGGTGGGGCCGGGGGCGGAGACGGGACCAGCGGGTGCAGGCGGGCCAGACGGTCGCGCAGTTCCAGCGGGTCGTAGGGCTTGGCGATCAGGTCGTAGCCGCCCAGCGCCACGTCGTCGGCCACCACCGCATGGGCGGCGAAGCCCGAGGCCAGCAGAACCGGAAGGTCGGGGCGCAGGCGACGCGCCTCGCGCGCCAGCTCCGCCCCGTTCATGCCCGGCGGCATCACGATGTCGCTGAACAGCAGGTCCAGCGGCTCCGGCCCCTGCAGCACCGGCAGGGCCTCGCCCGCGCCGGACGCGCCGATCACCCGGTGGCCCCAGCTGCGCAGCAGGGCGCAGCCGTTCTCCAGGATGTTGTGGTCGTCCTCCACCATCAGGATCGACAGGCCGGGCCGGTCCGACGGCGGGCGGACGCTGCCGCCGCTCTCGTCGGCCAGACGGTCGGGCGGGAAATGGAGGGTGACGGTGGTGCCCTGCCCCACCCGGCTCGACAGGGTCATGGTGCCGCCATGCAGCTCCACCAGCCGGCGGGTCAGCGGCAGGCCCAGCCCGGCGCCCTCGGTCTGGCGGTTGGCCGGGCTCTCGACGCGGGTGTAGGCCTGCAGGACGCGGCCCAGATCCTGCTCGGGAATGCCGATGCCGGTGTCGCGCACCTCCAGCAGCAGGCCGCCGTCCGGCGCGGGGCCGGCGGCCAGCGAGACGGCGCCGCCGGAGGGCGTGTATTTGACGGCGTTGGACAGCAGGTTCAGCAGGATCTGGCGCAGGCGCCGCTCGTCGCCGCGCAGGAAGCGGGCGGCGGGATCCACCGTTGCCGAAAGGGCGATGCCGGCGCGGGCGGCGCGCGGGGTCAGCAGGCGGATGGCGAAGGTGGCGGCGGCGTCGAGATCGACCGGCTCGTCCTCCAGCACCAGCTGCCCGGCCTCCGCCCGCACATGGTCGAGGATCTCGTTGATCAGCTCCAGCAGATGCTGGCCGCTGTCGCGGATGTTGACGGCGAAGTCGCGGTAATGGGCGTTGCCGACCGGCCCCTCCGACTCCCGCGCGATCAGGTCGGCGAAGCCGATGACGGCGTTCATCGGCGTGCGCAGCTCGTGGCTCAGGCTCGCCAGGAACTCGGTCTTGCTGCGGCTGGCCGATTCCGCGGCCTGGCGGGCGTCCTGAAGCTCCGCCTCCATGATCTTGCGGGCGGTGACGTCGCGCTCGACGCTGACGTAATCCTGCGGCGCGCCCCAGTCGTCGGTAACGAGCCGCACCGCCGCCTCGATCCACACCCAGCGGCCGTCGGCATGGCGCAGGCGGTAGGTGGTGTTCAGGGTCGGGCGGGCGGGGGTCAGCTGCGCCAGACCGGCGGAGAGGGCGGCGCGGTCGTCGGGGTGGACCCGCTCCACCAGCGGGCGGCCGATCAGGTCGATGGGCGCGCAGCCCAGGCTGTCGCGCGTCGCCTCCGAACAGAAATTCCGCACGCCGTCCAGGCCGATGCGCCCGATGATGTCGGTGACGCCGCGCGCCAGCAGGCGGTAGCGCGCCTCGCTGGCGCGGATCGCGCGCTCGGCCTCGTGCCGGCGGGTGATGTCGCGGGCGCCGACCGACAGCATGACGATGGCGCCGCTGCAATCGCGGATCGGCACCTGCGACACCTCCCACCAGCGGGTGACGCCCTGGTGGGTGTGCTGCGCCTCGAAACGGGTGGGGGCGCCGGCGTCGATGCAGGATTGCAGGTCGGCCATCGCCTTGGCCGCCAGATCGGGCGGCAGCAGGCTGTCCAGCGGCTTGCCGGCCGCGTCGGCGGCGCGGTCGCCCATCGCCCGCAGGGCGGCGGCGTTGGCGCTGTGCAGGGTGAAGCCGCCATTCTCGCCGACGCGGACGATCGCCAGACTGTCGGCGGAACTGTCGAACACGGCGCGGAAGAGGGCGGCGCTCTCCGCCAGGGCGTTCTCGTCGTCGACGCGGCGGTGCTCGCGCGCCAGCATGGTGCCGAGCAGGCCGATGCCGAGCGCGGTGAAGGCGGTCAGCGGCAGCGCCGTCTCCTCCAGCACCCGCAGGGCGAGCCTGGGGTCGGGAAGCAGCATGAAGGCCAGCAGGGTCAGCGGGGTGATGGCAAGGCCGAACAGGGCCAGCAGGCCGAAGCCGTAGGCGCCCTTCCCCTTCCCCTGCCCCTTCCCCTTCCCTTCTCCGCGGTTGCCGGCGGCGCGCCGCTCCAGCGGCCGGGCCAGCAGCGGCGCCGCCAGTGCCGTCAGCAGGATGCCCGCCAGACCGGTCAGCGAGCCCATGCCGCCCAGCCACAGCCGCACCCCGCCCGCGGCGGCGGCGGCGACCATGGCGGCGGGCCAGCCGCCGAACAGCCCGGCCAGCCCGATCATCACGTTGCGCAGATCGATCAGAACCCCGCCTTCCAGCGGATAGGCGTCCAGCATCGACACGGCGGCGGCCACGCCGAACAGCAGCCCCGACAGCAGGGCGAAGGGCAGGCGCCGCGCCCCGAACCGCCGCAGCACATAGCGGTAGGCGAGCAGCACCAGCGCCAGCAGGCCGACGCCGTGCGCAAGGGCGATGATGATGCCGGCTCCCATGCTCCGCCCCCCAGCGGCAATCCCGATCCCGCCCCAATTCCGGAGTCCGAAATCCGGGACGAACTTCTACACAGGCAATCAAACAAGAAAAAGAAGCGATTCGAAACAGTCATCTGGGCATTTTGTATACTCCTGCCACAGAAGGCGGTCGAAGCGTCCGATCAGATCCGGACAAGGATGCCGGCGGCGGGATCGGCACCACGCCGCTGTCGTGTTCGGCCGCCGATTCGGCTAGGATGACGGCTGCGAATTGTTCGTGGTCGTCGTGTCTTCGTAGGCTTCGGCATGCTGTTCAAGGTTTTTTCACGGAGCCTGGTCGCCCGGACGACGGCATCGGCGGTGCTGCTGGTGTCGGTGCTGATCGCCGTGCCGATGGCGGTGCTGATCCAGGCCGACGTGCGCAACACCCGCGCCGAGCTGGCCATCCGGGCCGAGATGGCGACCAGGATCGTGCTGGACGACGTGGCGAACGCGCTGTGGGATCTCGATCCCGAGGAAGCGATGACGGCGCTGATGCCGTTGCGCTCGATCGACAGCTTCGCCGAGGCGGTGATCCTGGGGACGCACGGCGAACGCTTCGCCACCTTCCGCAAGCCGGGCGTGACCATCGTCAGCGAAGCCGCCGCAACGGCCGCCGCCGTGCCGCTGACCCACCAGGACCGGACCGGCGCCGTCCGCAACATCGGCACGCTGCTGGTCCGGCTGGACACCGGCGCGACCGACGCGGCCATCCGCCACCATGTGATGGTTCTGGGCGGGGTCGGCGCCGTCACCCTTCTGCTGGTGGTTCTGGGGGTGGTGTGGGCGACCCGCGGCATGACCCTGCCCATCGCCGGCATGACCCGCGCCATGGCCGATCTGGCGGCCGGCGACGTGACGGTGGACGTGCCTGTGCGCCACCGCGACGACGAGATCGGCCGCATGGCCAAGGCGCTCGCCACCTTCCGCCAGAACGCCATCGACCTGCGCGTCGCCAAGGAACGGGCGGAGCAGGCGGTGGCGTCGAAGGCCAAATTCATGGCCGCCGCCAGCCACGACCTGCGCCAGCCGGCCCAATCGCTGCTGATGCTGACGGCGATGCTGCGCGCCACCGCCCCCAACCCGAAGGTGGCGGAATCGGCACGCAAGATCGAACAGGTGGTGATGACCCTGAAGCAGCTGCTGGACGAGCTGCTGGAGGTGTCGCGGCTGGATGCCGGCGGGGTCACGGCGAACAAGGCCGTGCATGAGGTCGCCGACCTGTTCGACGCGCTGGAATCGCAGTTCGGCCCGGTGGCGCGCGCCAAGGGGCTGGCCTTCGCCGTGCCGCAATACCGCGCGCCGGTGGTGACCGACCGCGTCCTTCTGCTGCGCCTGCTCGGCAACCTGATCGACAACGCGGTCCGCTACACGGCCCGCGGACAGGTGCAGGTCGCCTGCCTGGAATCCGGCGGGAACCTGATCGTCGAGGTGCGGGACAGCGGCATCGGCATTCCCGAGGACAGGCTGGACGCCATCTTCGAGGAGTTCCACCAGATCGGCAACCAGGAGCGCAACCGCGACAACGGGATCGGACTGGGGCTGTCCATCGTCAAGCGGCTGGCGACGGTGCTGGACCATCCGGTGAAGGTGCGCTCCACGCTGGGCAAGGGGTCGGTCTTCTCCGTCACCATTCCGCTGGCGCCGGTGGAAGCCGTCGCGGAGCCGGCGCCGGCTCCCCCTGCGGCATCGGCAGCGATGGCGACGCTGGCCGATGCCCCGGCGAAGGAGGGCGAGATCGCGATCCTGGTGATCGACGACGACGGCTTCGTGCTGTCCGCCATCTCCATGTTCCTGACCAGTGCCGGGCATCGCGTCGTCGGCGCCTCCACCGTCGCCGAGGGGCTGCGGGCGGTGGAGAACGGAAGCATCCGGCCCGATGCGGTGATCGCCGACTATCACCTGTCCGCCACCGAGAACGGCCTGGATTTCATCGCCGAGCTGTGGACGCGGCTGGGCCTGCGGATTCCGGCGGTGCTGATCTCGGGCCGGCTCGACGGGGCGGTGACCAACCGGGCGGCACAGATGGGCGTCATCGTGGCCGCCAAGCCGATCATGCCCGACCGCCTGTCGATGCTGGTGGACGCGATGACCGCCTCCCGGCCTGCCCCGCCCGCCTCGGCCGATGCCGGCGCACCGCGCGGGCCCCCGACCGCCTGACGTCAATTGTCCAGCACCGAAATACTTAGGATTAAAAATATCTCACATATCCCTCTGTGCTGTGGCACAACAGCGGGTATGCCCGGAACCAGTCCTTCAACCCGTTTCGCGGGCAGGAACCAAGCAATATCGGAGGATTCCATGCGCGGCCCCACCACGACCGACATCACGCGTGCCCGGGACATCATCGCCGGTTTCGACTTCGGCTATGTGGTCGACCGGGCGGTCGCCGCGGGGATGACCCGCGCCACGTCCGAGATCGCGCTGCACCAGTTGAAGGCCTTCCTGCTTGCCTGCGCCGAACATCCGGACCGCGACATCGTTCCGCAATCGGCCGCCTGCGACGACCTGTGGCACGAGTTCATCGTCGCCGACACCCGCGCCTATTTCCGCTTCTGCGAGGCGGTGTATGGCGATTACCTGCACCACACTGGCGTCGCCGTTCCCGCCGACCGCATGGCCGCCGCCCGCACCGACAGCGCCCGCCTGTTCGCCACCGCGGACTGCCTGCGTGAGGTGAAGGCTGCCGATTGCCTGCGCGAGGCGAAGGGCGCCGACTGCCTGCGCGAAGCGAAGGACGCCGACTGCCTGCGTGAGGCGAAGATTGCCGATTGCCTGCGTGAGGCGAAGGGCGCCGACTGCCTGCGTGAGGCCCGGTCTCACGGCGGCCGGTAACCGAAGCCCATAAACGGCCTGGATTGAAGGGATGAGCACCGCCGGCGGGGTTGGACGGGAGTTCCACCGACACCGCCGGCATGTCCGGAGAGCACGCCTCCGAGACGTCTCCCGCAAGCGACGGAAAAGCCGAACGGCCGGCTTCAGTCTTGTCCGGCCCCGGTTCCGCCGGTCCCGCTCGCGAGCAGACCTTCGGCTCTGGGCGACAAAGGACAATCCCGCCGGGCGAGCTGCAGGACCGCATCCCGAGCCAGATCGCGGCTGGCGGTGTTGCCGACGAAGCTCGACAGCGAGTCGGTGAATTCCAGAACGATGTTGTTCGTTCCAATGGTTTCCCGGTAATCGACCCTGGAGACAGCGTCGTACGGCTTCCTGCGGGTCCTGACGACCCGACATTCGATGTGGTTGGGATGCAGGATCAGGGTCGGCTTCAGGGTGCTCGACGACCAGCTGATCCACGGAATTCCCTTCCACCCGGAAAATGCGGCGACCAGGGGAATGCGCGCACCCTCCCCATGCGGTTCGATCCGGCTCAGCCGGGCCGTCGAAAGCCGCATCCGGACGAAGAAGACCAGGGCCGCCCCGCCGGACAGGACGAAGAACATCGTCAAGACGATGAAGCTGAGGCCGGCCAAGTCGCTCATATGATCCTTCCCGCTGACCGCAAACGGAATGCCCTGCCCTCTTGCGGCTCAGCCGAAGTTGAGGCCACCGAACGGCGTGATGAAATTCTCGCTCAGCACATTGCCGCGCAGTGCCACGTAATCCGGCACGACCAGCGGGATGACCGGCATCTCCGTCATCACCAGGGACTCGGCGTCCTTATAGACCTCGGCACGGAGGTCGGGATCGGCAATGGCCATCGCGCGCTCGACCAGGCCGTCGAACTCCGCGTTGGACCAGCCGACGGGATTGAAGCGGCTGCGGCTGCTGAACAGCTCATCCAGGAAATTCATCGGGTCGGGGTAGGTGGCTGTCCAACCGAACAGGAAGGAATCATAGTCGCGCCGGCGGGAGCGGGCGATGAACTCCTGCCGCGGGGCGATGGCCAGCTTCGCCGGAATGCCGGCATTGTTCCATTGCGACACGTAATAGACGAACTCCCGCCGGTATTCCGGAATGACGGCCACGGTGAAGGGATCGATGCCGCGCCCGCCCGGATAGCCGGCCTCCTCCAGCAGGCGCGCCGCCAGCGCCGGATCATAGGCCAGCGGCTCCAGCCTCTCGTTCGACAGCAGGGCCGGCGGGACGACGCCGTTGTGGACGGCGGCCACGCCGCGGAAGAAGCGTTCCGCCATCGCATCACGGTCGATCAGCAGCGACATCGCCCGGCGCACCCGCAGATCGGCGAAGGCCTTCACCCGACGCTGGTCGAGCGCCACCACCCGCATCTGCATCCGCTGCACGTTGGTCAGCGACCGCTTGAAACCGGGATCGTCCATCACCCCGCGCAGAGCGTCGGTGTCGACGAAGGTGAAATCGACCTGGCTGTCGTTGAACAGGGTGATGCCGTCATTGCCGATGCCGGTGGCGAGGAAGGACACCCGCTCGAACGGCACCGCACCGCCACGCCAGCCTGTATTGGCCTCCACATCGATGCGGATGCCGTCCGTCGAGCGGGTCAGCCGGTAGGGGCCGGTGCCCGCCGACATGGTGCGGAACCAGTCGGAGCCCGCCCGCTCGGCCGCATCGACATCGACGATGTGGATGCGGGCGAAGGGGAAGACGGCGTTGGGCTCGTCGCAGACGACCTCCAGCGTCCGGTCATCGATCGCGGTGACGCCCGACAGCTCGGCGGTCGCCCTCGCCCGCAGTTCCCGGAAGCCGCGGACCTTTGACAGGGCCAGCACGGCGAAGTTGGCGCCATCACCCGCCAGAGCCGCTTCGAAGCTGCGTTTGACAGCGGTGGCGGTCAAGGGACGGCCGGTGTGGAAGGTCACGCCGTCGCGGATCGTCAGGCGCCAGCGCCGGGCATCCTCCGAGGCCTCCCAGGCGGTGGCGAGCCCCGGCAGGATGCGGCCGCGCGTATCGACGCTGGTCAGGCTTTCATACATCGAGCCCAGGATCTGGCGCGCGACAAGATCGCTGACGGTCAGCGGGTTGAGCGCCGCCGGCAGGGATTTCAGCCCGATGCGCAGGGCGCCGCCGGCAGCCAGCCCCGGCCGCGGCAGCGCGCCGGACAGCACGGCGGCACCGACAAGGCCTCCGAACGCGCCAAGGAACTGTCGTCTCTGCACAGCCGGCATCGCTGATCCGTCGCGTCGTAACGTTGCCGCCAATCCTTACCATGGGGCAGGGCAAGCGGTCATCCTGAACGACCGCCAGAGGCTTTCGCACTCGAAAGCAACCGGTGGTCGTGCTGGCAAGAGGCGACCACCATGGCGAGCTTTCGCGTTCGAAAGCCTCACCCGTTCAGCAGGGCATCGATGCGGTCGCGCAGGGCCTGGAGCCTTTCGCGATGCTCGCGCTGCAGGGATCGGGCGACGGTGTCGATGGCTGCCAGATCCTTGTCCATGCGGTTGATCGCCTTGCCCAGAACCCGCAACGGCTCGGCCGTCGAGGAGGCCGCCGGACGGGCCGCACGCACCGCGCCGACGGTCAAGCCGCCGGTGCGCGCCGTCTGCCAAAGCCGGCGCAGCTCGGCCTCGTCCTCGACGAAGGCAAGCTCGACCAGGGCCGAGCGGGAGACCGCATCCGGGTTGGCGCGATAGTCGGCCAGGATGTCGTCGGGCAGGCGCAGCACCTTCAGGCGCTTGGACACCTCGGCCTCCGAACAGCCGACGGCGGCGGCCACCTCCGCCTGGGTGTAGCCGTGCGCCTCGATCAGCTGCGACAGGCCGCGGGCGAGGTCGATGGCGTCCAGATCCACGCGCTGGACATTCTCGATCAGCGCGATCTCTTCCGGCCGCCCCTTGGTGATGATCGCGGCGATGGTGCCGCGTCCGAGCAGCCGGTGGGCGCGCAGCCGCCGCTCTCCGGCCACCAGACGGTAGCGGCCCTTCTCCGCCCCCTCCTGGACCAGGACCGGTTGCTGCAACCCGTGACGGTCGATGGAGTCCGCCAGCGAGCGCAATGACTCGTCGTCGAAGACCGTGCGCGGCTGGCCCGGATTGGTCTCGATGGCGGCCAGATCGACCTCGACCAGCCGGGGCAGCACGCCGCTCAGCCCGAACATGCGGTCGGTTTCGGCGGCGAAGCCGGCCTCCTTGGCCTGGAGCACGGTGGCGGCGGTCTGTCGGGTCAGCTTCTTAGGGGGCATCGACGGTCTCCTGCAGGCGGCCCATGGCGGTCAGCAGCGCGGCGGCGATGGCGGCATAGCTCTCCACGCCGGGGGCGCCGATGTCGGCGTCCAGCGTGATGACATTGGCGCCCGCCGCCTGGGCGTAGATGGTCGCGCGCGGCACCGCCGGAAAAACGCGGCGGCTGTCGCCCCACAAACGCTGGATGTCGTCCAGAGACGACCGATCCTGGGTCTGGCGTGGATTGACCATGGTCGGCAGGATGCCCAACACCTCCAGCCGCGGGTTCAGCCGCCGCTGGATCTTGGCGACGGTGTCGAGGAAGGCGCTGACGCCGAGGATGGCATGCGGTTCCGCCTGGCAGGGCACCAGGACGTAATCGGCCGCAGTCAGCGCGTTGATCGTCACCGCGCCCAGATTGGGGGCGCAGTCGATGACGATCACGTCATAGCGCTCCCGCACGCCGTCCAGCATCTCGGCCAGCGCGGTCTGGGCATTGGTCAGGTTGCCCGGCAGTTCGGTGTCGGCACTCGCCAGCGCGATGCTGGACGGCACGACGTCCAGCCCGTCGACGCCGGTCGGACGGATCACAGCATCGAGCGGGGTCTTGCCCATCAGCGCGTGATAGAGGACCTTCCCGGCCTCGGTCAGCGCCACCACGTCGGCCTGCGGCACGCCGACATGGACGGTGGCGTTGCCCTGCGGGTCGGCATCGACCAGCAGAACGCGGTTGCCGGCCCGCGCCAGGATGAAGGCGAGGTTGATCGAGGTCGCCGTCTTCGCGGTGCCGCCCTTCTGCAGGCCGATGGCGACGGTGGTGCCCGGGCGGGGCAGGGGGCTTTCCGGCCGCTCCAGATCCAGCAGCAGCAGCCGGCCCAGCACGTCACGGGGCAGGGCCTCCTTGCCGGTTTCCCATTTGCTGAGCCGCTGCTTGTCATACTTGCGGCCGGTCAGTTCATTGACGAACGCCGCCATCTGCGTCTGGGTCAGGCCGCGCCGTTCCCGCAACGCCTTCAACTGTTCCCCTGTCACGCCCCGTCCTCCTGCCCCGGCACCGGTTGCGGCGACCCTAGCAAGTCGTCGCCACTCCGGCAACGGGTGTCTACCGGATGGGTGGGGCCGGCAGGGGATCAGACCGTCTCGTCGTATTCCACCTTCGGAGCATCGATCCAATTCTCCGGCTGGCCCTGGTCCTTCTTCCAGAACAGCACCGGCAGGTCGGCGTTCAGCACCCGGCCCAGCACGGCGCCGCGCGCCTTCATCGTCTCCTTGTACTCCGCCGTCTCGACGATGCGCACGCCATAGCCGGGGATGCGGTCGGCGGCCAGGACGGGCCCCAGCGCATTCTTGAACTTGCGCAGGTCGTTGTCGGAGCCGACGCGCTTGCGCAGCGGCTCCAGCGCCATCCAGAAGGCATGGCCGCGGGCGAGGTGCGCGCGGGCGATCTCGTAGAGCCGCTTCTCCACCGGCTTCAGCGCGAAATACTGGTCGTCATAGCTCAGCAGATTGTGGCCGAGCGCCGCGCGCGTGACCCAGCCCGACAGGGTCAGCTTCAGGCCGCGCACCGCGCGCTCGCCGTCCTTCTTGCGCTGGTAGAGCAGCTTGTAGTCGGAAATCCACGAGAAGGCGCCGCTTTCGCCCTCGCCGCCGGTTTCCAGATTGGTCTTGATCTGCGTGCCCTGCAGCCGCTCCAGCGCCCCTTCGATCTTGTCGTAGGCGCTGCCGCCGGCGGTCTTGCCGACGATGCGCTGAAGGTCGCTGGTGGTGAAGTGCAGTTCGCCCAGCTTGGACGGACCCTTGCCGGAGTCCATCTTCTCGCGCAGCAGCGAGATGGCGTAGAGCAGCACCGCCTTGTCCCAGATCGTCGCGACGCCGACATTCTTCGGCGCCCGCACCTCGATCCGCACCTTGCCGTCGTCGTAGGTCGGCAGCGATTCCGCCTTGTCCTTCGACAGGCCGAACAGGCTGTAGACCATCATGTGGCGGTCGTTCTGGACATCGCCGGTCAGCGGTGAATCGAGCCGCAGAGCCAATTGCAGCGGCCGGTCGAGCAGCTCGGCGTTGGTGGTCTGGGTCATGCGATCTCTCCGCGGGTGCTGTGCGGCGTGAAGTGGGTTGAAGCCATAATCCACAAGCCCGTCTCCCTGTTCCACAGCTCCGGCTCAAACGTCGCCGTTCTGCCGAAAGATTCCCGCGAACGGCGCGATCTGCCGCGTCGAACGTCGCCGTTCTGCCAGTTCGGCGGATCGGGACCGGCAACAGGGCGTTGGGTGGCGGTCGGGGGTGCGATTGCCGTCATCCGCCCGGCCGATGGCGGGGGCAACGTCTGCGTTCTGCCGTGCCGGGCAGTGTCGGAACGGCGGAGCCATTTGATAAGTTATTGTTTTTGCTCAACTAACCACCTGATCTTCTGCCCTGACTCAGGCCGAAATGCCCCCTGGGCGGCTCCTGACTGGCAGAACGACGACGTTCGGACGATCCGCCGACGACCCGATTCCCGCCCGATTCTCCGCCGATTCCCGCCCGATGGCGGTGGGGTGGGGGAGAGGAAGGGCCCATTATTCGGCAGAACGGCGACGTTCGCGGCCGGGATTCGCCGGACACGAAGCTCCGGCTCCGAAGAATCTTTCGGCACAACGGCGACGTTCCGACCCGAATCTTTCGGCACAACGGCGACACTCGCGGCGGAGCGGCCAACGGAGTAACGCCGCAAGTGATTGATTCCCGATGCAGAATCCAGCCGCCACCCTTTGGAACGTCGCCGATGCGCCATTTTCCGAAGACCGTGGACAGACACGCAACGGGACGTACACATTTCAAAAAACGGGCGGAAACCGCCCTCACGCCATCATCCTGCGCCCATGCCAGTTCCTGGCCGGCGCCACTGGATTCTGCATCTTGAAGGAGAGCAGCATGACGTAACGGAGGACCGACCTCCGCAAACACAAAAGGCCCGGATTGCTCCGGGCCCTTCGTGTCGGACGGAGGAGACCGAGGGAGACCCGGGCACCCCACATCTGGCGGTTTGGCGACTCCATGATGGCAGGGCAGGCCCATGATGCCAAGCGGATTCAACCCGAGTCCGTTAACGTCCTCCCTTTGTCTCCACCCGTCCACGGACCGACCGACTGACGGGTGTCTCAATGAAGCCATACATCGACATGTACAGGCGATGGATTGCCGTGCCCGGCATCCAGGCCGCCGACATCGCGGTGTTGTCCGCGCTCTATGCCCATGCCGACCGTGACGGTGTCTGCACCGCCACGCAAGGGGAGCTGGCCGAGGAGCTCGGACAAAGCCGCGCCTGGTTCAATGCCGTGCTGAAGGGCCTGCAGGAGCCGTCGGCGGCGCTGGTTTGCGCCCAGCCGCGGCGTGGCCTGCGCGGTTTCGCCTATCGGCTGACGGGGATGGAGGGCGTCACCGCCGGCATGTCCTGTCAGCCGGCTGACAGCGGCGGCTCGCCGGCCGGCTTCTCCTATGATTCCCAGAATCCTGAATCCTCCTCCTCCCAACCGGGCGGGGAAACGGTTCGGCAGGATGGGGCATTGCCCGCCGACTGGCAGCCCAGTGCCGCGGATCTGGCCTGGGCTGCACAGGAACGGCCGGAGGTCGATGCCGGCCGGGTGACCGCGAAGTTCGTCGCCTGGTGCCGCAAGGCCCATGTCCGCAATGGCTACCGCCCCCCGGATCCGGGGGCGGCCTGGCGGCGCTGGATCCTCCGGGAACTGGTGGCTCCGCCCGATGCAGCCCACGACCCCGCCGGTATGGCGCCTTCCGTCGAACCCTCCGCCTTCATTCCGTCCGCCGTCCGCAACCATCGCCGGGAGCCCCGCCATGATCGCCGTTCCGTCCTTCCCCGCAGCGGATCCGCGCCCGACGCATCATCCAATGCAGGTGTCCGCAACCGCGAAACCCTCGCTGCCCTGCGCCTTCGCCTCGCTGGCCAGTCTTGAGGTCGCCGACCTGCGGTTCGAGACGCAGGATCTGTCACCCGCGGAGATCGGTGCGCTGGCCGAGCGGGTGGAGCAGGCCATCGGCGCCCTGACGCCCCCGATCGGCATCGAGAATGTGCTGATCGGGCTGGAGAAGCTGGCCGACCGCTTCGCGCTGGAACTGCCGGATGCCGAGCTGCTGGAGGCCGACGTGCGGGCGATGGCGGAGTGGCCGGCCGACCGCTGGATGGCCGCCTTCGATGCGGTCTGGTCGAGCTTCCGCAGTGGCTGGAGCCGCTTTCCGACCCTGGGCGACTTCCGCGACGCGCTCTCCGCCCTGCCGGCGGCTGCGGAGAGCCGTGCCGCCGACGATCTGCGGCGTCTGGCCTCGCGCCTGCGCCAGGAACAGCAATTGCGCGCCCGCACCGAGGAGCAGCGCCGCCGTGCCCGTGCCCGCGACGCGGCCCTGGCCGAGCGGCAGCGGGACCTGGCGCTCGGCCGTCAGGAGGATGCGGGGGCGCGGCGGCTCACCGCTTGCGCGGATCCGGCGGCCGGTGGGGACAGCCGGATGGCGGACCGGCCGGTATCGGACCTGGGGGCGTCAGCCGGGGGAGATCCACTCCGGCTTCAGCCCCTCCTTCCAGGCGAAGCGGATCAGATGGTTGTCCACCACCGCCTTGACGCGGGCCAGCGCCTCGGCGTCCGCCGCTTCGGCCCGCAGGGACAGCACCCCGTCGGTCGCCGTCATCGCGCAGCGTCCCCAGGGGAATTGGGCGTCGCCGCTGGCGGCGTCGTAGCGCACCGCGATCTTGTGGGCGAAATGCTTGCAGAGCTGTTGCAGATACCGGCTGGCAAGGGCCGTCGGAACGTTGGCCGTTTCGGTCAGCATGGATGCGCTCCCTCTGGTGATCGGTTCCGGCCCGCTCAGAACTTGACGGTGGAGGTGAGAGAGAAGGTCCGCCCCTCCGCGAGCGCCGGCTGCACGGTGGAGGTCTGGCCGTAGCTGGACCGGCTGACATAGGCGGCATCGAAGATGTTGTTGGCCTCGGCCCGCAGGGTCCAGTTGGGCGCCGTCTCCAGCGGCTTCCATTCGGTGAAGAGGTTGACGACCTGATAGCCGTCGATGGAGCGGAAGCCGTTGGCCCGCAGCGCGTCGTCCTCGATCTTCAGCGCGATCTCCGCCGAGGCGCCCAGCGTCAGCCGCAGATCCTCGAAGCCGTAATGGCCGCGAAGGGCGAAGAGGTCGCCGACCGGAACCGCCGTGTTGTAGTCCGACGACAGCGCCATGCGGTTGCCGTACTTCACATCGGTGTGGGTGTATTTGGCGCTGATCCCGGCATTGCTCCAGTCGTAGCCGGCGGTCAGGTCGAAGCCCCGGCTGCGCAGATCCTCGCCGTTGACGCGGGTGTAGGTGGTGTAGTTCCAGGCGACCGGGTTCTCCATGTAGGTGAGGAAGGCCGCCGCCTCCAGCCGCAGGCCCTGGTGGGCATAGCGCAGGCCGGCGCGGGTGTTGTGGGCGGTCACCGGCTTCAGATCGCTGGAATAGCGGTAGTTGGCGGCATGGAACAGGGCGGCTTCCGCCATCTCCAGCCCGCCCCAATTGTAGCTGTAGCCGCCGAAGGCGGTGAGCCGGTCGGTCACGGCATAGTCGGCCGACAGGTTGGGGCTGATGCCGGTGTTGTCGAAGGTCTTGGCGTCGACCGACCGGTAGCTCTGGTGGTCGATGCGGACGCCGGTGGACAGGCGCAGCCGCTCCACCGGGGCCAGACGCGCCTGCACGAAGCCGCCGACAGTGGTGATCCGCTCGTCCGCGTCGGTGGTGAAGTGGAAGCGGTCGATGTGGATGTCGTCGCGGGACAGGTCGAAGCCGGCGGTCAGGGTGCCGGTCGGGATGGCGAAGCTGTTCTTCACCGTCAGGCCGATGGTGTCGACCTCGCTGTCGAAGGCGCCGTGCGCGGTGGTGCGGCGGTTCTCGTTCGGCCGCTCCAGCCGGTTGCGTGTATAGGTGAAGGTGACGCCGGGATTGAACCAGTCGGTCGGCTGCGTGGTCTCGTAGCTGACGACGGCGGTGGTGCGGGTCGCGGTGTTGCTGTTCATCAACGGCCCGGTCGGCCCGCCGACGATGCCGAGGTTGGAGCGCAGGCGGCGCACCGCGTCGTCGCGCACATGCTCGCCCGACACCGAGATGCGGTGGCCGCTGTCGGACTCGTAGGCCAGCTTGCCGAGGCCGCTGACCAGATCGGTGCCGGTGCCGGCCTCGGTCACGCCGTTGCCGTTCTCGTAGCTCTTGCCGCGCGACAGGGTGCCGATGCCCAGGATCTCGAAGCCGTGCTTGGCGGCATAGCCGGCGCCGGTGGTCCGCCAGGTCTTGGAGTTGGTGTCGTAACCGAGGATGGCGGTGGCGCCGACATCCTGCCCCGGCAGAAGCATGTCGGTTGCGTTCTTGGTCTTGAAGGCGACCGCGCCGCCGAGCGCGCCCGGACCGGCATCGGCGGGCGACACGCCGGGATCGACCTCGACCGACTTCAGGAAGGTCGGGTCGAGCGTCAGGTTGCCGTTGTGGTGCCAGATTCCGGCGCGCTGTGCCGCACCGTCGATGGTGACGTTCAGCTTGCTCTGGTCGATGCCGTGCAGATAGATCTTCTGCGCCGCGGTGCTGCTGCCGGGGACGGCGATGCTCGGCTCGTCCTGGAACAGGTCGCGCAGGGTCTGCGGCACCTCGCGGTCGATGGTCTTCTGGTCGATGACGGTCGCCGCCTCCACCGGGCGGGGCGCCTCGCCCTCCACCGCGACGGAGGGGAGGGTGACGGCCTTCTCCTGGACTTTGTCCTGGGCCAGGGCGGGGACCGCCTGCGCAAGAAGGGTCAGGGTGAGGAGGGCGGTGGTGCTGGTGATCCGGTGACGGAATCGGCTGGTCATGGTCGGCGGTCCATCCTTTCGCGTCACCCCCGGACCCATGCCCGCTGGACCGTTGGCCGGCGCTGTGGTATCCGAGAATGCGACGCATTCGCAACTTAAATCCAGCGTCATGGACGCTGTTCATGCTGGTATAGCCCGCACTGCGCCGACGATGCCTTTGCGTGCCGGTCAAACTCCTTTGCCGGTTCGCCAGATGACGGGGAGGGGCCGATGACCGATGGCAGTGTGATGGAGGCCGAAAGCCCGCTCCGCTGGCGGGATCTGGTCGCGCGCGGCAACCGTGGCGGAGAGGTGTTGCCGGCGATGGTGCCGCCGCTCGATCCCGACGACATCGTTCTGCGCGGCCGCTTCCGCATGGAGATGCTGCGCAGCGGCCTGTCTCTGCATGCCACCGACGCGGTCGATCTGCGCGACATGACGACGGCGGCGGCGGCCGGGGCCGGGCTGACGGTGGCGCTGTTCCTGCGGGGCGAGGTCGACATCTCGCTGGGCGAGCGCCGCTATGTCCTGTCCGCCGCGCGGGAGCCGGTTCTGTTCCTGCTGTCCCGCACCGAGGAGGACCGGTTCCAGCGCCATGCGATGCGCGGCAACTGGGTGCGCAAGATCACGCTCGGCCTGCCGCCGGACTGGCTGGACGGTGCCGGCGGCGATGGCGGCGCGCTGGCCGGTCGGACGGCGGGGGAGGGGAGTCTGCGGCGCTTCTGCCGGACGCATGGCGCCAGCATGATGCTGCGGCCGACGGCGCGGCAGGTGGCGCTGGCGGAACGGCTGACCGGACCCATCGCCTGCCCGCCGATGCTGGAAAGCCTTTATCTGGAAAGCCACGCGCTGGAGATCGTCGCCGAAGCGCTGGGCATGGTCGACATGCCCGCCGCCCACCCCTTGAGCAGCCGGGACAGTGCCCGCCTGCGCATCGCCTGCGAGTTTCTGGAAAGCCGCGACCCGGACGACGACGCGCCGTTGCGGCTGGAGGAGGTCGCCCGCCATGCCGGGATGAGCGTCAGCACGCTGCACCGGCTGTTCCGTGCCGGCCATGGCATGTCGGTGTTCGAGTATGAGCGGTCCCGGCGGATGGAACGGGCGCGGACGGCGCTGGAGTGCGAGGGCGTCAGCGTGACGGAGGCGGCCTATCTCGCCGGCTATTCCAGCCCGGCCAACTTCGCCACCGCCTTCAAGCGGCGCTTCGGCCGCTGCCCGCGGGAAGCGCGGGCAACCCGCATCGCCCTGCCGCCGGCTGCAGTTAGAGGCTGAATCACGGAGCGGTTCGCTATCCGCAGAAGTTGCTTTCGAAATAGAAAATGGGCGGACCCGCGGTGAAGCGGATCCGCCCGAGGCAAGGAGACTGAAAGCCGGCGCCCGAACGTGCCTGCAAAGGCGCCGGCGTTCCGGCGGCCCGGTTGCGCAGAACTGCGCGACCGGGCCGTCCGAACCGAGCGTCTCCTATTCCTGTGACACCATTACCCCGCAATCAGGCCGCGCAGCTGTCGATTTGCGACGGCCAGCATGGCGAGATCGACCGCCGGCTGGGCGCGCAGTTCGGCCAGCAACTGCTCGACGCGCTCCACCACGAGGCTGCGGCTGGCGATCCAGCCATCGACCGCCGCGGATTCGGCGCCTTCGCTCTCCAGCACGCGGATGGTCAGTGCGCTCTGGTGGGCGAACAGGTCGTCGATGATCGCGGCGACCGCCTGACGCTGCCAGTGGTTGTCCACCTTGGCGCCACTGGCGCGGTCGCGCAGCCATTCCAGGCCGAAGCGGCGGCCCAGCCCGAAATAGACCGAGGCGACGCCTTCCACCGCACGGCCGGTGCGCTCGGCGATCCGCACCAGATCCGGGGCGGCGGCCAGCACCGGCAAGGCGGCGACCCGGCGGGCCAGATCCTCGGGCACGCCCTGGGCGGTGGCGTCGGCGACGCGGGCGGCGAGGCGGGAGGATTCCTCGGCGTCGAGGAAATGGTCCAGCCCGGCGGCCAGACTTTCCACCCCCGGACGGAAGGCGGCGGACTCCCGGCCCAGATCCAGCGGATGCGGGCTGTGCGCCAGGAACCAGGCCACCGCGCGTTCCAGCAGATGGATGGTCTCCAGCATCAGCGTGGTCTGCAGGGCGGCCGGAACGAGGTTGTCCAGGCCGTCGATGGCATCCCACAGCGGGCGCAGCTGGAACACGTCGCGGGTGATGGCATAGGCGCGGGCGACGTCCGCCGGGCCGAGACCGGTCTTCTCCACCATGTCGCGGACGAAGGTGGGGCCGACGCGGTTGACCAGGCTGTTGGTGACGGCGGAGGCGATGATCTCGCGGCGCAGGCGGTGGCGGAAGATCGCCTCGCGATGGCCGTCGCGCAGCGGCTGCGGGAAGTAGCGCAGCAGGTCGTCCACCGTGGCCGGATCGTCCGGCAGCTCGGAGGCCAGCAGATCGTCGTAGAGCGTGATCTTGGCGTAGGCCAGCAGCACCGCCAGCTCCGGCCGGGTCAGGCCGCGGCGTTCGGCCATGCGCTGGGCCAGCTCCTCGTCGGTCGGCAGATACTCGATGGCGCGGTTCAGCCGTCCGCTGCGCTCCAGGTTGCGGATGAAGCGGGACTGCGCCTCCAGCAGGGCGGCGCCTTGCGCCTCGGCGACGGTCAGGGCGCCGGTCTGCCGGTAATTGTCGGCCAGCACCAGAGCCGCCACCTCGTCGGTCATCGCCGACAGCAGAGTGTCGCGCTGCTTCAGCGTCATGTCGCCCCGCGCCATGACGTCGCCCAGCAGGATCTTGATGTTCACTTCATGGTCGGAGGTGTCGACGCCGGCCGAATTGTCGATGGCGTCGGTGTTCAGCCGCACGCCCTTGCCGTCGCGTCCCTTCTGGGCGGCCTCGATGCGGCCGCGCTGGGTGACGCCCAGATTGGCGCCTTCGCCGACCACCTTGGCCCGGATCTGGCCGCCGTCGACGCGCAGCGCGTCGTTGGCCTTGTCGCCGGCCTCGGCATTGGTTTCGCTCGACGCCTTGATGTAGGTGCCGATGCCGCCGAACCACAGCAGATCGACTGGGGCCGTCAGCAGGCGGCGCATCAGCTCGGCCGGTGACAGATGGCTCTGCTCGATGCCGAAGCAGGCGCGGACCTCCGCCGTCAGCTCCACCGTCTTGGCGCTGCGCTCCACGATCATCGCGCCCTGCGACAGCTTGGAGCGGTCGTAGTCGGCCCAGGAGGAGCGGGGCAGGGCGAACAGCCGGTTGCGCTCCTCCCAGCTGGTTGCCGCGTCGGGATCGGGGTCGAGGAAGATGTGGCGGTGGTCGAAGGCGGCCAGCAGGCGGATGTGTTTCGACAGCAGCATGCCGTTGCCGAACACGTCGCCCGACATGTCGCCGACGCCGACCACGGTGAAGTCGGTGGTCTGGATGTCTGTGCCCATCTCGCGGAAATGGCGCTTCACCGATTCCCAGGCGCCGCGGGCGGTGATGCCCATCACCTTGTGGTCGTAGCCGGCCGAACCGCCCGAGGCGAAGGCGTCGCCCAGCCAGAAGCCATGGTCGACCGACACCCCGTTGGCGATGTCGGAGAAGGTGGCCGTGCCCTTGTCGGCGGCGACCACCAGATAGGGATCGTCGGCATCGTGGCGCACGACATCCTTCGGCGGCACCACCGAGCCGTCGGCGGCGAGATTGTCGGTGACGTCCAGCAGGCCGCGCATCAGCGTCTTGTAGCACTCGATGCCTTCGGCCAGAGCCGCCTCGCGGCCGGCGCTGGGAGCCGGCGGACGCTTGACGACGAAGCCGCCCTTGGATCCCACCGGCACGATGACGGTGTTCTTCACCATCTGGGCCTTCATCAGCCCCAGGATCTCGGTGCGGAAATCCTCACGCCGGTCGGACCAGCGGATGCCGCCGCGGGCAACCTTGCCGCCGCGCAGATGGACGCCTTCCATGCGCGGGCTGTAGACGAAGACCTCCACCCACGGACGCGGCAGCGGCAGCTCCTCGATGGAGCCGCTGTCCAGCTTGAAGGACAGGTGCGGCTTCGCCGTGCCGTCGGCGGCGGTCTGGTAGGCGTTGGTGCGCAGCGTGGCGCGGATCAGGTTGGCGAAGCGGCGCAGGATGCGGTCGTCGTCCAGGTTGGTGACGGCGTCCAGCGCGTCTTCGATCTGCTCCAGGACCGGCGCCTCGTCGGCGCGGTTGGCCGGGTCGAAGCGGCTGGCGAAGAGGCGGGCCAGCAGGCGGGCGATCTGCGGATGGCCGGCCAGCGTCGCTTCGATGGTGTCCTGGGCGTAGGCGAAGCGGGCCTGCTTCAGATACTTGGCATAGGCGCGCAGGACCACGACCTCGCGGCCCGCCAGGCCGGCGCGCAGGATCAGCCGGTTGAAGCCGTCATCCTCGATCCGGCCGTCCCAGACGTCGGCGAAGGCCTCCTGGAAGGTCTGCTTGACCTTGACGCAATCCACCGGCTGGCCGGTCTGGGTGCGGGCGGTGAAATCGTGGATCCACACCGAGGGCACCGAAGCGCCGCCGCCGGCCGGGCGAACCTCGTAGGGCTGCTCGGTGATGACCTTCAGGTCCATGTGCTCCAGCATCGGCAGCACGTCGGACAGCGGCACCGGCCGGCCCTGGTGGTAGATCTTGACGTGCAGCTCGTCGCCATCCGCCTCCAGCGGGTGGAACAGCACGATGCCCAGGCGCTGTTCGGCCAGCACCCGTTCGATGCGGTCGATGTCGTGGACGGCGGCTTCGGCGGTGAAGGTCTCGCGGTAGCCGGCGGGGAAGGCGTCGGCATAGCGGCGCAGGCGGGCGTTGCCGGTCTCCTCGCCATGCGCCTCGACCAGCGCGTCGCGCATGCGGTCGGCCCAGCCGCGGGAAACCTGGACCAGCCGCGCCTCGATCTCGCTGATATCGGCGGCGGGGATCCTGCCCGGCTCCGTCTTCACCATCAGGTGCAGGCGGGCGAGCGCGCTGTCCGACAGCTGGGTGAAGTAGGAGCTGCAGGTGCCATGGAAGGCGGTTTCCAGCACGCCCTGGATCTTGCGGCGGAGCGCCGTGTCGTAGCGGTCGCGCGGCACGAAGACCAGCGCCGAGACGAAGCGTTCGAAGGGATCGCGGCGGACGAACAGGGCGAGCCGCTGGCGTTCCTGCAGGTGCAGGATGCCGACCGCCGTCTCGAACAGCTCGTCGGCCGGGGTCTGGAACAGCTCGTCGCGCGGATAGGTCTCCAGGATGTTCAGCAGCGCCTTGCCGTCATGGCCCGACGGATCGAAGCCGGCGCGGCCCATGACGCGGGCGACCTTGCGGCGCAGGAACGGGATCTCGCGCGGGCTGCGGTTGTAGGCGACGGAGGTGAACAGGCCGACCGCCAGCGTGACGCCGGCCACCTTGCCCTGGTCGTCGAAACGCTTGACCAGGATGGCGTCGAGCGGAACCGAGCGGTGGACGGTGGCCTGCCGGGTGCCCTTGGTCACCAGCAGGGCGCGCGGCTGGTGCAGGAAGGCGCGGATTTCCTCCGGCAGGACGGCGGCATGGCCATGCTCGTCGAAGACGGTGATCTCCGGGTCGCGCAGCACGCCGAGACCGCTGCCCTCGACCAGCTCCAGCCAGGGCTCGCGCCCGTCGCCGCCGATGGTGGCGATGTATTGGCGGCTGCCCAGCAGGGTCATGTTGCCGTCGTCGATCCAGCTCAGGAAGTCGGCGGCTTCCTTGGATTCCTCGGTGTCGGGGGCGTGGGCGATGTCGTCGCGGGCGCTGCGCACCCGTTCGCGCATCGGGTTCCAATCCTCCACCGCGGCGCGGACGTCGGCCAGCACCCGCTCGATGCCCTCGCGCAGACGGGCCTGGGCGGCCGGATCCGACAGCGGGTCGATGGAGCAGTGCATGAAGGATTCGTCGCGTGCGCCGTCCTTCTCTTCACCGGCTTCCAGCAGCTCGGCGATGCGGCCCTCGGCGTCGCGGACGACGCGGGTGACGGGATGGATGATCAGGTGGACGGTGACGCCCTGCCGGTTCAGTTCCGCCGTGACGGAATCGACCAGGAAGGGCATGTCGTCGTTGACGATCTCCACCACCGAGCGCTCGGACTGCCAGCCATGCTCGTCCAGCCGCGGCGCATAGACCCTGACCTTGGGCTTGCCGGGCGTGCGCTGCTGCGCCCATTGCCACATCGCCAGAGCCGCGCCGTAAAGCTGTTCCGGCGTGCCGCGCAGCAGGTCGTCGGGGGGCACGTTGGCGTAGAAGCGCGTCACGAAGCGCTCCGCCCGCGCGTTCGGAACCCGGCTGCGCACCAGCTCGGCCAGCTGTTGCCGCAAGTCGCCCGCCAGATCCTTCGTCGCCGTCCGCATGATGGTTGATGTCTCCTCTCGGGTTTTCTTTGGATTGGTAGTACCAAACCCACCCCGACAATTCGACGGCAAATAAACGGCAGGACTTCTGACCAAGCGGCGTTTTGCACTCCTTTCGGGTTATTTCTCCAAAGATTCGGACAATCCAGTGACAGAGTCGCCGAATCTATCCATAGCCCGTTCACATCCCCGCCGCCGCCCTCCCGCCGCCGCCACTGCGGCAAAGACGCACTGTGCCCGTCCGCCGCACCTGCCGGTGGTCGCGACGGGGGCGCGGGGGTGGGAAAGCCGAATCGATTCGGGCGGATCGGCCTTTCCGCGGCAACCCGGCGGCAGGCCTGGAATCTGACGGGGGAAGAAGGTCAGCAATGCTGACGGAATGGCGGTTCCGATCGCCGCCGGCAGGATGTGCGGCCTGTCGCGGGAGGGGATGAGGAAACACAACCCCTCTTTTCATTGCAGCTAACCATCAATATACCAGGGAAGCGCAACAAACTGGCTGAAAATTGTTGGCGACTATAAAGACAACATTTTTTCATCTGGTCATATCACCGCTCCCAACCGATTATTACGCGAAACCCTAAGAAAGCAATATTACCCAAGCAAAAATTTTTTTTAACTAAAGTGTGCCAAGGCTGAGATTTGCTGTCAGGAAGCGCCTGATGATCGGACGGGAAGCATGGCCACAACCTGAAGGCGACATATCTCGATATCGGTTAAGTCACTGATACAAATCGGAGGAGTCACCAATAGAAGAGAGTGTTCCCCGGTCCGGCGTCCCGGCCCGATGGGTGACGATCCAGCCCGTGCCGGCGGCGGCGATGGCGCCACCGGGCATCCGAACAAAAATCCGAGCCTTGCCACCCGCGGCACGCCGTCCGGACCTGGGCCATACGCGGAAATCCAAAATATAACAAAGATTTGAAGGCCAATTCGGCGATTGCGCGAAACACGACTCCGAACGCGATTTGTGAACGCGACGAATTGATCATAGTCTTTTTCCAACGCGACCAATCATTCGCGTTCTGGGCGAGCCCCCCTGGCGGGGCTCCGGATTTCGGATTGGACACCCCCATGACCACGACACTGACCACCGCCCCGCTGGCGCCGCTGCTGGATCGCCTGTTCGCGGAAGCCGACGCGGCGACCAGCCCGGCCCTGGCCGGCATCCCGCGCGCGGAGCGCGAGCAGCTGATGCACAGCAGGACCGAGTATCTGACGCTTTACGGCCTCTTGAAGGATCTCTGGCTGCCGGTTTCGCGGAAAACCGGCGTGCTGCTCTACAGCCTGGCGCGCAGCATGAACGCCCGCGGCATCGTCGAGTTCGGCACCTCCTTCGGCATCTCCACCCTGCATCTCGCCGCGGCCCTGCGAGACAATGGCGGCGGCCGTCTGATCGGTAGCGAGTTCGAGCCGTCCAAGGTGGCTCGGGCGCGCCGGCATCTGGCCGAAGGCGGCTTGGCCGATCTGGTGGAGATCCGCGAAGGCGATGCGGTGAAGACGCTGGCCGGCGATCTTCCCGAACCCGTCGACCTGCTGCTGCTGGATGGGGCGAAGGCCCTGTACGGCGACATCCTGGCGCTGGTGGAGCCGCGGCTGCGGCCGGGCGCCCTGATCGTCGCGGACAATGCGGATCACAGCCCGGACTATCTGGCGCGGGTGCGGTCGCCGGGTGGCGGATACCTGTCCGTGCCGTTCGGCGGGGATGTGGAACTGTCGATGCGTCTCGGCTGACCTCGCCGATCCGCCGCCATGTGCCCCTGACGGCACTGCAAACAGAGACGAGACCCATGACCGATAACCATGTCCGATCGGCGCCGACGATGGCGCCGGCGCCGGGGACGGGCGCGCCTCCGTCCGTCAATGTCTTCCTGACGCTGCTTCCCTTGACGCTGTCCGTGTTCATCGCCTTCTTCAGCATCGGCATGCAGATGCCGGTTCTGCCGCTGCATCTGCATGAGACGCTCGGCATGGGAACGCTGGTGGTGGGGCTGGTGGTCGGCGCGCAATTCGTCGCGGCGCTGCTGTCCCGCTCCTGGGCCGGCAATTTCGCCGATATGCGCGGGCCGAAACGCGCCGTGACCGCCGGCTTTCTCATCGCCGCCGTCTCCGGCCTCGTCTATCTGGCGTCTCTGGCCTTCGTCGAGCGGCCGGAAACGTCGGTGTGGATCCTGCTGGTGGGCCGGGTGCTGCTGGCGCTGGGTGAGAGCCTGATCGTCACCGGCGCGTTGGGCTGGTCCGTCGGCCTCGTCGGGCCGCTCAATGCGGGCAAGGTGATGGTCTGGATCGGCATCGCCATCTTCGGCGCCTATGCGCTGGGGGCGCCCGCCGGCGTCGTGCTGAATGCCCGATGGGGCTTCACCGGCATCGCCGCGGCCTCGGCCCTGGTTCCGCTGCTGGGGATGGCCGTGATCGCGGGCATCCGCGGGGTCGCTCCGACGGCGGTCCGCAAGACGCCGTTTTACAAGATATTGGGCGCCGTGTGGCAACCCGGCCTGGGATTGGCGCTGTCCAGCGTCGGCTTCGGCCTGATCACCGCCTTCATCGCCTTGCTGTTCGCCGCCCGCAACTGGGGCGGCGCATCCTTCGCCTTCACGGCGTTCGGCGCCGCCTTCATCGCCGCGCGGATGGTCTTCGGACATCTGCCGGACAGGATCGGCGGCGCGAAGGTCGCGGTGGCCAGCGTCGCCGTCGAGGCGCTCGGCCAATTGCTGATCTGGGGAGCCGACGCATCTCCGATCGCCTATCTCGGTGCGGCCCTGACCGGGTTCGGCTATTCGCTGGCCTTTCCGGGGTTCGGCGTCGAAGCGGTGCGGCGCGCCCCGCCGCAAACCCGCAGCCTGGCGATGGGCGCCTATGTGGCCTTCCTCGACATCGCCCTGGCAGTGACGGGGCCGCTGGCCGGCGCACTGGCCGGCGCGTGGGGGATCGGTTCCATCTATCTGGCCGGTGCCGCCGCCGCAGGGCTGTCCATGATCGTTGCGCTGAAACTGCTCGTCGGTGCGCCGCCGAAAGGTGGCAGGCATGTTTGACGGTCCGAAGCCGACGCGCCGACGCGCCGGCTGAACAGGTCCTTGCGCCGCCGTCCGAAAAACACGATCAATCGGCCGCTTGTCCCCTTCGTTCCGCAAAGCCGCCATGAGTCAGCGCCGAACCGCCAAGATCTCCCTGAAAAAGCAACCGCAGCAAGCCCGGTCGACGGAACTCGTCGCGACGATCCTGGATGCCGCCGTTCAGGTTCTGGCAAAGGAGGGAGCGAACCGCTTCACGACGGCCCGCGTGGCCGAGAAGGCCGGGGTGAGCGTCGGCTCCCTCTATCAATACTTCCCCAACAAGGCGGCCATTCTGTTTCGCCTTCAATGCGACGAGTGGCGACAGACGACGGAAATGCTGCGGACGATCCTGCAGGACGGCGGCGAAGCGCCGGACGATCGACTGCGGACGCTCGTTCACGTCTTCTTGCGGTCGGAATGCGAGGAGGCCGCGGTCCGCATCGCACTCGACGATGCCGCTCCCCTCTACCGGGATGCGCCCGAAGCATTGGAGGCAAAGGCGGCTGCAGATCGCGTCTTTTCCGCGTTCATCGCGGAATACCTTCCCGGATTGACCGATGAGAAACGCAAAGTCGCCGCTGATCTGATCATTGCGACCTTGACGTCCGTCGGCAAGCAATTCTCCGAGACTCCGCGCATTGCCTCCGAGGTCGATGCCTATGCGGATGCGATGGCCGACATGTTCAGCAGCTATCTCGCGGCCCTCATTCGGCAGCCTGCCGGAGATCCCGGCCCCGGCCCCGGCCCCGGCAGGGCCGTCGCATAGGAAGACCCTGTTCCGTTCCAGGGAAGCCGGTCATCCCCGCCTGCGCGGGAGCACCGGCAAGCGTTCGAGCGGTCCGACCGCGCAGGGCCGCTCGAAGGACACCGAGCGGTCCGCGGCGGCGGCCCCGGCCTGACGGAGGACATCGTCCGCTTCGGCCTGGGCGTGACGCAGATGCTCGCGGATGAGGTCCTCGGGCTGGTGATAGCGCGACATGCTGCGCATGAACGGCTCGGCGACCAGCGCCAGGGCGGTCGAATGAGCGTCGAAATGCTCGGCCAGTCCAATGCCACCGTCAGGCGCGTCTGGGATGCGGGCGGCCGAGGGGCAAGCCGGGCCGCGCCGGCTTCTTCGCCGGCAACCATCAACCGAAGACTGCGGGCAGGCCGATTTTTACATCGGATGACTGTCTGTGGAGAAGCACAGCGGCCAGGATCCCTGCGTCTTGCCATTGGTCAATCAGAATGACCCTTGACTTGCAAACGACAATCGTTATCATTTGTAAAATGAGTTCATCGTGTTACAAGCATCCATCTCCATGGTCGATCTGGAAGACAGCATCGATACAGGGCGGCAAGAGGGTAGAGTTCATGTGTTGAGACGATATGTTTGACCGTGCAACTCCTTCTTTTTGACCTTTCTGTTGCTCGCAATTGCAATTCCGATTGCGGGACCATCGCCTTTGATGCTGCTCGCCGCGGCGATTGGCATGTGCAGCGTTACCGAGACATGCGCCACCCCATTGCCGCCCCGCCATAAGACAATCCCGCGATCCGCAATGGCATGACCGTGCCGCCGCCGGAAAAGCGTCCTTTCGCCTTTTTCCGACCGGCAGGCATCGCCGCCCCGCATCGCGGCCAACGGACCGCCAACGGCGCCCCGCAATGACAAACCGGTTTGGAACTCTCCCAATGACCTTCGTCAAATCACTCCTGACCGCCGCCGGCCTGTTCGCAGCGGCCGGCCTCGCCGCGACGCCGTCCTCGGCCGGCAAGACGAGCTATCCGCTGACAATCGAGAATTGCGGTGCTCAGGTCACGGTGCAGAAGGCGCCGCAGCGGGCGGTCGGCCTCGGCCAGAACAGCGCCGAAATCCTTCTGCTGCTCGGGTTGCAGGACCGGATGGTCGGCACCGCCTTCTGGCCCAGCAAGGTCATGCCGCAGTTGGAGGAGGCCAATGCGAAGGTCAAGCTGCTGACCGTCGAGTTCCCCACCTTCGAATCGATCCTGGTCGAAAACCCGGATTTCGTCGCGGCGGCGCTGCCCGTCCTGCTCGGTCCGAACAGCAAGGTGGCCAAGCGCGGGGATTTCGAAAAGGTCGGCGTCCCGGCCTACCTGTCGCCCAGCACCTGCCTCGACACCAAGAACGCCAAGGATGTGTATGGCAGCCGTGCGCAGCTGTGGAGCACGGATCAGCTCTATCAGGAGATCGACGAGCTGTCCCGGATCTTCGACGTCGCCGATCGCGGCCAGGCGCTGATCGCCGATTTCAAGGCGCGCGAGGCGGCCATCCGCGCCAGCGTCCCGAAGGACGGCCGGAAGCTCTCCTATCTCTTCTGGTTCTCCAGCCCCTCGCCGTCCGCCGACGCCTATCTCGGCGGCAAGAACGGCGCGTCGGGCTTCATCGCCGACCTGCTGGGCGGCACCAACGCCATCACATCGGAGGCCGAATGGCCGACGCTGGGCTGGGAGGGCATCATCGCCGCCAATCCGGACGTCATCGTCGTGGCCAGCCTCGACCGCAACCGGTGGGAGCTCGACCGGACCGATGCCAAGATCAAGTTCCTGACCACCGATCCGGCCGTCAGCCAGATGCCCGCGGTCAAGAACAAGGCCATCGTCGTCATGGACGGCCAGGCGATGAATCCCACCATCCGCACCCTCTACGGTGCCGAGCAGGTGGCCGGGCAACTGAAAGCCCTCGGGCTGCTGAAGTGACGGGCATGGGGCAGTCGTTCGGGCGGCTGACCGTGATGGGGGGCATGCTTCTCGCCTCCCTGGCGGCCATCGCCCTGGTCATCGCGGTCAGCGTGGGCATCGGCGACCTGCCGATCCCGCTCTCCACGACCTTCCACGCCGTGACCAACCGGCTGGGCTGGACCTCGGTCGAGCTGAGCCGCATCCACGAGACCGTGATCTGGGACTACCGGCTCAGCCGGGCGCTGGTCGCGGCCTTCTGCGGTGCCGGCCTCGCGCTGTCGGGGGCGATCATGCAGTCGCTGCTGCGCAACCCGCTCGCCGAGCCCTATGTGCTGGGCATTTCCGCCGGCGCATCCACCGGCGCCGTCGCCATCGTCATCCTCGGCGTCGGGGCCGGCGCGGTCTCGCTGTCGATGGGGGCCTTCGCCGGTGCCTTCGCCGCCTTCCTGTTCGTGGCATTGCTGTCGAACGGCACGCGCGGCGGCGCCGACCGCACGATCCTGGCCGGCGTCGCCGCCTCCCAGCTGTTCAACGCCGCCACGTCCTACATCGTCACGACGTCCGGCAATGCGCAGCAGGCGCGCGATGTCATGTTCTGGCTGCTCGGCAGCTTCAGCGGCGCGCGCTGGCCGGAGTTCATGCTGGTCTCCATCGTGGTGAGCGGCGGCCTCGTGGCCTGCCTGCTCTCCGCCCGCATCCTCGATGCCTTCGCCTTCGGCGATGAGTCCGCCGCGGCGCTGGGCGTCGATGTCGGGCGGACGCGGATCCTGCTGTTCGCGCTGACCGCGCTGATGACGGCGACCATCGTCAGCATGGTCGGCTCCATCGGCTTCGTCGGCCTCGTTGTGCCGCATGCCGCCCGCTTCCTGGTCGGTCCGATGCACATCCGGCTGCTGCCGGCCTGCGCCATCGCGGGCGCCATCTTCATGGTGGCGGCGGACATCGCGTCGCGCGTCCTGATCCCGCAGCAGGTCCTGCCGGTCGGCGTCGTCACGGCGCTGGTCGGCGTGCCCTTCTTCTCGGTCATCCTCTACCGCTTCCAGCGTGCGTCATGAGCTTCAAGACCGAACGTCTCACTTGGGGAATTGGCGGCAAGACCGTGCTCGACGCGGTTTCGCTGGAGGCCCGGCCGGGCGAGATGCTGGGGCTGCTCGGGCCGAACGGGTCGGGCAAGACCTCGCTTTTGCGCCTGCTCGCCGGGCTGAAGCAGCCGCAATCCGGCCGGGTCCTGCTCGACCGGACCGACCTGCGGACCATTCCGCGCCGGGCCGTCGCGCAGCGCGTCGCCTTCGTCGAGCAGCATGCGACGACGAACGCCAACCTGAAGGTCGTCGATGTGGTGAAACTCGGCCGCTTTCCCCACCGCTCGCTGTTCTCGGGCTGGTCGCGGGCGGACGAGGAGGCGGTGGACGGCGCGCTGGAAAAGGCCGGGATGACGGCGAAGCGCAACGACTTCTGGCACAGCCTGTCGGGCGGCGAGAAGCAGCGCGCGCACATCGCCAGGGCGCTGGCGCAGACGCCGAAGGAACTGATCCTGGATGAGCCGACCAACCATCTCGACATCCAGCACCAGATCGCGCTGCTGAAGCTCGTCTCCGAGCTTGCGGTCACCAGCATCACCGCCCTGCACGATCTCAACCACGCGGCCATGTTCTGCGACCGGCTGGTGGTGCTGAAACAGGGCCGGATCGTTGCGACCGGAACGCCGGGCGAGGTGCTGACCGAGGAGTTGCTGAGGACCGTCTTCTCGGTCGAAGCCCGCGTGGAGGTCTCCCCCCATCACGCGCGGCCCCACATCCATTACCTCCGCTGATCCCCATCGGGAAACGAACATACCTGCGGACGGTCATCCCGGCGCGGAAACGCCGCGTCCGGGATGGGGGCCGCCGTCTTTTTCTGAAACCGCCGTCATGGAGTCAAAAGCTGTGAATCGTTATCTGCTGGCAGGCTGCGCCGCCGTCACCCTCGCGGCCGCTGCCGGTGCCGCCAATGCCCAGGCCAAGTTCGACGTGAAGGTCAGCGGCGACGCCTATTTCGAAGCCGGCTATGTGAGCCAGGACCTGGACGCCAACACCCGGTCGACCGAGTTCCGCAACCGCCTGCGCCTGAACATCATCCCGACCGCCAAGGCCGACAACGGCCTNAGCAATGCCCGCAACACGGACGCCGACCGTGCCTTCATCTTCGCGCAGGGCTCCTTCGGCATGGTGCGCGCCGGCGTCGCCAACTCCTTCAGCGACGAGACCTATGTCTCCGCGCCGTCCGACTATGTGTCGGCCTTCGTCGAGCAGCCCGTCTTCTGGGTCGGCCCCAACAACACCATCAACGGCACGACGACCGGCTCGCTGGCGTTCGGCGCGGCTCAGACCACCCGCAACACCATCGTCTATCCGGCCCTGGCCGTCGACGCCAACTCGACGAAGATCGTCTATTTCTCGCCGCGCCTTGCCGGCCTGCAGCTGGGCGGCAGCTACACCCCGCGCAACGACAGCAGCAACACCGACGTCAACCGGTCGCAGTTCACGGCGGACAGCTCGGCCAACATCATGGGAACCGGCATCTTCGAGAACATCTGGGAGGTCGGCGCCAACTACAGCAACAGCTTCGGCGGTGTCTCGGTCAAGGCCAGCGCCGGCTACATGGGCGGCAGCGCGGTCGCCGGCACTTCGGGGATCGCCTACAACGACCTGACCAGCTGGCAGGCCGGCCTCATGATCGGCTATGCCGGCTTCTCCGTCGGCGGCAGCTACACCGATTTCAACCGGTCGGGTGAACGCCAGTCCTTCTCCGCCACCGCCGGCCGGCCGGCCACCGAAGCGCAGCGCAACTGGACGGCCGGCGTCCAATACAGCTCCGGGCCTCTCGCCGTCGGCGCCAACTACAAGTTCGGCGCCGATGCCGGGCGCACCGACACGCCGGGCAGCCGCCACATCAACGTCTATGAGATCGGCGTCGGCTACACCGTCGCTCCGGGTCTGACCCTGCAGGCCCAGTACGACTATGTCGACACCAAGGGCGAGGTCAGCACGCTGGACGACAAGGCCAACGTCATCCTGGCGCGCTCCATCCTGGCGTTCTGACACCAGGGTTGCGCGTAGCGCCCATGGGCTTGGGTGGCGACGGCCTGACGGCCTCGCCCCCCAAGCCGATGGCCTTCACCGCATCCCCACGGGAACAGTCCGCACCGGAGCCGGCCCGTCGCTCCCCTCGCCCAGCGGGCGCTCCATCAGCACGCCGTCCAGCCAGCGGCCGAACTTGTATCCCACCGCCGGCAGCACCCCGACCGGACGGAAGCCGCAGGCGGCATGCAGGCCGATGGAGCCGTGGTTGGCGCTGTCGCCGATCGCCGCGATCATCCGGCGGTATCCCGCCGCCGCACACATCTCGATCAGCGGCACCATCAACGCCCGGCCGATGCCGCGCCGGCCCATGCCGTCGGCGACATAGACGGAATTCTCCAGTGTGAAGCGGTAGGCGCTGCGGGTGCGGTAGGGCCCGGCATAGGCGTAGCCGGCGAGCCGCCCCTCGCACTCCGCCACCAGATAGGGCAGGCCGCGGCCGAGGATGTCGGCGCGGCGGCGCGCCATTTCCGCCTCGTCCGGCGGAACCTCCTCGAACGACGCGGTGCCGTGCAGGACATGGCGGGCATAGAGCGCGGCGATGGCGGGGATGTCGGCGTCGGTGGACGCCCGCACGGCGATGGCAGGCCCATTGTGGGAAGGCATGAGGATCAACTCCGGTGAGGACGGTCGGCGGGAAGAAGAAGGGCGCAGACGGTCGCCAACCCGCCGCCGACGCCGAGAAGCGCGAAACCCCAGCCCCAGGGGGTGCCACCCATCTGGCCCGCCATGCCGCCCGTCTGGTCCAGCACCAGCCCGACCGCCAGCGGCGCGGCGCCCCCGGCGCCGAAGCCGAGGATGGAGCGCACGGCCAGCGCCGCCCCCAGGCTGCCGGGCTCGACCGACTCGGTCATCGCCGTGGACAGCACGGGGGAGTCGCCCAGCGCCGAGAAGCCGTAGAGGGCGGCCACCGCCAGCACCAGGATCAGCGGCATCCCGTCCATCCAGCCGATGGTGAAGGAACAGGCCGCGCCCAGCAGCCCCATCGCCACCAGAACGGCCCGCCGGCCCAGCCGGTCCGACGCCCGCCCCATCAGCAGCGACGACAGGAAGCCGGAGAGATGGATGGCCGCGGCGATCCACAGACCGCGCATACCGGCTCCGCCCGAGTTGGCGAGGCTGGCCGTCAGGAAGGCCGGAAGCCAGGCCCACATGCCCAGCAGCTCCCAGCAATGGGTGGTGTAGCCGGCGGTCAGCAGGAAGGAGCGGCGGTCGGCCAGGAAGCGGAAGGCGCCGCGCAGCCGCCGCGCCCCCCCGCCGGCGACCAGATTGGCGCGCCCGCGCAGCCCCGGCGTGGCGAGCAGGGCCGCCAGCAGCGGCCCCAGCCCGCAGGCGATGAAGGCGGCCTCGTAGCCGAACCGCTCAGCCAGCCATGCTGCGACCGCGATGGAGGCGAAATAGCCCAGCGACCCCGCCGCCAGCAGCCAGCCGACCGCCGCCCCCCGCCGGGCGGCCGGCACGCCCTGCGCCACCAGCATGATGGAAGGGGCGTAGGTTCCGCCCTGGGTCAGCCCCATCAGCGCGAACAGCGGCAGCCCGCTTTCCGGCGAGCGGGCGAAGAAGGCGAAGGCGAGTCCGGTCAGCGCCGTCGCCCAGCTCGCCCACAGGAAGACGCGCTTGGCGCCCAGGCTGTCGGCGAACCAGGAGGACCCCACCAGCGACAGGGCATAGCCGATGTTGAAGGCGGTCTGGATCGATCCGGCTTCCCCCGCCGACATGCCCCAGGCCTGCATCGCCGGCACCAGCGCGCCGGCATAGACCATGAAGGACAAGGAGGTGGCGAAGCGGCTGGCGCACAGCAGCACGAGCCATGTGGAGGGAGGGGCCGGAGAGGGACCAGGGGAGGGGGCCGGGGAGGGAAAAGCGGCGTTCGTCATGGCCCCACCGTCGCGGACCGTCGTCGAAAAGGCAAATTTATTGATTTGATCGGAATCATAAGGAATGCTGGGGGTATGCGCGGCCTGAACCTCGACCAGCTCATCACCTTCGCCACCGTCGTCGAACATGGCGGCTTCACCGAGGCGGCCAGCCGGCTCGGCCTGACCCAGCCGGCGGTCAGCATGCAGATCCGCAACCTGGAGGAGCGGTTCGGCGTGCGGCTGGTGGAGCGGGTCGGCAAGCGCGCCCTGCCCACCGCTGCCGGCCGCGACCTGCTGCCCTTCATCCGCCGCATCCGCGACGAGGTGGAGGCGGCATCCACCGCCATGGGGCGGCACCGCGCCGGACAGGCGGGGCGCGTGCGCATCGGCACCGGGGCGACGGCCTGCATCTACCGCCTGCCGCCGATCCTGACCGCGCTCCGCGCCGCCCATCCGGGACTGGAGATCATCGTCGTCACCGGCAACACGCCCGACATCCTGGATGCGGTGGAGGCCGGGGCGCTGGACCTCGCGCTGGTCACGCTGCCGGCCGTCCGCGCCGGCCTGTCCATCGAACCGGTGTGCAGCGAGGACCTGGTCTGCGTCGGCCCGATGGCCGCGGATGGGGAGCCGGCGGCGCCGGAGGGCATCGCTCCGGCGGCGCTGGCGGACGGGGCGCTGATCCTCTACGAGCGCGGCGGCACCATGCGGGCGGTGATCGACGGCTGGTTCATGGCCGGCGGCGTGCAGCCGCGCCCGTCGATGGAACTCGGCAATGTCGAGGCGATCAAGAATCTCGTCGCCGCCGGGCTTGGCCGGTCGATCCTGCCGTCGGTCACCGTCCAGGGACCGGGCGACCGCAACCGCTTTGCCGTGCGACCTTTGGCTCCGCCGCTGATCCGCACCCTGGGGTTGGTGTTGCGGCGTGACAAAGTGCCGGATTCCGGCGTGCGGGCGATGGTGAGGGCGATTGCGGATATGCGGTATTCATAAATATAAAATTGCTTATTGTTGGTGCTCCACAGTCCTATTTCCTTTGGAGGGTTTACAGATGCTTTCGGTCTTGCACACTCTCTATTATTGAGAATTTCGGTTTTCTTGAGCGCCGATGATCAAGCCGCCACCTGTCCCGGATGAGCCCGCGACCAGCCGGATGGGTGGCGGAGCGGACGCCGATGCCCAGCCGAACGCTTCCCTGAACACTCAGCCGACCGTCGAACCGGCCACCGCTTCCGATCCGCAGCTGGTGGCGCGGCTGGAAGAGCTGGAGCAGGAGAATGCGCGGCTGCGGGGCGCCCTTGCCGCCGCCTGCACCGGCTGCGACGACCTGCTGACGGTCACCGCGCTGAACCAGGATCTGCGGACCGCCTTCGACGCCCTGGAGCGCAGCCGAGCCGCCCATGCCGACAGCGAAAGGCGGCTGCGCGCCATCCTGGACAGTGCCGTCGGCCATGCCATCCTGACCCTGGCGCCGGACGGCAGGGTGACAAGCTGGAATCCCGGTTCCGTCCGCATCCTGGGCTGGACGGAGGAAGAGGCGCAAGGCCGGCCGGTCGCCTTTCTCTTCCCGCCGGAGGATGTCGTGGCCGGCGTGCCCGACGCGCTGAGGCTGCGGGCGCTGGCCGAAGGGCGCATCCAGGAGGAACGCGCCTTCCGCCGCCGCGACGGCGCCACGGTCTGGGGGGCGCTGACCATCCTGCCGCTGCAGGGCGACGAGGAAGGCTATCTGTGGATCCTGCACGACAGGTCCGACGAGTGGCGGATGGAAGAGGCCATCGCCGACGCGCGCAAGCGGGCCAGCGACATCCTGGACAGCATCGACGAGGCGCTGGTGGCGCTCGACCGGGAATACCGGGTGATCTACCAGAACCGGCGGGCCGAGCAGCTCGACCATCAGCCGCTGCCGGCGATCCGCGGCCGCCGCCTGTGGGAGGTCTGGCCCCAGCTCGCCGGCTCCGACCTCGAGGCGCTGTGCCGCAAAACGATGACGGAACGGGTGCCGACCAGCATGGAAAAGCGGCTGGACGGCGAGGACACCACGCTGTGGCTGGAGATCCGCTTCCTGCCGACGGCGGAGGGGGTCGGCTGCTTCTTCCGCGACATCACCATGCGCAAGCGCGCCGAGGAGGAGGCGCGCGCCTCGCACGAGCGGACCGTCACCATTCTGGAGAGCATCAGCGACGCCTTCTATGCCGTCGATCACGACTGGCGCTTCACCTACATCAACCGCAAGGCGGAGCAGCTGTGGGGCCGGTGCCGCGACACCCTGCTGGGCCGCCGCATCTGGGACGCTTTCCCCAAGGTGCTGGGCAGCGAAGCGTTCGAAGCGCAGAAGCAGGCGGTGCGCGAAGGGCGCGAGATGACCGTCGAGGTGAAGTCGCCCGTCCTCGGCGACTGGGTGGAGATCAGCATCTATCCCAGCCCCGACGGGCTGTCGGTCTATTTCCGCGACATCACCGCCCGCCGGCGGGCGCAGCAGGAGCTGATGCAGGCGAAGGAGTCGGCGGAGGCGGCCGACCAGGCCAAGGGCAAGTTCCTGGCCGCCGCCAGCCACGACCTGCGCCAGCCGCTGCAGGCGCTGCTGCTGTTCGTCGACGTGCTGAAGCCCCATGTGCAGGGCAGCCAGGGCGTCAATGCGCTGATGCATCTCGGCCGCGGGCTGGATGCGCTGAAGGAGCTGCTCGACAGCCTGCTGGACATGTCGCGGCTCGATGCCGGGGTGGTGCAGCCGAACATCGAGACCGTGCCGATGGTCCCGCTGTTCGACCACATCGCCGCCTCCTACCGGCCGGTCGCGGCGGCCAAGGGGCTGGAGCTTCATGTCCTGTCCTGCAATGCCGCCGCGCGCACCGACCGCACGCTGTTGACCCGGATGGTGCGCAATCTGGTGGAGAATGCGCTGCGCTACACCGAGAGCGGCCGGATCGACATCGAATGCCGGCAGGCCGGCGGCCGCCTGCTGATCGAGGTGCGCGACACCGGCATCGGCATCCCGCCCGACCATCTGGAACGCATCTGGGAGGAGTTCCATCAGGTCGGCAACCAGGAACGCGACCGCAACCGGGGCCTGGGCCTCGGCCTTGCCATCGTGCGGCGGCTGTCGCAGCTGCTGAACCATCCCGTCGACGTCCGGTCGAAACCGGGGCAGGGGACCAGCTTCGTCATCGCCCTGCCGCTGGGCCGGGCCATCGAGGGTCCGCCAGGGCCCGCGGAGGCGGCGACCACCGGCCACGGCCGCTTCGCCGTGGTGGTGGATGACGACGCCATCGTGCTGCTGGGTCTGGAGACGATCTTCCGCGAATGGGGCTATGAGGTGCTGGTCGCCGGCTCCGCCGAAAAGGCGGTGGAGGCGCTGCGCCGCAGCGGCCGCCGTCCCGATCTGGTCGTCGCCGACTACCGACTGCGCGAGGGCCGCTTCGGGACGGAGGCGGTCGCCGGCATCCGCGCGCTGTTCGAAGAGGCGGGCGGCCCGCCGGTCCCCGGACTGATCCTGACCGGCGAGACCGGCCCGGAATGCGAACGCGACGCCGCCGCCCACGGGCTGGGGATCATCCACAAGCCGGTGACGCCGCGCCAGCTCAGCCACGCGCTGGGCGACCTGCTGGGGCTGAGGTGATCCTGGACATCGGGCCTGCGTTCATTACCCCGGCTTCGTGAGGAAGGCGGTCAGCTTCTTCTCGGCGGCCGTCACATGGTCGATCACGATGGCGCAGGCCGCATCGGCGTCGCCGCTCCGGCAGGCGGCGAGCAGGGCGTAATGGTCGTCCTGGGAACGTGACTGGTAGCCGAGCGCCACGAACTGGAAGCGCAAATAGCGGTCGGCGGCGGCCAGATGCTGCTCCACCAGCGCCAGCAGGCGCGGCCGGCCGGCGCGGGCGTAGAGCGTCATGTGGAAGCGGCGGTTCAGCTCCCCCATCCGCCCCGGATCGGCCTCCCCGTCCATCTCCGCCAGCAGCTCGGCCGCCAGGGCCAGATCCTCCGCCGTCAGCTTCGGCAGCGACAGGCGCAGCGCCGCCGGTTCCAAGGCGGTGCGGATGGTGCCGATGTCGGCCGAATCCTCGGCGGAGATCGCCGCCACCACGGCGCCCCGGTGGGGGTGGAACTCCACCAGCGCACGCGCCTCCAGCTGGCGCAGCGCCTCGCGCACCGGCATGCGGCTGACGCCGAAGGCGGCGGCCAGCTCCTCCTGCCGCAACGGCGCGCCGGCAGGCAGCGTGCCGCCCAGGATCGCCTCGCGCATCGCCGCCTCGACGAATTCGGTCGCCGTCCGGAAGCGCGGGCGGTTGCGGGCGATCACCGCGGTCAGGTCGGGGATGGGCGGTTCCGGAGTGTGGGGCATGCAGGGGGTCCCGCGGTCTTGAGAGGGGAGCGGCCGGGCAAGAAAACCACTTGCGCGGATATTGGATCCAATCTAACGATTTCCGTCTCCCCTGTCACGCATCGGAAAGGACCGGACATGCCCGGCTCGCCTCCTGCCCAGTCCGCTCTCCCGTCTGCCGCCCCATCCGCAGCCGCTCCGCGGACGGTTGCGGCCGCGCCCCCGTCCGGACTGTCGCTGCAGGCGCTCGCCACCGGACTGCTGGTGGCGCTGGTCGGCTATGCCGGTTCGGTCGCGGTGGTGATCCGGGGGCTATCGGCGGTCGGGGCGGACACGGCGCAGATCGCATCCGGTCTGGTGGCCGTCGGACTCTCCATGGGCCTGTCGGCGGTCTGGCTGGCCTGGAGGCAGCGCCAGCCGATCAGCATCGCCTGGACCACGCCCGGCATGGCGCTGCTGGCGGCGACCGGACCGGTGGCCGGCGGCTTTCCCGCGGCGGTCGGCGCCTTTCTGACGGTGGCGGTGCTGGTCATGGCGACGGGGCTGTGGACGCCGCTCGGCCGCTGCATCGCGGCAATCCCGAAGCCGCTGGCCAATGCCATGCTCGCCGGCCTGCTGCTCAAGCTGTGCCTGGCGCCCCTGCTGGCGATCGGAGCGGCGCCGGGGCTGGGGCTGCTGGTCGTGGCGACCTGGGCGGTGGTCGGCCGGTTCGCCCGCTTCTACGCCGTGCCGGCGGCGGTCGCCGTGGCGCTGGCGGCGATGGCGCTGGGCTCGCCGTTGTCGGGTGCGCTGCCTTCCGATCCCTGGCCGTCGCTGGTGGCGGTGACGCCGGTCTTCACCTGGGAGGCGCTGATCGGGCTGGCCCTGCCGCTGTTCGTCGTCACCATGGCGTCGCAGAACATTCCCGGTCTGACGGTGCTGGCGACCTTCGGCTACAGCCCGCGGGTGGCGCCGGCCTTCCTGACGACCGGCCTCGCGTCGGCCCTGACGGCGCCGTTCGGGGCGCCGACGGTCAATCTGGCGGCGATCACCGCGGCGATGTGCGCCGGCCCCGATGCCGACCCGCGGCCCGAGCGGCGCTGGCAGGCCGCCGTCGCCGGGGGTGTCGGCTATGTCCTGTTGGCCGCGGCCGCGGCGGTCACCGCCGCGCTGGTCACCCGGTCCTCACCCATCCTGATCGAGGCGGTCGCCGGTCTGGCCCTGATCGGCGCCTTCGGCGGTTCGCTGATGGGCGCCCTGCAAGCCGAGGAGGAGCGCCTCCCGGCGCTGGTCACGCTGCTGACCACGGCGTCGGGACTGTCCTTCTTCGGGATCGGCTCGGCCTTCTGGGGACTGCTGTTCGGCGGGGCGATGCATCTGCTGCACCGGTGGCGCCCCGCCGGAGCGTGAGGCGTCAGCCCTGTTCGATCAGGTCGGCGCAGGCCTCGACCGCGGCGGCGGCGTAGGGCCGGATGCGCGGCGGGATCTGGGACGGGTTGATGCCCGGCCCGAGGATGCCGACGCCGACCGGCTTCATGAACTGAAGCTGGAGGTCGATCAGGCTGGAGATGACGGCATGGCCCATGACGTTGCCATGCTCCGTCTCGCCCCGCTCGATGATGCCCAGCGCCACCGCGCCGGCGACGTCGTCGCGCATCAGCAGGCGCTTGATCGCCAGCGGCTTCTCCATCGAGCCGGGAACCCAAACCTCCGCGACGATGCCGAGGCCGCGGCGGGCGGCGACCGTGCGCGCCTCGTCCAGCATCTCCTCCACTTCCCGGCGGTGGAACCGTCCGAGCACGATGCCGATGTTGCTCACCCTCTGTCTCTCCCCTGATTGGCGGCCTGAAATCTGGCGGTCTGAACCAGCGCCCAAACTGTCGCGTCGCCGCGCAAAGCGCAAGGGCCGTAACCTGTTCAAAAATTTCCGCCTGTCTTTAAAATATTTCCTCTGGGCTCTTCGGCTTGAAGCCTGAATCCGCAGCGTCCATCCAAGGTTTCCGCCAGCCACAAACGCCCGTGGACAAGGTTAGGCTTCCCATGCAGTTCGTTCCCAACTGCGGCAGGCCGTCGCAGCGTGCTACAAATCGCTGCAAGTTTCTCGCCGCCGCTTGTGTTGCAACCATGTAATTATGGGCATGTCGGGTTCGCGCCGGTCCTCGCCCGCAGGGCGCCTGCAGGGGCGGCGCGGCCGTGGCAGATCGGTCAGGCGACTCCGGAACGGCAATCATGTTGAAGGGTGCGATCGAATACGCGCCGTCGACCTTCGAGGAACGGGGGGCCGCGGTGGCCTTCACCACGCCGCTGCTGTCCCAGACCCGTGTGCGCCGCGGCGAGCGGTCGAAGCTGGAGGTGCTGATCCCCAGCCTGTCGCAGGGCATGGGCATCTATGTCGTCGCCTGGAAATCGGTGCCCGAGATGGTGTCGATGACCATGCACGACCGCTATCTCCACGACCTGATCGTCAAGGAGGACGCCTGCGCCCCGCACGAGATCCGCCGGGCGACGCTGAGGGCGGCGCGGCGCGGGCTGGCCGGGCCGAAGGCGGCGCAGGCCGCCCGCCTTGCCCTGGAGGAGGATGAGGAGCAGAGCACCCTCACCCACTATCTGCTGATCCTGTCCATCCTGAAGGCGGTCGGCCTGGAATCGCCGGAGATGCTGAAGGCCGGCATCGACACCGACGAGGGGCAGCGGCTGACCCGCGACCTGATGACCCGCGCGGCCGAAAGCCTGCGGATGGACGCGGCCCTGCTCTATTCCCGGCTGGCCGACATCGCCGCGGTTGCCGCCCCGGTCGGGCTGGCGCGCTCGCCCAAGCCCGGCCGGCTGAGGCGTGGTCTGACCGACCTGATGGGATTCCGCGACAGCCTGACCGACTGGGCGCGCGACGTTCCGAGCGATGCCGCGCCGGTCGCCGCCTTCTGCGCCGAAGTGGCGCAGCACACCATCGCCATCGGAGAGAAGGTTCTGGGCGACTTCCATCGCCGCATCGAGGCGATCGGTCCGCTGATGCGCGACTGGGACAGCGGGATCGTCCGCGTGCGCGCCCAGGCGGCGCGGATGGCGTGGCTGCTCGACGGCTGGAGCCACATCACCGGAGCCTGGGAGGTGGCGCAGACCGAGGACAGGCACCAGCAGGCCGCGGCCGTCAACGACCTGTTCCGCACCCTGCCCCTGCTGCCGAGGACGGAGTCCAGCCGCGATTTCGTGGAGGATGCCAAGCAGGTCAAGCAGGCCCACCGCCGTTCCGTCCGCATGCTGGAGGACTGGCGCACGGGCCAGATGGACATCGACGCCATCCGCAGGATCGAGGCGGTGAAAGCGCGCTCGCCATGACGGAACCGGGAGTGGAGAAGGCACCGCACGGAACCGGACAGGGCAAGGTCGACCGGCTTCCGGGTCTGGAGAGCCGGCTGTTCGACATCCCCGAGGACAAGTTCATCGAGGTCGTCCGTCTGCTGGAGCGGGTGCGCGACCATCCCGACGTGCGCCAGACCTTCGCCGCCATCCGCCCGCGGCTGGTCCAGTTGCGGCCCGGCCGCCGGCCGACGATGAAGCGGGTCCTGTGCATGCCGTTCGAGGATGTGCTGGAAGGCTTCAGCGGGATCGACGTGCCGCTGGGCCGCATCGAACGGCGGGTGATCGAACCGGTCTGGCGGCTGGTGACGGAGTGCGGCGATACCGCCCTGATCGACCAGCTCGACCGTCAGGTGCAGGAAACCGCGCCCGGCAACATCAACGCGCTGCGCAACATCGGCCGCCGGCTGTGGCCGATGGCCGCCCAGGCCATTCGCGGGGCCATTCAGGGCGCGGTGGAGCAGGGCGGCGCGCGCCAGACGGCCCGGCTGCTGCTTGGCGACGAGGATCTGCGGCGCCAGGTTCTGGACGTCGCCGCCTTCCTGGACATCGGCCTGACGCTGGAGGCGCTGAAGGACGCGCTGGCGCCGAAGCCGCTGCCGGTGCTCGACCGCCATCATGTCGCCGCCATCGAACAGGCGGCCCAGGCGGCGGCGCGCCAATCGCCGACGCTGGTCTGTTCCCTGCTTCTGGCCGCCGCCTCCCGCATGGCGAACCCGGCCGACCTGCTGGCGGTGCTGAACGACATCGACCTCGGCAAGGCGCGGCGGGAGCAGCCGGCGATCTTCGCGCAGCTGAGCGGGCTGGTCGTCACCAATTTGGAGGAGCGGAGCGCCCGCCTGGACGGTGCCGGCCACGGCAAAGGCCATGGGGCCGGGCCGGGCCGGGCTGACGCCGCCATCGCTCCGGAGGAGGCCGTCGCCATCGCCGAACGGCTGGTCGCCAGCGTCGCCACCACCTCCGCCGTCATGGATTTCCTGGCCGAGCCGGTCTATCGCGAGCGGCTGGACGCGGTGAAGGCGGCGGTGCGGACCACGGTGGCCGGCAGCGTTCTGGACACGGCGCCCCACGGCATCCTGACCGCGGTGGCAGCCCCGGCCACCGATGGCCGGCCGGCCGCCGTCGATGACGATGTCCAGACCGCGGCGGAGGACCATGCCCGCGCGCTGCGCCGCTGCGAAGGGCTGGCCGACGCGCTGGGCCTGCACGAGCCGCTGAAGGACGCGATGGCGTCGATGGAAAAGGGACTGCTGGAGCGGGCGCATGCCCTGCTGGCGCAGTATCCGAAGGCCGCCGGGGATCCGGATGACGCCGAGACGGCGGAGATCAACCTGTTCTACGCCCTGCGCCTGCTGGAGCTGGTCGCCGGCCCCGCCAAGGCCGACCGGCTCCGCACCGCCATCATGGCCGCAACGGGAGAGATGGAGGGGGAGGGGGAGTAGGAGGCGTTCCCTCTCCCGCTCCGGGAGAGGGCGGTCAATCTCACGAGGTCGCCGGCAGGGCGTCGCGCGCCTCCTCCTCGTCGGCGTAGCGGCGGGCCAGGACGGCGCCGACCATCAGCTGGATCTGGTGGAACACCATCACCGGCAGCAGCACCAGACCGGCGGTGGCCGGGGCGAACAGCACGCCGGCCATCGGTACGCCGCTGACCAGCGACTTCTTCGACCCGCAGAAGACGATCACCGCCTCGTCCGCACGCGAGAAGCCCAGGCGGCGGCTGAGCAGCATCGTACCGGCCAGGAAGAGCGCCAGGATCACGCCGTCGATCACCACCACCATGCCCAAGGCCGTCGGCGGCACCTGATGCCAAAGCCCGTTCACCACCGCCTCGCTGAAGGCGATGTAGACGACCAGCAGGATGGAGCTGCGGTCGGTGAACTTCAGCATCGTCTTGTGCCGCGCCGCCCAGGCGCCGACCCAGCGCCGCAGCAGCTGTCCGGCGAGGAAGGGCAGCAGAAGCTGCGCCGCGATGGTCTGCAGCGTATCGAGCGACAGCGCCGTGCCCTGCACCTTCAGGAACAGCGCGACCAGCAGCGGCGTCATCAGGATGCCGGAGATGTTGGACAGGGTGGAGCTGCACACAGCCGCCGCGACGTTTCCCCGCGCCATCGAGGTGAAGGCGATGGAGGATTGGACGGTCGACGGCAGCAGGCAGAGGAACTGCACCCCGATGGCGAGCGCAGGCGGCAGCAGGCTGTGCGGCAGCGCCGTCACCGCCGCCCAGCCGATCAGGGGGAAGGCGACGAAGGTCAGGCTGAAGATCAGCAGGTGCAGGCGCCAATGCGCCATGCCCGCCACCACCTCTTCCCGCGGCAGGCGGGCGCCGTGCAGGAAGAACAGCAGCGCGATGGCCGCTTCCGCCAGCCAATGCACCCCCAGGGCCATCTGACCCTGCACCGGCAGCACGGTCGCCAGCCCGACGGTCGCCACCAAGGCCATGGTGAAGCCGTCCATGTTCGGGCGAGGCACGCGAATCATTGGTTGGACCCCCAAATCGTTATCACTGTCCGGACATAACGCCTTGGCTTCTTTTATAACTGCCTTCCCCCGTCTGGAATACAGTATTCAACATGCATGGCAGCTTTGAAAGGATTGGGGAAAACCGGCATGGGCCGATATTCTTCCACGATGTGGAAAGATATGCCGGCGGCAGCGTGCGGCCGACGGCCAGTTCGGCGGCACGATCAGACCCCGCCGGGCGGTTGGCAGCTCTCAGGGGGATCGCATATGAAGATCGTGTTCTTTCCCAAGGACGCCGGTCATCCCCGCCTGTGCAGGGATGACGGACGGGAAAGGGACATGGATCATGATGGTCTAAACAGGCCCTGATCCCATCGGAGGTCTTGACCGATACTCCGTGCGGTCGCCTTGGTCATGCCCGTTCAGAAAGAGTGGTGCCGAACCTGCGGCGTTTCCGCTGCTGATCTGCGGGCTGGCACCAACACTCCGGGCGGCGTTGCATCCAAAAGCGCAATCCATGACCGGCGGGGACGCAACTCAGGCAGTCCTTGGGCGGGACTGCGAGTGGTTCTCCCTAGCAAATCCAAAGTATGTGATAATTCTCCGAGAAAGCCGGAATAAAAACAGGCTATCGGCGCCATCCACCTGGAAATTTATTAGATTCCCCCGTAATTTCTTGCCAAAGATCCGAAAGGTCTCTCCTGGTATTTGAGTATTTGTATGAGTGTTGCCCGCCGACTTTATGGGAAAGGATTGTTCCGTCCGGGGCGATATGAAGATGATCTTTGTGTATGTTCGCCCCGTCCGGCGCAACAAGTATGGTGCCATCATTGAGGGTTTTAGACTGCATCATTCGCTCCCAAAATTCGAGGCTATCGATATGGTGAGACTCTAACTGTGTCTTTTCGATAAGATATACCACTTTTTGGTTGAGTGTGAGAAGCGTCTATCGCCTGTCGCGGTGTTCATCCGCCGGTTTTTTTCAGAATGAACGGGCAGGTGGTAACTCCATCGAGATATTTGATGGCCTGTCGCGCAGCATCGTGGGGCCCCCGCGCGTCCGAGCGCATCCATCACACCTTTGTGGCGATGATCCGCTTTCGTGCCCTGCTGATCGCTGCCGGATGCGCCCATAGCAACGACTGTGGCGCGCTGCGCTTGCCCCTTGCCACCCGCTCGGCCATACGGTAACGTATGGTCAAAGAACGGATGATTTCCCAGGGGAGCGATACGCCATGCTGTCCAACCAGTACCCGAGCCTGAATTTCGACCTCGGCGAGTCGGCCGACATGCTGCGCGATTCGGTGCGGAGCTTCGCCGCCAACGAGATCGCCCCCCGTGCCGCCGAGATCGACCGCAGCAACGAGTTCCCCAACGAGCTGTGGCGCAAGATGGGCGACCTCGGCATCCTCGGCGTGACGGTGGAGGAGGAGTATGGCGGCGCCGGCATGGGCTATCTGGAGCATGTCGTGGCGATGGAGGAGGTGTCCCGCGCCTCCGCCTCGGTGGGCTTGAGCTACGGCGCGCACTCCAACCTCTGCGTCAATCAGATCCGCAAGAACGGCACCGAGGAGCAGAAGCGCCGCTACCTGCCCAAGCTGATCTCCGGCGAGCATATCGGCGCCTTGGCGATGTCGGAGCCGAACGCCGGGTCCGACGTGGTGTCGATGAAGCTGCGGGCGGAGAAGAAGGGCGACCGCTATGTGCTCAACGGCACCAAGATGTGGATCACCAACGGCCCCGACGCCGACACGCTGGTGATCTACGCCAAGACCGACATCAACGCCGGCCCGCGCGGCATCACCGCCTTCCTGGTGGAGAAGGGCTTCAAGGGCTTCTCGGTGGCGCAGAAGCTGGACAAGCTGGGCATGCGCGGTTCCAACACCGGCGAGCTGGTGTTCGAGGATTGCGAGGTGCCGGAGGAGAACATCCTGGGCGGCGTCGGGCGCGGCGTGAATGTGCTGATGTCCGGGCTGGATTACGAGCGCGCGGTGCTGTCGGGCGGCCCGCTCGGCATCATGCAGGCCTGCATGGACGTGGTGATCCCCTATGTCCATGACCGCAAGCAGTTCGGCCAAGCCATCGGCGAATTCCAGCTGATGCAGGGCAAGATCGCCGACATGTACACGATCATGAACGCCGCCAAGGCCTATGTGTACGCTGTCTGCAAGGCCTGCGACCGCGGCGAGACCACCCGCAAGGACGCCGCCGCCGCCATCCTGTTCTCCGCCGAAAAGGCGACCTGGATGGCGCTGGAGGCCATTCAAACCCTGGGGGGCAACGGCTACATCAATGAGTACCCGACCGGCCGGCTGCTGCGTGACGCCAAGCTCTACGAGATCGGTGCCGGCACCAGCGAGATCCGCCGCATGCTGATCGGGCGCGAACTGTTCAAAGAGACCGCCTAAGGCGTTCCGGCAAAGAATAAGGCATCGAGGGAAAGGGACCGACCACCATGACCGACAGCATCGTCATCGCCGCCGCCGTCCGCACGCCGATGGGCGGCTTCCAGGGCGACCTCATGGGCCTGACCGGCCCGCAGCTGGGCGCCGTCGCCATCCAGGCGGCGCTTGAACGCTCGGGCCTCGCCGCGGATGCGGTGGACGAGGTGTTCATGGGCAACGTTCTGTCGGCCGGGCTGGGCCAGGCCCCGGCGCGTCAGGCGGCGCTGGGTGCCGGGCTGCCGAAGGGTGTCGGCTGCACCACCATCTCCAAGGTCTGCGGTTCGGGCATGCGGGCGGTGATGTTCGCCCATGACGTGATCAAGGCCGGCTCGGCCAAGGTGGTGGTGGCCGGCGGCATGGAAAGCATGTCGAACGCTCCCTATCTGCTGGACCGCGCCCGCGCCGGCTACCGCATGGGCCACGGCAAGGTGCTGGACCACATGTTCTTCGACGGGCTGGAGGACGCCTACGAGAAGGGCCGCCTGATGGGCACCTTCGCCGAGGAATGCGCGACCAGCTATAGCTTTACCCGCGAGGCGCAGGACAATTACGCCATCGAAAGCCTGAACCGCGCCCGCAAGGCGGTGGAGGACGGCTCCTTCAAGGCGGAGATCGCCCCGGTGCTGGTCAAGGGACGCAAGGGCGACGTGCTGGTCGATACCGACGAGCAGCCGGGCAAGGGCGATCCCAAGAAGATCCCGACGCTGAAGCCTGCCTTCGCCAAGGACGGCACGGTGACGGCGGCGAACGCCTCGTCGATCTCCGACGGCGGCGCGGCGCTGATCGTCACCACCCGCAGCGAGGCCGACCGCCTCGGCCTGCGCGTGATCGCCGAGATCAAGGGCCACTCCAACCACGCCCAGCAGCCGGCGCTGTTCACCACCGCGCCGGTGGGCGCGATGCAGAAGCTGTTCGAGAAGGTGGGCTGGTCGGCCCGCGACGTCGACCTGTTCGAGATCAACGAGGCGTTCGCCGTTGTGACCATGGCGGCGATGCGCGATCTGGATCTGCCGCACGACAAGGTGAATGTCCATGGCGGCGCCTGCGCGCTCGGGCATCCGATCGGCGCTTCGGGGGCGCGGATCCTCGTGACGCTGCTGGCGGCGCTGGAGAAGTACGACCTCAAGCGCGGCGTGGCGTCGCTGTGTATTGGTGGTGGCGAGGCGACGGCGATTGCTGTGGAGCGGGTGTAAGGGCAGGCGCTTGCCCCCTCCCTAACCCTCCCCCCCNTCGCCCGAGGAAACGCCCGATGCACCTGACCGAAGAACAGACCATGGTCCGCGACATGGCCCGCGCCTTCGCGCAGGACCGGCTTGCCCCAACCGCCGCCGAGCGTGACCGCAGCGGCGCTTTCCCCAAGGCCGAACTTGCCGAGATGGGCGAACTCGGCCTGATGGGCATGCTGGTGCCGGAGGAGTATGGCGGCGCCGCCACCGACCATGTCGCCTACGCCCTCGCCATCGAGGAGATCGCCGCCGGTGACGGCGCCGTCTCCACCATCATGAGCGTCCACAACTCGGTCGGCTGCATGCCGATCCTGAAGTTCGGGACGGATGCCCAGAAGGACCGCTTCCTCAAGCCGATGGCGCGTGGCGAGATGCTGGGCGCCTTCTGCCTGACCGAACCGCAGGCCGGATCCGACGCCTCTGCGATCAAGACCCGCGCCCGGCGCGACGGCGATCATTGGGTGCTGAACGGAACCAAGCAGTTCATCACCTCCGGCTCGCAAGCCGACGTCGCCATCGTCTTCGCGGTGTCCGATCCGGCCGCCGGCAAGAAGGGGTTGAGCGCCTTCATCGTGCCGACCGACACGCCGGGCTATCAGGTGGCGCGGACGGAGGAGAAGCTGGGCCAGCACTGCTCCGACACCTGCCAGATCGTCTTCGAGGACTGCCGGGTTCCCGCCGAGCTGATGCTCGGGGCCGAGGGTGCCGGCTACAAGGTGGCGCTGGCGAACCTGGAGGGCGGGCGCATCGGCATCGCGTCCCAGTCGGTCGGCATGGCGCGCGCGGCGCTGGACCACGCCATCCGCTATGCCCAGGAGCGCCAGAGCATGGGCGTGCCGATCATCCAGCATCAGGCCATCGCCTTCCGCCTCGCCGACATGGCGACGCGGGTGGAGGCGGCGCGCCAGATGGTGCTGCATGCGGCGAGCCTGCGCGATGCCGGGGTGCCCTGCATGAAGGAGGCGGCGATGGCCAAGCTGTTCGCCTCCGAGATCGCGGAGAAGGTCTGCTCCGACGCCATCCAGATCCATGGCGGCTACGGCTACCTCAACGATTTCCCGGTCGAGCGCATCTATCGCGATGTCCGGGTCTGCCAGATTTACGAGGGCACCAGCGACATCCAGCGGCTGGTGATCAGCCGTGCCCTTGTCCAGTAACCAGCCCAGCAATCAAGACCGCCAAACCGGGAGGAAGACGGCATGACCGTCCTGAAGAGCGCCCTGAACGCGCGCTCCGCCGAGTTCCAGGCCAACGCCGACGCCATGCAGGCCCTGGTCGACGATCTGCGCCGGAAGGTCGCCGCCATCCAGCAGGGCGGCGGGGCCAAGGCGCGCGAAAAGCACCTCGCCCGCGGCAAGCTGCTGCCGCGCGAGCGCATCCGCCAGCTGCTCGATGTCGGTTCGCCCTTCCTGGAGCTGTCGCAGCTGGCCGCCGACGGCGTCTATGCCGAGGACATCCCGTCCGCCGGCATCATCGCCGGCATCGGCAGCGTCGCCGGGCAGGAATGCATGATCGTCGCCAACGACGCGACGGTGAAGGGCGGCACCTACTACCCGCTGACGGTCAAGAAGCACCTGCGTGCGCAGGAGATCGCGCAACAGAACAACCTGCCCTGCATCTATCTGGTGGATTCGGGCGGCGCCAACCTGCCGAACCAGGACGAGGTCTTCCCCGACCGCGACCATTTCGGCCGCATCTTCTACAACCAGGCCAACATGTCGGCCGAGGGCATCCCGCAGATCGCCGTGGTGATGGGAAGCTGCACCGCCGGCGGCGCCTATGTCCCGGCGATGTCGGACGAGGCGATCATCGTCCGCAACCAGGGCACCATCTTCCTGGGCGGCCCGCCGCTGGTGAAGGCGGCGACCGGCGAGGTGGTGTCGGCGGAGGATCTCGGCGGCGCCGACGTGCATTCGCGCACGTCGGGCGTGACCGACCATTATGCGATGAACGACGCCCACGCGCTGGCGATGGCGCGCCGCGTGGTGTCGAACCTGAACCGCGCCAAGCACATCGACCTCGACCTGCGCGAGCCGGAGGAACCGGCCTTCGACCCGCGCGAGCTCTACGGCGTCATCCCCAGCGACGCCCGCAAGCCCTTCGACGTGCGCGAGGTGATCGCGCGGGTGGTCGACGGCTCGCGCTTCGACGAGTTCAAGCCGCTCTACGGCACGACGCTGGTGACGGGCTTCGCCCACATCTTCGGCTATCCCGTCGGCATCATCGCCAACAACGGCATCCTGTTCAGCGAATCCGCCCTGAAGGGCGCGCATTTCGTCGAGTTGTGCTGCCAGCGCCGCATCCCGCTGGTGTTCCTGCAGAACATCACCGGCTTCATGGTGGGCCGCAAATACGAGGCCGGCGGCATCGCCAAGGACGGCGCCAAGCTGGTCACGGCGGTCGCCTGCGCCAAGGTGCCGAAATTCACCGTCATCATCGGCGGCAGCTATGGCGCCGGCAATTACGGCATGTGCGGCCGTGCCTACAGCCCGCGCTTCCTGTGGATGTGGCCGAACGCCCGCATCTCGGTCATGGGCGGCGAGCAGGCGGCCGGTGTGCTGGCCCAGGTCAAGCGCGACGCCATGGAAGCCCAGGGCAAACCGTGGTCGGCCGAGGAGGAGGAGGCGTTGAAGGCTCCCATCCGCGCCCAGTTCGAGCGCGAGAGCCACGCCTATTACGCCAGCGCCCGGCTGTGGGACGACGGCATCATCGACCCGGCGGACACGCGCATGGTCCTGGGTTTGGGCCTGTCGGCCTCGCTGAACGCCCCGGTGCCGAAGACGCCCTTCGGCGTCTTCCGGATGTGAGGGAGGCGACCATGAGCGACATTTTGATCGAGGTTGCCGGGAACGGCGTCGCCACCGTCACCATGAACCGCGGCGACGTGCACAACGCCTTCAACGAGCAGGTCATCGCCGACCTCACCGCTGCCTTCCGGCGGGTCGGCGAGGATCCGGCGGTGCGCGTCGTCCTGCTGCGCGGGGTGGGCAAGAGCTTCTCGGCCGGGGCGGACCTGTCCTGGATGAAGAAGATGGCCGGCTACTCCCATCAGGAGAATCTGGCCGACGCCATGGGCCTCGCCACCATGCTGCGCACGCTGGACGAATGTCCGAAGCCCACGGTCGCCGTGGTGCAGGGGCCGGCCTTCGGCGGCGGCGTCGGCCTCGTCTCGGCCTGCGACATCGCCATCGGCGTCGAGACCGCGACTTTCGCCCTGTCGGAGGTGCGGCTCGGCATCATCCCCGCCGCGATCAGCCCCTATGTCATCGCCGCCATCGGCGAGCGGGCCTGCCGCCGCTATTTCCTGACCGGCGAGCGCTTCAGCGCGGCGGAGGCCCACCGCATCGGCCTGCTGCATGAGCTGACCAACGCCGACGGGCTGGAAGAGACGGTGGCGAAGACGGTCAGGAACCTGATGGACAGCGCGCCTTCGGCGGTCACCGCCGCCAAGGAGCTGATCCGCGCCGTCGCCCGCCGGCCGCTGACCGACGACGTGGTGCGCGACACGGCGGAGCGCATCGCCCGCCAGCGCGCCAGCGCCGAAGGCAGGGAGGGCGTCGGCGCCTTCCTCGACAAACGCACCCCGTCCTGGCGGAGCTGATCCACATGTTCGACAAGATCCTGATCGCCAACCGCGGCGAAATCGCCTGCCGGGTCATCCGCACCGCCCGCCGCCTGGGCATCAAGACCGTCGCCGTCCATTCGGAGGCCGACGCCAAGGCCATGCATGTCCAGATGGCCGACGAGGCCGTCTGCATCGGCCCGGCCCCGGTCGGCGAAAGCTATCTGCGCGGCGAAATCATCCTCGACGTGGCGAAGCGCACGGGGGCCCAGGCCATCCATCCCGGCTATGGCTTCCTGTCGGAGAATGCCGGTTTCGCCGCCGCCTGCGCGGAGGCCGGTGTCGTCTTCATCGGCCCGCCGATCGAGGCGATCCGCGTCATGGGCTCCAAGGCGGAATCCAAGCGGCTGATGGCGAATGCCGACGTGCCGCTGGTGCCGGGCTATCACGGCACCGACCAGGATTTCGCCACCCTGTCGGCGGAGGCCGGGCGCATCGGCTATCCGGTATTGGTCAAGGCCTCGGCCGGCGGCGGCGGCAAGGGCATGCGCGTGGTGCGCGCCGCCAACGAGCTGGCCGACGCGGTGGCCGGCGCCCAGCGCGAGGCCAAGGCCGCTTTCGGCGACGACAGCCTGCTGCTGGAGAAATATCTCCGCCGGCCGCGCCATGTCGAAATCCAGGTCTTCTGCGACACCCACGGCAACGGCGTCTATCTGTTCGAGCGCGACTGCTCGGTCCAGCGCCGCCATCAGAAGGTGATCGAGGAGGCGCCGGCCCCCAACCTTCCCGACGACCTCCGCCGCCGCATGGGCGAGGCGGCGGTCGCTGCCGCCAAGGCGGTGAACTATGTCGGCGCCGGCACCGTCGAGTTCCTCTATGAGGATGGCGGCTTCTATTTCATCGAGATGAACACCCGCCTGCAGGTGGAGCATCCGGTGACGGAGAAGATCACCGGCCTCGATCTGGTCGAGTGGCAGCTGCGCGTCGCCGCTGGCGCCGAACTGCCGCTGCGCCAGGACCAGCTGACCCGCCGGGGGCATGCCTTCGAGGCGCGGTTGTACGCGGAAGACCCGCAGCGCGACTTCCTGCCCGCCATCGGCAAGCTGGTGCGGCTGCGCCCGCCGGCCGAGAGCGACCATGTCCGCGTCGACACCGGGGTTCGCGAAGGCGATTCGGTGACGATGTATTACGACCCGATGATCGCCAAGCTGATCGTCTGGGACGAGGACCGCGACAGCGCGCTGCGCCGCCTGCGGGTGGCGCTGGCCGAGTATGAGGTGGTCGGCGTCACCACCAATGTCGGCTTTCTCGGCGCCATCGCCGGCCATCCGGCCTTCAAGGCGGTGGAGATCGACACCGGCTTCATCGAGCGCCACCGCGCCGACCTGCTGCCGCCGCCGGCCCCGGTGTCGGATCGGGCGCTGGCCGCCGCCTCGTTGTCGGTGCTGCTGACGCGGCGGGAGGAGGCGCAGGCGGCGCTGCGTGCACGGTCGGACCGCTATTCGCCCTGGCTGCTCGCCAATGGCTGGCGGCTGAACGAGGAGAACCATTACGACCTGCGCCTGATGGACGGCGACACGGCACGCGAGGTGACGCTGCATTTCCGCGCTGATGGCTATGAGGTCGCGGTGGATGGCGGCAAGCCGATGCCGGTCACCGGCGTCAGCCTCGCCGATGGCCTGTTGACCGCGACGCTGGGCGGCATGCGCACCCGCGCCACCGTGGTGCGGCAGGGGCTCGACATCACCGTGCTGATCGATGGTGCTGTGTCCCGCCTGACGCTGGACGATCCCAGCGCCCGCGCGGCGGAGCAGGAGGGCGGCTCCGGCCGTCTGACCGCGCCGATGCCCGGCACCGTGGTCCGCGTGCTGGTCGAACCGGGCCAGAGCGTCGAGGCCGGCGCGCCGCTGATGCTGCTGGAGGCCATGAAGATGGAGCACACCATCAAGGCCCCGGCGGCGGGCACCGTCAGCGCGGTGAACTTCGCGGCCGGCGATCAGGTGTCGGAAGGCGTCGATCTGCTGGTCCTCGACATCGCGGAGGGCTGACCGATGCAGCTGCCGAAATTCGTCCGCATGGTGGAGGTCGGCCCGCGCGACGGCCTCCAGAACGAAAAGACCATGGTGCCGACGGCGGTGAAGGTGGAACTGGTGAACCGCCTGTCCGATGCCGGCTTGAGCGTGGTCGAGGCTGCCAGCTTCGTCTCGCCCAAATGGGTGCCGCAGATGGGCGACAGTGCCGACGTGCTGGCCGGCATCGCCCGCAAGCCCGGTGTGCGCTATGCCGCCCTCACCCCCAACCTGAAAGGGCTGGAGGGCGCCTTGGCGGCCAAGGCCGACGAGGTGGCGGTGTTCGGCGCTGCCTCGGAAAGCTTCAGCCAAAAGAACATCAACTGCTCCATCGCCGAGAGCCTGGACCGCTTCGCCCCCGTCATGGAGCAGGCCAAGGCGGCCGGCGTGCCGGTGCGTGGTTACGTCTCCTGCGTGCTTGGCTGCCCGTATGAGGGGGAGATCGCGCCGCAGGCGGTGGCCGATGTGGCGGAGCGGCTGTTCGCCATGGGCTGCTACGAGATCTCGCTGGGCGACACCATCGGCACCGGCACGCCGACCAGGGCGCAGCTGATGATCGCCGCGGTGGCGGAGCGGGTGCCGGTCGACAAGATCGCCGTCCATTTCCACGACACCTACGGGCAGGCGCTGGCCAACATCCTGGCGGCCTTGCAGATGGGGGTGGCGGTGGTCGACAGCTCCGTCGCCGGCCTGGGCGGCTGTCCCTATGCCAAGGGGGCCAGTGGCAACGTGGCGAGCGAGGATGTGCTGTACATGCTGAACGGCCTCGGCATCGAGACCGGGGTGGATCTGGACAAGCTGATAGCGGCCGGTGCGTTCATCAGCGACGCCATCGGCCGCCCGACCGCATCGAAGGTGGCCCGCGCTCGTGGTTGTGCGTGAGGGAACCTTCGGCAACGAAGGGCCGCGCTTCCGGCAGGGGGCGCGGCCCTTTCGTATCCGCGGGGATGGCCCCTTCGCATCCCGCGCGTCCCACCCCATATAGGGCCGGTCCCTGGCCAGACGTGAACGACCGCCCGTGCGTATTCCCGACCTGAACAGCCTGTACGATGCCGGCAGCCGGCTTCTTCTGGAATCGACGGTGCGCGTCGGCGTCACCGGGCTGCGGCGGGCGGGCAAGACCGTCTTCGTCACCGCGCTCGTCGACAATCTCTTGAAGGCCGGGCGGCTTCCCTTCCTCGACGTCATGTCGTCCGGGCGTTTCCAGGCGGCGCGGCTGCGGCCGCAGCCCGATCCGGACGTGCCGCGCTTCGATTTCGAAGGCCATCTGGCCGCCCTGACCGGTCCCGATCCCCATTGGCCGGAGCCGACGCGCGGCATCGGCCAGATGCGCGTCTCTCTGCGCTACCGTCCGGAGTCTGCGCTGAAGCGCGCGGTGCAGCCGGTGGCTACGCTGAACCTCGACCTTGTCGATTATCCCGGCGAATGGCTGCTCGACCTGCCGCTGCTGCGCCAGAGCTTCGCGGAGTGGAGCGCGCTGACGCTGGAGCTTGCCGCCCGGCCGCCGCGCGACGAGCTGTCGGCCTCCTGGCGCGGCTGGCTCGCCACCATCGATCCGATGGCAGCGGCGGAGGAGGAGACGGCCCGGCGTGGGGCGGCGCTCTACACCGACTATCTCCACGCCTGCCGGCGGGCCGACACGCTGCTCAGCCTGATCCAGCCCGGCCGCTTCGTCGAGCCGGGCGACATGAAGGACGCGCCGCTGCTGACCTTCTGTCCGCTGCCCCCGCCCCAGGCCGGCGGGTCGCGGGGGCGCGGCAGCCTGTGGGCGCTGATGGAGGAGCGATACGAGGCCTACAAGACCAACGTCGTCCGCCGTTTCTTCTCCGAACATTTCGCCCGGCTCGACCGCCAGATCGTGCTGATCGACGTGCTGGGGGCGCTGAATGCCGGTCCCGCCGGGATGGCCGACATGAAGCGGGCGCTGGAACTGAGCCTGGAACCCTTCCGTCATGGATCCTCCGGCTGGCTCGACTGGCTGCTGGGCACGAAGATCGACCGCGTGCTGTTCGCCGCGACCAAGGCCGACCACATCGCCGCCCACCAGCATGCCCAGCTGCGCGCCCTGCTCGACCGGCTGGTCGGCGACGCCCGCAACGCCATCCGCTTCGAAGGCGCCCAGGTCGAGACGATGGCCATCGCCGCGCTGAAATGCACCGACAGCGTGGTCACGGAGCATGAGGGCCGGCAGCTGCGCTGCGTGCGCGGCGTGCCGGTCGGGCGCGACCGTCCGACCGTGCTGTTCCCCGGCGAGATCCCGGAGGATGCCGAAGCCTTTCCGCCCGGCCGCGACCGCCCCTACAATTTCCTGGCCTTCCGTCCGCCCGACGATCTCGGCCGCGATCCGCGCGGCCTGCCGCACATCCGGGTCGATCAGGCCCTGCAATTCCTGCTGGGGGATTACCTGCTGTGACGGAGCGCGACAGCGACAGCCGCAAGGCCGCGAAGGGCTGGGTTCCGCCGATGGAGCTGGAGCTCGACCGCGCCGCTCCGGTGTCGGCGGAGGAGGAGACGGCGCTGCTGACCGGATCGGGCGACCCGGCGGAGCTGCTGCCCGCCCCGGCGGCGCCGGTGCGGACGACGCGCAGGCTCGGGCGCTGGCTGTTCGGGGCGCTGGCGGCGCTGCTGGCGGTGGCGCTGGGGTTCGACACCGCCGACCTGCTGAACCGCGCCTTCGCCACCAGTGTTGTGCTGGGCGTGCTGGTGGCGCTGCTGGCGGCGACGGCGGGCATCGCCGCCGTGGCGATGCTGGTGAATGAACTGTTGTCGCTGCGCCGCCTGCGCCGGATCGAGGAGTTGCGGGCGGAAGCCGGGCGGCTGGAGGTCGAGGCGCCGGGAGGCCGGGCCGACCGCTTCGCCGGCTCGCTGGTGGCGCTCTATGCCGACCGGCGGGAACTGGCCCCGGCGCTGGCCCGCGTGCGCGACCATGTGACCGACGCCCATGACGAGCATGAGGTGGTGCGGCTGCTCGACCGCGAGGTTCTGACCCCGCTCGACCGAGCCGCCTACCAGCGGGTGCTGCTGGCCTCGCGCGACACCGCCGTCGCCACCGCGCTGAGCCCGGCGGCGCTCTTGGATTTCGCGGTGGTGCTGTGGCGGAACCTGAAGCTGGTGCGGGAGATCGCCGCCCTCTACGGCGCCCGGCCCGGCTATGTCGGGTCGCTGCGGCTGCTGCGCCGGATGCTCGCCAACATCGCCGTCGCCGGGGTGACGGAAAGCGCCCACCATGTGGCGGTGGAGGCGCTGGGCGGGTCGCTCGCCGCCGCGATCTCCACCCGGATGGGGCAGGGGGTGATCAACGGCCTGCTGACCGCGCGGGTCGGGCTGACCGCCATGCATCTGTGCCGCCCCATCGCCTTCGGCACCGAGAACCGCCCCAGCCTGAACCGCATCAGGAAGGAACTGCTGTCGGTGCCGAAACAGGTGCTGTGATCGCCCTCAGGCGTCGGCCATCCTGTCCGCTTCGGAGCCGTGGACGGTGCCGATGGCGTGCAGAGAGCTTTGCAGGGTCAGCCGGTCGAGCTGATCCACCCGCAGGCTGGCGAAGATCTTGATGCGGCTTTCCAGCTCCACATAGGTGCGGCGGAAGGCCATGCGGATGCGGTCCTCCGTGCCGGTGACAGCCGACGGATCCTCGACGCCCCAATGGGCGGTCAGCGGGCTGCCGTTCCACACCGGGCACAGTTCCCCCGCCGCCTGATCGCAGACGGTGAAGACGAAATCCAGGACCGGCGCGTCCGGCCCGGTGAACTCGTCCCAGCTCTTGGAACGCAGATCGGCGGTGGGCAGGTTGAAGGCCTTCAGCGTGGCCAGGGTCTGCGGGTTGATCTGGCCGGCGGGGAAGCTGCCGGCCGACCAGGCGTTGAAGCGGCCGGCGCCCCACCGGCGCATCAGGCATTCCGCCATGATGCTGCGCGCCGAATTGTGGGTGCAGAGAAACAGGACATTGTAGGTCTTCTGCTCGGTCATGGCCTACCCCTGGGTTCGGCCCGTCGGCGGAAGCACCGGCGGGACTGGGCTGGCGACACTGTGCCGCCAGCCCCGTTCCCGCTTCAAATCAACCTTTTATGTCAATCCTGACACGTTAGATCGGATCGCGTAAAATCGAGATCGATTTGGAGCGTGNGTCGAACACCAGCACCTCGGCGTCGTCGGCGCGGTCGAGCGTCACCGCCTCCTCGTCCGTCAGCGCGGCGCCGTCGCCGGCCTTCAGCTGGGTGCCGTTCAGATGGACCCGGCCGCGGGCGACCTGGACCCAGGCATGGCGGCCGGGGCGCAGGGGCAGGGTGGCGCTCTCCTCGCCGTCGAGCAGGGCGGCGTACAGATCGACATCCTGGTGGATGACGGTGCTGCCGTCACGACCGTCGCGCGATCCGACCAGCTTCAGCCTGCCGCGCTTCTGCTCGGCCGGGAAATCCGCCTGCTGGTAGACGGGGGCCAGGTTGTTGGCTTCGGGCAGGATCCAGATCTGGAGGAAATGCACCGGCTCGGTGTCGGACGCGTTGTATTCGCTGTGGCGGATGCCGCGGCCGGCGCTCATCACCTGGACCTCGCCCGGACGGATCACCGACCCGGTGCCGATGGAGTCCTTGTGCTCCAGCGCGCCGTTCAGCACATAGGAGACGATCTCCATGTTGGCATGCCCATGGGTGGGGAAGCCGGCGCCGGGAATCACCCGATCCTCGTTGATGACCCGCAGCGCGCGGAAGCCCATGTGGGCGGGGTCGAAGTAATGGCCGAACGAGAAGCTGTGGTTGCTGTTCAGCCAACCCATGTTGGCGACCCCACGCTCGTCACGATGGCGAATGGTGATCATGATGGAACCCTCCGATGCCGTTGGGCTGAGTGCCGTTGTCTGGAGGAGAATTTGCCACCCGACGAACGGAAGAACAATCCAGGGAGTTCGCATCAGATCGTTGCGATGGAAGATACAATGTCAGCCGGCCAGCGGCACCCCCACCGCGAACACCGTGCCGCGCCCTTCCACCGAGCGCACCGTCACCGGATGCTCCAGCAGCCGCGCCAGCCGTTCGACGATGGCGAGTCCCAGGCCGATGCCCTCGCTGCGGTCGCGGTCGGGCCGGTCGAGCTGGACGAACTCCTCGAAGATGCGCCGGCGGTCGGGTTCGGCGATGCCGCGTCCGGTGTCGTAGACCTCGATCCACAGCCGGTCGCCGCGGCTGCGGCAGCCGATCAGCACGCCGCCGCTCTCTGTGTAGCGGATGGCGTTGCCGATCAGGTTGCGGACGATGCGCTCCAGCAGCGCCGGGTCGCTGCGCACCACGGCATTGGTGGGAACGGCGCGCAGCCGCAGGCCCTTGGCCTCCGCCAGCCCGGCGAACTCCGCCTCCAGCTGGTCGAGCAGCGGGGAGAGCGGCAGGTCGGCCGGTTTCGGCGTCACCGCGCCGGATTCCAGTTTCGAGATGTCGAGGATCGCGTTCAGCAGGTCGCGCATCGACCGCTGCGCCGCCTTCAGGTCGGTCAGCAGGGCCGCCGCCTTCGCGCTCTGCGGCTGGCGCTCCAGCATTCCGGTGAACATGCCGATGGCCTGGAGCGGCTGCTGCAGGTCGTGGCTGGCATGGGCGAGGAAGCGGGACTTCGCGCGGTGGGCCTGCTCCGCCGCGGATTTGGCGGCGTGCAGCTCGGCCGTGCGTTCGCGCACCTGCTGTTCGAGCGTGGCGTTGGCCCGCTCGATCGTCTCGGCCATGCGCAGGATCTCGGTGAACTGGCGGCGCACCTGCCGGGTCATCGGCCGGAAGATCGCCAAGGCTTCCACCGCCAGGATCAGCAGGGTGATCAGCAGGGCGGCCAGCCCCAACTGGTGCAGGGTGTGGAATCCGGCCTCACCCTCCTCCTGGTAGAGGGCGACCATCTCCTCCAGCCGCTCCAGCAGCGGGCCGAGGGCCTGGGAGGTGATGCGGTCGGCTTCGGCAGGGTCGGGGGGCTGACCGGCGGACGCCGCGGCGATCACCCGGCGCAGGGCGGCGATGTGCCCGGTCACCAGCGGGTCCAGCGGATCGGTGCCGCCATGGAACAGGTCGTTGGGGGGTGGTCCCAGCGGCGGGCCTTCCTCCGGCCCGGCCCGGCCGCCCAGCCGGTGGTGGGCCGCCTCGAACATGTCGGTTGTCTCGGCCAGCTGGCGGGCGAGGTCGGTGCGCACCGCCGGATCGGCCGCGGTCTTCAACCGCTCGACCAGGAGGGCCGTCCGCTGCGACAGCATGCGCTGGCGGCCGGAGACGTTGACGACCTCCAGCATCCGTTCGTGCTGGCCGATCACCCCTTCGGTCATGACGAAGCCGGCCAGCGTGCCGAGCGCGATCAAGGTCAGCGCCAGGGCATAGCGCACGGTCATCCAGCGCGCCGTGGTGGTGCCGGTCGGTATCATGCGCTTGCTCCCCTCGGCCGTGATGCCCATTGCCATCGTCAGGCAGCATCATCGGGTCATCTGCCGCATTGCGGCAATGGCCGAGCGTAGGCTTGGGGCTATGAAGCCTCGGTAAAGCCGCAAGCCTCCAGCGCCGCCCGCATATGCGGCGGGACCGGCGCCACCGCACCCACCGGGTCGCGCTTCGGGTAGAGCGGCAGCGAAATGGCGCGGGAATGCAGGTGCAGGGGCTTGCCCTCCGGCCCGCCATATTGCGGGTCGCCGACCAGCGGACAGCCGATGGAGGCGCAATGGACGCGGATCTGGTGGGTGCGGCCGGTGTGCGGCGTCAGTTCCAGCCAGCTCAGCCCGTCCGCCTGCCCGCGCACGACATAGTCGGTCACGGCGGTCTGACCATCGGGCGAGCCGACGATGCGCCAGCCGCCGGTCTTGTTGGAAACCTTGGCGAGCGGCAGCTCGATCCGTCCGGACTCCTGCGGCGGCGTCCCGGCGACCACCGCCCAATAGGTCTTATCGACCTTGCCGTTCTGGAACAGGATGCCGATCTTGCGCAGCGCCTTGGCATGGCGGCCGAGGATCAGGCAGCCCGACGTGTCGCGGTCCAGCCGGTGGGCCAGCGACGGCGGCTTGGGGAAGCCGAAGCGCAGCGCGTCGAAATGCCGCTCCAGGTTCGGCCCGCCGGCGGGGCCGGCATGGACCGGCAACCCGGCCGGCTTGTCGAGGATCAGCATCAGCCCGTCGCGGTACAGGATGCGGTCTTGGATTTGGGCGGGTGTCACGGGCTACTCATCCCCAGGCGCGGGAAATCAGGAGGTCGATGGCGGCGACGATGCGGTCGCTGTCGTCGACGAGGGAGCAGACTTTCTCGCCGAGTTGGTCCGTCGGAACGGAGGCGAGCTGGAGTGGATTCAGAACGACGTCACGGCCTTCAATCGCGAATTTCGGAGTCAAGGAAGGTTCGGTACTCGGGAGCTTGTCTGCGGGCAGCAGCGGTGCGATCACCCTGCGCGCCGATGCGTCGAAACGTTGTGATTGCACGATCACCAGATACGGAATGCCCGAGCGCGCTGCGGTTCGGTTCCGATGCACATCGAATTGAGCCATTACAGATGATCGAGGTGTTCGTCGGCGAAAGAGCCATATTTGGCGTCGAAGTCGTTCAGCGCCGCAATCGTGGCATCCAGGCGACGTTCACGGTCCGCCTTCGCCACTTCGTCGGCGAGCAGCTTTTCGACCCGTTCCGACAGGTCGCCGGGAAGGGACTGGGCGCGGTGCAGGATGTCCTCGTCCAGCGACAGCGTGACCTCCCGCTTCGGTGCGCGCCGGTCATAGACACCGTCCATTGGAAAGCCCTCCCCCGATCCCGATGCCCCGATCCCGATGCACTGAAGATAGGCGCCCCCGGTGCCGTCCGGCAAGCGGGCAGGAAAAGGGCGCGGCCACCGCAAGGCGCCGCGCCCCTTCACGTCCTGTCAGCCCGGATCAGGCGAGCTTCAACTCCTTGAAGAAGTCGTTGCCCTTGTCGTCGACGATGATGAAGGCCGGGAAGTCCTCCACCTCGATGCGCCAGATCGCTTCCATGCCGAGTTCGGGATACTCGACGCACTCCACCTTCTTGATGCAGTCCTGGGCCAGACGGGCGGCGGCGCCGCCGATGGAGCCGAGATAGAAGCCGCCATGCTGCTTGCAGGCCGCCGTCACCTCGGGGCTGCGGTTGCCCTTGGCCAGCATGACCATGGAGCCGCCCGCCGCCTGGAACTGGTCGACGAAGCTGTCCATGCGGCCCGCCGTGGTCGGCCCGAAGGAGCCCGAGGCGTAGCCTTCCGGCGTCTTGGCCGGGCCGGCGTAATAGATCGGGTGGTTCTTGAAGTAATCCGGCAGCGGCTCGCCGGCGTCGAGACGGGCGCGCAGCTTGGCGTGGGCCAGATCGCGGGCGACGATCAGCGGGCCGGTCAGCGACAGGCGGGTGCGGATCGGATACTGGCTCAGCGTGGCGCGGATCTGCTCCATCGGCTGGTTCAGGTCGATCTTCACGACCTCGCCCGACAGATGCTCGTCGCCGATCTCCGGCAGATACTGGGCCGGATCGGTCTCCAGCTGCTCCAGGAAGATGCCGTCGCGCGTGATCTTGCCCACCGCCTGACGGTCGGCCGAGCAGGACACGCCGATGCCGATCGGCATCGAGGCGCCGTGGCGCGGCAGGCGGATGACGCGGACGTCGTGGCAGAAATACTTGCCGCCGAACTGGGCGCCGATGCCCATGTTCTGGGTCAGCTTGTGGACCTCGGCCTCCATCGCCAGATCGCGGAAGGCGTGCGCGTCCTCGCCGCCCTCGGTCGGCAGATTGTCGAGATAGCGGGCCGAGGCCAGCTTGACCGTCTTCAGGTTCTGCTCCGCCGACAGGCCGCCGATGACGATGGCGAGATGGTAGGGCGGGCAGGCCGAAGTGCCGAGATAGCGGATCTTGTCTTCCAGGAACTTCAGCAGCCGGTCGGGTGCCAGAACCGACGGCGTGGCCTGGTGCAGGAAGGTCTTGTTGGCCGACCCGCCGCCCTTGGCCATGAACAGGAACTTGTAATAGTCCTCGCCCTCGGAATAGATGTCGATCTGCGCCGGCAGGTTGTTGCGGGTGTTCTTCTCCTCATACATGGAGATCGGCGCCAGCTGGCTGTAGCGCAGGTTGCGCTTCAGGTAGGCGTCGCGGGCCCCTTCGGACAGGGCGGTCTCGTCGCCGCCCTTGGTCCAGACCCGGCGGCCCTTCTTGCCCATGATGATGGCGGTGCCGGTGTCCTGGCACATCGGCAGCGTGCCGGCGGCGGCGATGTTGGCGTTCTTCAGCAGGTCGAGCGCCACGAAGCGGTCGTTGGCCGACGCCTCCGGATCGTCAAGGATCTTCGCGAGCTGGGCCAGATGGCCCGGACGCAGCAGATGGTTGATGTCGGAGAAGGCAGCCTCGGCCAGCAGGCGCAGACCCTCCGGCTCGACCTTCAGGATCTGCTCGCCGTCGAATTCGACGACCGAGACGTGATCCGAGGTCAGCTTGCGGTAGGTCGTGTCGTCCTTGGCGAGCGGAAACAGGCCGCGGGCTGAGGCGATGTCGTCGGGCATTGGGGCGTTCCTTCGTGACGATCCAACGGCCTCCGCGAAACCGCGCCCGGCCGGGCGCGCGAAGGGGGCAGGCCGCGCTCGGCCCCCCTTATACACCGCTGCGGGGCGGAGACAACCATCGGCAGGACGGAAGGCCGCGCGGCGGTTTGTCGTGGGGGAAATGGTGGGGAAGTGGTCGTACCAGTGGCGTTCGGTGCCCCCTCCCCATCCCTCCCCCGCTNCGTCCACCGCCTCGTGGGCGTGGGCGGCCGGCTCGGCCGGGGCGCCGACCCAGTCGCCGTGGGCGGGGATTTCCTCGCCCTTCATCACCAGGGTCAGCGGACCCAGGCGGGCGAAGTCGCCGACATGGGTGTCGTACAGCACGGTGGCGCCCGCCCCGATGGTGACGCCGGTGCCGACGCTCACCCGGCCGACCTTCATCACGCGGTCCTCGTAGAGGTGGGTCTGCAGGGCCGATAGGGCGTTGATGGCGCAATGATCGCCGACCGACACGCAGTCGAACTCGGTGATGTCGGTGGTGTCCATGTAGACGCCCTGGCCGAACTTCGTGCCGAAGATGCGCAGCACCCAGGGCAGCATCGGCGTGCCGCGCAGATGGTCGAGCAGCACCTTGCCGGCCAAGCCCCAGTACAGCACGGCCACCGCCTCGGTCCGCATCGCCCACCAGGACCACATCGGCTTCATGGTGGGGGCGTAGCGCCCCATCAGCAGCCATTTCACCAGCGCCACCACCAGCACCATCGCCGTCGGGATGGCGACGCTGACCGCCAGGAACTGCCAGGCGAACGCCCACCAGCGCCCATCCAGGATGGCGGGGGCGAAGAACTCCACCGCGAAGGTGCCGAAGGTGATGAACAGCATCGTCGGCATCGACAGGCTGAAGGCCTCGAACACGGCGCGGCCGAGACGCCGCGCGCGCGACGGTTCGAAGGTCCAGTTGGCCGCCACATTGTCGAACTTCTGGCGCACCGGCAGCCTGATCGGCGGGCTGCCGAACCAGGTGTCTCCTGCCTGCATCTCGGCATTCGCCGGCGGCTTGGACTTGATGCCGATCAGGGCGCCGGTGGGGATCGAGGCGCCCGGCGGCACCACGGCGTCGTTGCCGACGAACACGCGGGCCTCGGTCTTCACCGGCTGCAGATGCATCCAGCCGCGGCGGATGTCCTCGTCACCCAGCACCACCTCGTCGGCGATGAAGCATTTCTCGCCGATCTCCACCAGATCGTAACGGCCGGCGAGGTTGGTCGAGATCTCGGCGTCGCGGCCGATCTTCGCCCCCATCAGCCGGTACCAGGCCCGCATGTAGACGGTGGCGTAGAGCGAGCTGAGGGTCTCCAGCATCACCTCGGTCGACAGGGCGATGATCCATTTGCGGACGTAGAACCAGCTGTGGACCGAATAGGACCCGGCTTCCACCTTCGGCAGCACGATCCAGCGCGCGGCGGCGATCAGCAGGACGGTGAAGGCGACCAGGAACATGGCCGTCGGCCAGGCGATGGCGGGGACATAGAACAGGTAGTTGACCTTGAAAAGCCCGCCCATCCAGGCGTCGAGCTTGTCGAACAGGTAGAAGGCCGGGAAGATCGGGATCAGCGCCACCGGCGGCAGGCCGACCACCGCCACCAGATAGACCAGCGCCTGGGTCGCCCGCCTGAGGGCGCCGGCACGCGGAGCCTGGGGCAGGGCGGCGCGGTCGACCGTGCCGACCTTGCGGGCCGGCGAGCCGTCCCAGGATTCATAGGCGCCGGTGCGGGTGCCGGCGGCGAGCGCGGTCAGGTCGGCCAGTTCCGTTCCGGGGGCGACGACGGCGTCATGCCCGATCACGCAGGAGGTGCCGATATAGGCGTCCTCCCCGATCTCGATGGTGCCGATCACCAGCTCGTTGCCGATCACCTCTGCATTGGCCAGCTTGACCTTGCCGCCGGTGGAGGCGCCGCGGCCGATGCTGACCAGATCGATGGCGCCGGATTCGAACTCCCCGATCATCGCGTCGGCGCCGATCCGGGCGCCCAGCGCGCGCAGGAGCAGCCGCATCAGCGGCGATCCCTGGAACCATTTCAGGTGGACAAGCGCAATGAAGCGCTGGGCCAGCCACCAGCGGTAGTAATAGACGCCCCACAGCGGATAGCGGCCCGGCTTGGTCCGGCCGATGATCAGCCATTTCGCCGCGATTGCGATGGCGACGGTGGCGATGTTGATGACGACATAGACGCCGAACAGCGTGGTGATTTCACCCAGCAGCCCGGCATCCTCGCCGGACAGCAGCATGTAGCTGACGAAGACGCCCAGCCACTGCACCGTCATCAGCGCCAGGATGAACGGCAGCGCCGCTGCCTGGGCCAGACCGCACAGCAGGCGGCGGCGCAGCGGCGGCGGCTCGAAGGACAGGTCGGCCGGCTTGGCGCCATGACCGGCCGGTGCCTTGGCGTCCAGCCGTTCGGCCATCGCCCGCAGCGTGCGGGCGCCATAGACATCCTGCAGGGTCAGGCTGGCCAGCCCGGCGGTTTCGCGCACCGCCGAGACGAAGCGCGCGGCCAGCAGCGAATGGCCGCCGAGGTCGAGGAAGAAGTCGGCCTCCAACGGGATCGACTGGCCGGGGAAGACGCGGCGTGCGGCCTCAAGCAGTGCGGCCTCGGTCGGGCTGCGCGGCTCCTCCTGCTCGGCCGCCCCGGCATCCTCGGTCAGCGCCATCGCCTGCAGGGTCTTGCGGTCGGCCTTGCCGGAGGTCAGGCGCGGCAGCTCCGCCACCTGTTCATAGTGGGCCGGCACCATGTAGGCCGGCAGCTGGGCCCGCAGCGCGTCGCGCAGCGCGGTCCTGTCGAGCTCGGCGCCGGGCTGGGCGACCAGGAAGGCGACCAGACGGTCGAGCCCGTTGTCGGTGCGCAGCACCACGGTGGCCTGGGCGACGCCGGGCAGGTCGGTCAGCTTCGCCTCGATCTCGCCCAGCTCCAGCCGGAAGCCGCGGATCTTCACCTGATCGTCGATGCGGCCATGGAAGCGCAGGTTGCCGTCGGCATCGACGCTGACCGCGTCGCCGGAGCGGTAGAGCAGCGGGTCGTTCCCGTCGGCGCGGAACGGGTTGGCGATGAACTTCTCCGCCGTCAGCTCCGGCCGGCCGAGATAGCCCTGGGCCACGCCGGGGCCGCCGATCAGCAGCTCGCCCTGGATTCCGGGGGCCACCGGCCGCAGCGCCTCGTCCACCACATAGCAGGTGTAGTTGGGGATCGGGCGGCCGATGGTGACGGGGGTGTCGGGCAGAACCTCGGCCACCGTGGCGACGACGGTCGCCTCGGTCGGGCCGTAGCTGTTGAACAGGCGTCGGCCCGGCCGGCACCAGCGCGCGGCGACAGCCGGCGGGCAGGCTTCGCCGCCCAGGATCACCACGCGCAGCGACGGCACGTCCTTCGGCAGCATCGCCAGCAGGGTCGGCACGGTGTCCAGCACGGTGACGCCGGCCTCGGTCAGCACGTCGGCCAGTCGGTCGGCCTCGTCCAGCACCTGTCGGCTGGCGACCCACAGGGTCGCGCCGGCCAGATAAGGGACGAAGATCTCCTCCAGCGACAGGTCGAAGGCCACCGAGGCACCCTGGAATGCCACGTCGTCGGCGGCGATGCCGTAGACGCTGTTGGCGGCGCGCAGGTAATGGCAGATGTTGCGGTGGCTGATGACGATGCCCTTGGGCTTGCCGGTCGAGCCCGAGGTGTAGATGGCGTAGGCCGGGCTGTCCGGCGTCACTCCGTCGGCCCGCAGGTCGAGCGGACGGTCGTCGTCGCCCAGCACGTCGCCGATGCGCAGCGTCTGAACGGTTGCACCGGCGGCGGCCAGCGTTGCCGCCTTCCCGCCGGTGACGAGATCGACCAGGATCGCCGGGGCGGCGCAGTCGGTCAGGCTGACGGCCACGCGCTCGGCCGGGGCATCGGCATCGAAGGGCAGATAGGCGGCGCCCGCCTTCAGGATGCCCAGCAGCGCCACATGCAGGTCCAGTGAGCGGGCCATCCACAGCCCGACGAAACTGCCGGGGCCGATCCCGCGCGCCCGCAGGCCGCGGGCGACCCGGTTGGAGCGCGTTTCCAGCTCGGCATAGCTGACGCGACGGCCCTCATAAACGATGGCCGTGCGGTCCGGATGCGCCACGGCGGTCGCCTGCGGGATGTCGGACAACAGCTCGTCCCGCAGGAGGGACGGGTCGCTCCGCCCGCTCAGCGCCGGCACCGCTGGAAGGGCGGATTGGGAAGCGGACGTCGTCGATTGACCGGCCGGGGAAACGTCGGTCGGGCCGTTGGCCCGCGCAGTCAGCAGAGTCACGCTGTGTCAGCCTTCCAAAGGGAATCAGCGCGGTGGCGCCGGAGGGACCCGTTCATCGGCTGGTCCCGGCGGTCGGCTGAACGCGGCGATGGGCCGCTCGCATGTTGTGGCGCTTCATGGTTAATAAATGCTTGCTGTCCGGCATGACGGCACCCGTACCGGGGGAGGATGGCAAGTCTTTGGCTTCCCAAGCGCTGCACAAGCAACATTCGTCCCAGCCAAAAGAAAGAAGAAGACCTGCCGGCACCGGATACATGCGTATACATGAAGGAGCGGACGGCGCTTTCATGATCCGTTGCGGCGCCATGGTCAAGGGTGTCCTTATGTATGCCTGCCTATGCGCCGGGGCATGTGTCGGCGGCACCACAGGCCCTGTCCTTCGCTGATGTGGGGTTGGCGGCAGCGTCGGCACCCCCTTGCATTTGCAAGGCTGCCGCTTGCCTGAGACGGCCGTTTTCGCTGATTTTTCATGATGCCGTCATGGGGACGTCAACTCTTGCCGCCCGCCGCCATGGCCGATCATCCCCGCGCGATGGGGCCTATCCCCCCAGATGGTCCAGCGGCAGGGCGGTGCGGTAGCGCACCTGCTTCAGCGCGAAGCTGGAGCGGATGCTGGCGACGCCGGGGATGCGGGTCAGATGTTCCTTCAGGAAGCGCTCGTAGCTGGCCAGATCCGGCACCACCACCCGCAGCAGATAGTCGGCGTCGCCGGTCATCAGGTAGCATTCCAGCACCTCCGGCCGCGCCATCACCGCCGCTTCGAAGCCGTCGAGCCGCGCCTCCACCTGCCGTTCCAGGCTGACATTCACGAAGATGTTCACCGGCAGATCGACGGAGGCCGGGTCGACCAGCGCAACATAGCGGGCGATCACCCCCGCCTCCTCCAGCGCCTTGACCCGGCGCAGGCAGGGGGAGGGCGACAGGCCGACCCGCTCCGCCAGCTCGTTGTTGGGTAGGCGGCCGTCCTGCTGAAGGGCGGCCAGAATCCTGCGGTCGATACGGTCGAGGGGATGCTTTGGCATCGGATGCCGCTTCCTGCGATGGCCTGGCATCCAATGCTAAAACGGAACCTCGATCGACGCCAGTTCGCAAGCATCTGCCGGATCACAAATGATAGGTTTGACCAACCATAACCTGCATCCGGGAGCCGCCCCATGATCGCGATCCAGCCATCCTCCGCCGATCTCGCCTGCCTGGCCGAGCTGGAGCGCAAGGTCCTCTGGCTCGCCTCCTGGACCATCCACAACGCCAACCATGTCCGCCCCAACCTGGACGGGCTGAAGATCGGCGGCCATCAGGCCTCCAGCGCGTCGCTGTCCACCATCATGACGGCGCTCTACTTCTCGGCGCTGCGGCCGGAGGACCGGGTGGCGGTCAAGCCCCATGCCAGCCCGATCTTCCACGCCATCCAGTATCTGCTGGGCAACCAGACGCGGGAGAAGCTGGAAAATTTCCGCGGCTACAAGGGCGCCCAGTCCTACCCGTCCCGCACCAAGGACGTGGACGACGTCGATTTCTCCACCGGCTCGGTCGGGCTGGGGGTGGCGCAGACCCTCTTCGCCTCGCTGGTCCAGGATTACCTGAAGGCCAAGGGCTGGGCGCCGGGCCTGCCGGAGGGGCGCATGGTCTCGCTGGTCGGCGATGCCGAGATGGACGAGGGCAACATCTTCGAAGCCCTGCAGGAGGGTTGGAAGCATGGGCTGCGCAACACCTGGTGGATCGTCGACTACAACCGCCAGAGCCTGGACGCGGTGATCCGCGAAGGGCTGTGGGAGCGGCTGGAGAACATCTTCCGCGCCTTCGGTTGGGACGTGGTGATCCTGAAATACGGCAGCCTGATGCAGCAGGCCTTCAAGGAGCCGGGCGGCGAGCGCCTGCGCCACTGGATCGACAGCTGCCCCAACCAGCTCTATTCGGCCCTGACCTATCAGGGCGGTGCCGCCTGGCGCCGCCGCCTGATGGACGATCTGGGCGACCAGGGCGACGTCTCCCGCCTGATCGAGCGCCACAGCGACGAGGAGCTGGCCCGTCTGATGGGCAATCTCGGCGGCCATGACCTGCCGTCGCTGCTGGAGGCCTTCGCCCAAGCGCGCACCCATGACCGGCCGGTCTGCTTCATCGCCTATACGGTGAAGGGCTTCGGCCTGCCGCTGGCCGGCCACAAGGACAACCATTCGGGATTGCTGACGCGCGAGCAGATGGACGGTTTCCGCGCCGCCAACAAGGTCCGCCCCGGCCATGAATGGGACCGCTTCGAGGGGCTCTCCCTGCCGGAGACCGCGCTGGAGGAGTTCCTGCGCCGCGTCCCCTTCGCGCAGAAGGGCCGCCGCCGCTACGAGGCGCCGGCCGTCGCCGTGCCGGCCGCCCTGCAGACCCCGACGCAGAAGAGCCTGTCGACCCAGGCCGCCTTCGGCCTGATCCTGAACGAGATCGGGCGCGAGCGCTCGGCTCTGGCCGAACGCATCGTCACCACCGCGCCCGACGTCACGGTGTCCACCAATCTCGGCGCCTGGGTGAACCGGCGCGGCCTGTTCGCCAAGAGCGAGATGGCCGACCTGTTCAAGAAGGAACGCATCCCCTCCACCTACAGCTGGGATTTCTCGCCGAAGGGGCAGCATCTGGAGCTGGGCATCGCCGAATCCAACCTGTTCATCCTGCTGTCGGCGCTGGGCCTGTCACACAGCCTGTTCGGGGAGCGGCTGCTGCCGATCGGCACCGTCTACGACCCCTTCATCATGCGCGGCGCCGACCAGTTGAACTATGCCTGCTATCAGGATGCCCGCTTCATGCTGGTGGCGACCCCCTCCGGTGTCACGCTGGCGCCGGAGGGCGGGGCGCACCAGTCCATCGCCACCCCGCTGGTCGGCATGGCGCAGGATGGACTGGCCTATTTCGAGCCCGCCTTCGCCGACGAGCTGGCGGTGGTGATGCGCTGGGCCTTCGACTACATGCAGCGGGACGGGGAGGGGGTGCCGGACGAGCGCAACTGGCTGCGCGACGAGACCGGCGGCTCGGTCTATCTGCGCCTGTCCTCCCGCGCGCTGGAGCAGCCGACCCGGACGATGGACGAGGATCTCGCCCGCGACATCGTCGATGGCGCCTATTGGCTGCGCAGGCCGGGGCCGAACGCCCAGGTGGTGATCGCCTACACCGGCGCCGTCGCGCCCGAGGCCATCGCCGCCGTCGGCATGCTGGGGGAGGACCGGCGCGATGTCGGGCTGCTGGCGGTGACCTCGGCCGACCGGCTGACTGCCGGCTGGAGCGCCGCCCAGCGGGCGCGCGAGCGCGGCCTGTCCCATGCCCGCGGCCATATCGAGCGGCTGCTGGAGGGGGTGCCGCCCCATTGCGCCCTGGTCACGGTGGTGGACGGCCATCCGACGACGCTGGGCTGGCTGGGGTCCGTTGCCGGCCACCGCACGCGGGCGTTGGGGGTGGAGCATTTCGGCCAGACCGGGACCATCGCCGACCTCTACCGCCATCACGCGATCGACGCCCGCGGCATCGTCGCGGCGGCGGAAGCGGTCTCTCCCGGCCGGCCGGTCCGCCACCTGCGCGCCCTCGCCTGATCGGGTCCGATCCGCTCCGTTACCCGGCGCGCTCGGTCCGTTTTTCCAGCGCCTCGCGATAGCGGTCGCGGGTGTAGCCGACCAGATCGCCGAGCGCCGCCATCGCGGCCTCGGCGTTCCGCGTTTCCAGGGCCTGCAACAGGCGGGCGTGGAAGCCGACGATGGCCTCGCGCTCGCGCACCCGGTAGATGATCATGTTGCTGACCGGCTGCAGTGCCTCGACCACAGCATGCATCAGGTAGGACAGCAGGGCATTGCCGGCGGCATCCACCAGGGCGCGGTGGAACCGCACGTCCGACGCGCAGAATTCCTCATCCGTCAGCGCCGCCTCGCCCTGCCGCGCCAACTCATTCCGCATCGTCGCCAGCGGCGCTGCCAGCTCCGCATCGTTCCGCGCGGCAGCCAGCCGGCAGCAGACGCCTCCCAGCTCCAGCCTGGCGGTCGCCATGTCGTCCAGCCCGATGTCGCCGACCGCGACCATCAGGGTGGTGGCGTTGGCCAGTGAGCGCGCCGCGTCTTCCGGTGCCGGGCTGGCGACGAAATTGCCGCCGGTCGGGCCCCGGCGGGAGCGGATCAGGTGCTGTGCCGCCAGCCGCTTCAGCGCTTCCCGTACGGTCGGGCGCGAGACCTTGAAGCGCTGGGCCAGCTCCTCTTCGGTCGGCAACCGTTCGTCGACCTTCAACCGCCCGTCCATGATGGCGGCGCGCAGGCTGTCGGCGATCTGCTTGGCCGCGCTGACGGTGACGACGCTCTCGAACTCGACCGGCATGTCCGCTCGCTGCTGGTTTCGAACAACTCTATGGTCAGAAGGTCAGACGTTTCAACATTTGCGGCGGATCACGCGAATGGCACCGTTCACGCGGCTCGCTCAAAAAATCGTCATCCTGCTGAAAAAAGTTCTTGCGCGGTTTGGGAGGGCTCGCCTATAAAGCGCCTCCCGACGCGAACGACGCCGGCGCCGCCGACACGGCAGCGACCGACACGCGACGGGGAAGCCCGACAAACCGGTGCTTTTCACCTGAACCCCAGCGGTTCGGTGAGGCTTTCGGTTTCTGCATCGGGCGGGCTCTTTGACAAGTACATACCGTGGCGGCGCCGGGGCCGAGATCGG